>CAMLSB010000061.1 GCA_946482565.1 uncultured Lysobacteraceae bacterium | reverse complement strand
GCTCGGCGGCACCTGCGTCAACGTCGGCTGCGTGCCGAAGAAGGCGATGTGGCTGGCCGCCGACCTCGCGCAGAAGCTGGCGCTCGCGCGCGAGCTCGGCTTCGCGCTGCCCACGCCGTTGCCGGCGCTCGACTGGCATGCGTTCATCGCGTTCCGGCAGAAGTACATCGCCAACATCCATGCCAGCTACCTGCGTCGCATCGACGCGTCCGGCATCGTGCTGATGCCGGTGCGGGGCCGGCTCGTCGCGCCGGGCGTGGTCGCCTGCGACAACGGCATCGAGCTGCGCGCGCCGCAGGTGCTGCTCGCGACGGGCGGGCGGACGCAGCGGCCGGCGATCGACGGCGCCGACCTGGCGATCGATTCGGACGGCTTCTTCGCGCTCGACGCCGCGCCACGCCGCGTCGCGGTCGTCGGCGCCGGCTACATCGCGGTCGAACTTGCCGGCGTGCTGCAGGCATTGGGCAGCCATGTCGAGTTGTTCGTGCGCGGGCGGCGCCTGCTGCAGGGCTTCGACGCCGACATCGCCACGCAGCTCGCCGAGGACTACCGTCAGCAAGGGATCCACGCGCACTTCGGCACCACGCTGCGCTCGTTGCGCAGCGTGGCTGGCGGCATCGTGCTGCGCGACGGCGACGGCGACGGCCACGACAGCGAGCCGTTCGATCGCGTGATCATGGCCACCGGCCGGCGGCCGAACAGCGACGGCATCGGCCTGGAAGCCGCGGGCGTGGCGCTGGATGCGCGCGGCCATGTCCAGGTCGACGCGTTCCAGCGCACCAGCGTGCCCGGCATCCACGCGGTCGGCGACCTCGCCGGTCGCGCGCAACTCACGCCGGTGGCGATCGCCGCCGCGCGGCGCTTGATGGACCGGTTGTTCGGCGGCCGCGACGACGCCCGGCTGGACTACGACGACATCGCGACGGTCGTGTTCTCGCATCCGCCGATCGGCAAGGTCGGATTGACCGAGGAAGAGGCAAGGGCGGCGCACGGCGACAAGGTGCGCGTGCATGCCGCCGGCTTCCGGCCGATGCTGCATGCGCTGGCGGACTCTCCGCAGCGCAGCCTGTTCAAGCTCGTCTGCGTCGCCGGCGCGGAAGGCAACGGCAATGGCGACGGCGACGGCGACGGCGACGGCGACGGCGATGTCGATGCGCCCGCGCGGCAACGCGTCGTCGGCATCCACCTGCTGGGCGAAGCCGCCGACGAGATGCTGCAGGGCTTCGCCGTCGCGCTGAAGCGCGGCATCACCCTGGCCGACCTGCACGACACGGTCGCGATCCACCCGACTTCCGCCGAGGAAGTCGTGCTGATGGGCTAGGCAGCCCGCGGAGGCACGGCATGGGCGACACGAACCACGACACCCGCGACCACGGGATCGGCCAGGAGATCTTCAGCCTGCACCGCGGCACGGCGCCGCTGCTCGTGAGCCTGCCGCACGACGGCAGCGTGATCCCGCCCGGGCTGGCGGCGCGCATGACGCCGGAGGCGCGACGCGCGCCGGACACCGACTGGCACGTCTCGCGCCTGTATGCGTTCGCGCGCGAACTCGGTGCGTCGGTGCTGGTGCCACGGCATTCGCGCTACGTCGTCGACCTGAACCGGCCCGAGGACGACACCTCGCTGTATCCGGGGCAGAACACCACGGGCCTGTGCCCGGCGGTGCGCTTCAGTGGCGATCCAGTCTACCTCGAAGGACAGGTGCCCGACGCGCCGGAAATCGCCTCGCGCGTCGAGCGCTATTGGCGTCCCTACCACGACGCGCTGGCCGCCGAACTCGCGCGCCTGCATGCCGCGCACGGTCGCGTGGTGCTGTGGGAAGGGCATTCGATCCGCGGCGAGGTGCCGTTCCTGTTCGAAGGCCGCTTGCCGGACCTGAACCTCGGGACCGCGGGCGGCGCGAGTTGTTCGCAGGCGTTGCAGGCACGGCTCGAAGCCGTGCTGTCGGCCCAATCGAACTACGACTGGGTCGCGAACGGCCGTTTCAAGGGCGGCTACATCACGCGCCATTACGGTGCGCCCGCGCGGGGCGTGGACGCCGTGCAGCTGGAGATCAGCCAGCGCAACTACGTGGACGAGGACAGCTTCGACTGGGACGAGGCGGGCGCCTCGCGCCTGCAGTCGCTGCTGCGCGAGCTGCTGGAAACCGCGCTCGCCTGACGGGACGAGGCCGCGGCATTGCGCCGCGGCCCCGCGACCGGTCACTTCGCGTGCGGACCGATGTACTTGTCGAGGAACGCCGCGATGCGGCGGAACAGCTCGGCCTGGTTCTCCGGCTTCACGAAGCCGTGGCCTTCGCCCTTGGCGACATAGGTCTCGACCGGCTTGCCTGCGTCGTCCATGGCGGACACCATCGCCTTGAACTGGTTCATGTCGGTGTTCTTGTCGTCGGTGCCGTGCACGAGCATGACGGGGACGTTCAACTCCGCGGCGCGCGCATCCGGCGAGTATTTCGCGAGCATCGCCTGGTCGGTTCCCATCGTGCGCTCGAAGAAGCGGACGCCGCTGTCGTTCATGCCACGGTTCTTCTTCGTGCCCTGCAGCAAGGACAGGTCGTAGACACCCGCGTAGCCGATCGCGCACTTGTACAGCGTCTGCTCCAGGATCGGCTGGATCAGTGCCGTGTAACCGCCGAAGCTGGCGCCGAACGTGCAGATGCGCGCGGGGTCGGCGAGCTTCTGCTCGATCGCCCAGTGCACGCCATCGGTGATGTCCTGCTGGATGGTGGTGCCCCAGCCCTTCCACCCGGCTTCCTCGAAAGCTTCGCCGCGCCCACCGGAGCCACGGTAGTTCACCTGCAGCACCGCGTAGCCGCGGCTGGCGAGGAACTGGACCTGGTCGTCGAAGCCCCAGGTGTCGGAGATGCCGAAGGGACCGCCGTGGGCCATCACCACCATCGGCTTCGGGCCGCTGCCCATGGCGGTGTAGAAGCCGAACAGCTTCTGGCCAGCGCGGTTGGTGAACTCGATGGGCCGGGTCGGCGCCATGTCCTCCACCTTGAGCCACGGCTTGTAGTCGATGACCTTCTGCAGCTGCTTCGCGGTCCGGTCGTAGAGGTAGTAGCTGCCGATGTTGCGATCGGACCAGACCGAGAACATCACCTTGCTGCCGTCGCGGCTGAAGCTCCTGAAGGACACGAACTGCCCGGGGAACGACTTCATCAGCGCTGCATGCAGCTGCGCCCACTCGGACTGCGGATCGATGTACTGCAGCGCAGGCTTGGCGGCGGTGTAGGTCACCGCGAACGGGATGCCGCCGAGGCCTTCATACATGAAGCCGTCGACTTCCACGTCCGGATCGCCGGCCAGCCGGGTGCGCGTACCCGCATCCAGGTCGATGCGATAGGCCTGTGCCGGCTCTCCCGCATCGCTGACGATCGCGTAAAGCGTGTTGTTGTCGGGGGCGAAGCGCACGGCATCGATCAGCCGGCCCGCGATCGATTTGGGCAGGGGAGCCCAGGCATCGCCCTTGTGCCGGCGATAGGCCAGGACCGGTTGGTCGTCGTCGGTCCAGGTCGTGCGCACCCGCGCTTCCCCCGTGCGGTCGAACTGGAAGCTGGCGCGGTCGCCGTGGCGCTCGACCTCCTTGCGCGCGCCGGTACGGGTGTCGACCTTGAAGATGACCGTGTCGGGTTCTTCGCCGCAATCCCAGCAGGTGAATTCGACCAGCGCCATGCCGGGTTCCGCGGACAGGACGGCGGCGACTTCGGACCAGCCGTGGTCGTTGCGCTTGCCCCGCTTGCCGTTGTGCTCGGGGATGTAGCCAAACAGCACATCCTGGTTCTTGCCCTTGACGTCGGTGGTGTAGAGCTCGCCCAGGGTGACGGGTTGCGCCTTCATCGGTTGCATTTCGGCTCGCGAAACCACGACCTGCTCGTCCGCGGTCCAGATGATGTCGCCGACATGCTGCTGGGGGCCGAACCGCAGGATCTGCGACTTGCCGGTCGCGATGTCGAGGATTTCGAGCCGCGATTCCATGCCGTCCGGGGTCGGCACCGCCATGGCCACGTATTGCCCGGAAGGAGACATCGAGATGTCCGTTGCCTCCGCCCGTCGGGTGAAATCGTCGGCGGACAAGGCCTGCGCGGCGACATCCGCGGCACACAGGGACAACAACACGCTTGCCGCGATGGCGGCGCCTGAACGATTCATTCCATTCCCCATGTCGACGAACGCCCGCTCCCCGGGCAGTCCAAGCGTAAGCCCATCGAGCGTCCCCGCAAAGCGGGGCGGCCGCCGGTCACACTTCCAGGGTGGCGAGGTCGCCCTTGCGCTCGAGCCAGGCCTTTCGGTCGCCGGCTCGCTTCTTGCCCAGCAGCATGTCCATCAGCGACGCGGTCTGCGCGCCGTCGTCCACGGTGAGCTGCACCAGCCGGCGCGTATCGGGGTGGATGGTGGACTCGCGCAACTGCGACGGGTTCATCTCGCCCAGGCCCTTGAAGCGGGTGACGTGCACGGCGCCCCTGATCTTCTCGCGCTCGATCTTCTCGAGCAGCAGGCGCTTCTCTTCCTCGTCGAGCGCATAGAACACCTGCTTGCCCACGTCGACGCGGAACAGCGGCGGCATCGCCACGAACACGTTGCCGGCGGCGACGAGTGCCGGGAAGTGCTTGAGGAACAGCGCAGACAGCAGCGTCGCGATGTGCAGGCCGTCGGAATCGGCGTCGGCGAGGATCACGATCTTGCCGTAGCGCAGGCCGGACACGTCGTCCTTGCCGGGGTCGCAGCCGATCGCGACCGCGAGGTCGTGCACTTCCTGCGAGGCCAGCACGCTGCCCGAGGCGACTTCCCAGGTGTTGAGGATCTTGCCGCGCAGCGGCAGGATCGCCTGGAAGTCCTTGTCGCGCGCCTGGCGCGCGCTGCCGCCCGCCGAATCGCCTTCGACGAGGAACAGCTCGGTGCGCGACAGGTCCTGCGAGATGCAGTCGGCGAGCTTGCCGGGCAGGGCGGGGCCCTGCGTGACCTTCTTGCGCACCACCTGCTTCTCGGTCTTGAGCCGTGCCGACGCGCGCTCGATCGCGAGCTGCGCGATCTTCTCGCCGGCCTCGGTGTGCGTGTTGAGCCACAGCGAGAACGCGTCGTGCGCCGCGCCCTCGACGAAACCGGCGGCCTGGCGCGAGCTCAGGCGCTCCTTGGTCTGGCCGCTGAACTGCGGCTCGGTCATCTTCAGCGACAGCACGAATGCGATGCGGTCCCACACGTCTTCCGGCGCGAGCTTGACGCCGCGCGGCAGCAGGTTGCGGAAGTCGCAGAACTCGCGCAGCGCGTCCGTGCAGCCGGTGCGCAGGCCGTTGACGTGGGTGCCATGCTGCGGCGTCGGGATCAGGTTGACGTAGCTTTCCTGCACGAGCTCGCCTTCCGGCACCCAGGCCAGGGCCCAGTCGACGATCTCCGTGTCCTTGCGCAGTTGCCCGGAAAACAGCTCCGGCGGCAGCAGTTCGGCGCCGGCGAGCTCGCCCTTCAGGTAGTCGCGCAGCCCGTCCTCGTAATGCCATTCCCAGCGCTCGCCGCTGGCTTCGTCCACCAGCGACACGGACAAGCCGGGGCAGAGCACGGCCTTCGCGCGCAGCAGGTGGCGCAGCGCCCGCAGGTTGAACTTCGGGCTGTCGAAATACTTCGGGTCGGGCCAGAAGCGGAGCCGCGTTCCCGTATTGCGCTTGCCGACGCTGCCGACGACCTCGAGCCTGCTCGCGCGATCGCCGTCGGCGAAGGCCATGCGGTATTCGTTGCCATCGCGGCGGATGAACACGTCGAGCCGCTTCGACAGCGCGTTGACCACGCTCACGCCGACGCCGTGCAGGCCGCCGGAGAAGGTGTAGTTGCGGTTGTTGAACTTGCCGCCCGCGTGCAGGCGGGTGAGGATCAGTTCGACGCCCGGCACCTTCTCCTCGGGGTGGATGTCGACCGGCATGCCGCGACCGTCGTCCGCCACCTCGCACGAGCCATCGGCGTGCAAGGTCACCGCGATGCTGCCGGCGTGGCCGGCCAGCGCCTCGTCCACCGAGTTGTCGACGACTTCCTGCGCCAGGTGGTTCGGCCGCGCGGTGTCCGTGTACATGCCGGGACGGCGGCGGACCGGGTCCAGCCCGGACAGGACTTCGATGTCGGCGGCGTCGTAGCGTGCGGCCATGCCCGCGCTCACTCCGGTGCCGTGGTGCGCAGCGCGGCGCCGGTGTAGGGATTGAAGCGATAGCTGCCGGGGAACTGCTCCAGCGTCTTCGGGTCCTGGCTGGGCACGAGCAGCGCGTCCAGTGGCAGGCGGAAGTCATAGTCCTCGCCGTCGAGCCTGACGACCATCTTGCCCTTGCCCAGCGGATCGACCATGGCGTGGCCGTCGGCCTCGCCAGGGAACGCGAAGAAATTCAGGTTCTTGCCGAGGTCGCCCAGCATGCTCTGGAATACCGGCTTGAGCACGCCGACCACGACGTTCAGCCGCGGGTCGAGGTCGGCCGTTGCGATGGGCGTGTGCACCGAGCCATCGGGCGCGACCAGTTGCAACTTCCCGCGCAGCTCGTCCTCGCTGAGGTAGCTGTTGACGCCGAAGTTGCCGATCGCGCCCTTGACCGCCGCGACGACGACGTATTTCCCGAACAGGTCGTGGATCTCCTTGCGCATCGAATCATCCACGCCCGGCGCGTGCGCCAGCGAGACTTCCCAGAACGCCGGCGGCAGCCACCACACCAGGTCCACCGTGCCCGCCGAGGGGCTCGCCTTCTGGGTCTGGGACACGAGGTCGTTGATCGGCACCTGCTCGTAGGGCCGTGCCTGCTGCTGGGCGCGTGCGGGCATGGCGATGGCCAGCAGGGCCGCGAAAACGAACGGAATGATGCGCATGCAAGGGCTCCTCGGTCAGTCCGGACATGGTAAACGCTGGAAAGTCCGGCCGCCGCCCGGCCCTCGGTCCGGGCGACCCTGTTCCGGTAGAATGGGGCTTTCCAGCGAGCCGCTGCCGCCATGACGCCCAACAGCCCCGTCACGCCCCTGATCTTCGTCACCGGGGGCGTGGTGTCCTCGCTGGGCAAGGGCATTACCGCCGCGTCGCTGGCCGCGATCCTCGAGGCCCGCGGCCTGCGGGTCACGATGATGAAGCTGGACCCGTACATCAACGTCGACCCGGGCACCATGAGCCCGTTCCAGCACGGCGAGGTCTACGTCACCGACGACGGCGCCGAGACCGACCTCGACCTGGGCCACTACGAGCGCTTCCTGCGCACCCGCCTGTCCGGCAAGAATTCGATCACCACCGGCAAGATCTACGAAGCCGTGATCCGCAAGGAGCGCCGCGGCGACTACCTCGGCGGCACCGTGCAGGTGATCCCGCACATCACCGACGAGATCAAGCGCTGCATCGACGCGGCGACGGCCGGCTTCGACGTGGCCCTCGTCGAGATCGGCGGCACGGTCGGCGACATCGAGTCGCTGCCGTTCCTGGAGGCGATCCGCCAGCTGCGCACCGAGCGCGGGCCGGACAAGGCGATGTTCATGCACCTCACCCTGGTGCCGTGGATCGCCGCCGCCGGGGAGCTCAAGACCAAGCCGACGCAGCACTCCGTGAAGGAGCTGCGCTCGATCGGCATCCAGCCCGACATCCTGGTGTGCCGCAGCGAGCAGCCGCTCCCGGACGGCGAACGCCGCAAGATCGCGCTGTTCACCAACGTGCCCGAGCGCGCGGTGATCTCGGCCATCGACCTGGACAACATCTACAAGATCCCGATGTGGCTGCACGACCAGGGGCTGGACCAGATCGTGGTCGACCAGCTGCGACTGGGCGAGCGTGCCGGCGAAGCCGACCTGTCGCAGTGGGAAGCGGTGGTCGACGCGGCCGAGCATCCGGTCGACGCGGTCACGATCGCGGTCGTCGGCAAGTACGTCGACCACCAGGACGCCTACAAGTCGCTCGCCGAGGCGCTCAAGCACGGCGGCCTGCGCCAGCGCACGAAGGTGTCGCTGAAGTGGCTGGAATCCAGCGAGGTCGAGCGCGATGGCGCCGCCGCGCTGGCCGGTGTCGACGGCATCCTGGTCCCGGGCGGATTCGGCGACCGCGGCTTCGAGGGCAAGGTGCTGGCGGCGCGGCACGCGCGAGAGGCGGGCATCCCGTATTTCGGCATCTGCTACGGCATGCAGGCCGCGGTGGTCGACTACGCGCGCCACGTCGCCGGCATGGCGGACGCGAACAGCACCGAGAACGACAAGCAGACGCCGTACCCGGTGATCGGCCTGATCACCGAGTGGCGCACCGCGTCCGGCGACGTGGAGCGCCGCAGCGAGGAAAGCGACCTGGGTGGCACGATGCGCCTGGGCCTGCAGGAACAGCGCGTGCGCCAGGGCACGCTCGCGCATCGCCTCTACGGCGCGGACGTGGTGGGCGAGCGCCACCGCCATCGCTATGAGTTCAACAACCGTTATCGCACCCAGCTCGAGGACGCCGGCCTGGTGATCAGCGCCAAGTCGATGGACGACACGCTGGTGGAAATGATCGAGCTGCCGCAGTCCATGCATCCGTGGTTCCTGGCCTGCCAGGCGCATCCGGAATTCCTGTCGACGCCGCGCAGCGGGCATCCGCTGTTCATCGGCTTCGTGCGTGCCGCGCGCGAACACAGGGCGCAGGCCGGCGGTCGCCTGCTGAAGGAAGCCAGCGCATGAAGCTTTGCGGATTCGAGGTCGGCCTCGACCAGCCGTTCTTCCTGATCGCCGGTCCGTGCGTGATCGAGTCGATGCAGCTGCAGCTCGACACCGCCGGCACGCTCAAGGAAATCACCTCGGCGCTCGGCATCCCCTTCATCTTCAAGTCGAGCTTCGACAAGGCCAACCGGACCTCGGGCACGAGCTTCCGCGGCCCTGGCCTGGAAGAGGGCCTGAAGGTGCTGGAGGAAGTGAAGCGCCAGGTCGGCGTGCCGGTGCTCACCGACGTGCACGAATACACGCCGATGGACGAGGTCGCCGCGGTCGTCGACGTGCTGCAGACGCCCGCGTTCCTCTGCCGGCAGACCGACTTCATCCAGAAGGTCGCCAGCGCCGGCCGGCCCGTCAACATCAAGAAGGGCCAGTTCCTGTCGCCGTGGGAGATGAAGCACGTCACCGCGAAGGCGAAGGCGACGGGCAACACGCAGATCATGGCCTGCGAGCGAGGCGCGAGCTTCGGCTACAACAACCTGGTCAGCGACATGCGTTCGCTGAGCGTGATGCGCGACACCGGCTGCCCGGTGGTGTTCGACGCGACGCACTCGGTGCAGCTGCCCGGCGGCGCCGATGGCAAGTCCGGTGGCCAGCGCGAGTTCGTGCCGGTGCTGGCGCGCGCGGCGATCGCGGTGGGCGTGGCGGGCGTGTTCATGGAAACGCACCCCGACCCGGACAAGGCCCTCAGCGACGGCCCCAACGCCTGGCCGCTCGGGAAGATGCGCGCGCTGCTCGAAACGATGATGGCGCTCGACGCCGCGACCAAGCGCGCCGGCTTCCTCGAAAGCCAGGCTTGAAACATTCCCCCTCGATACGCGAAACGAGACAGATGACGACGATCGCCAAGGTTCACGCACGCGAAATCCTGGACAGCCGCGGCAACCCGACGCTGGAAGCGGAGGTCACGCTCGGCGACGGCAGCTTCGGCCGCGCGATGGTGCCTTCGGGCGCTTCCACCGGCTCGAAGGAGGCGGTCGAGCTGCGCGATGGCGACAGGACGCGCTACCTCGGCAAGGGCGTGCGCAATGCCGTCGCCAACGTCAACGGCGCGGTCGCCCAGGCCTTGCAGGGCTTCGATGGCGACCAGGCTGCGCTGGACCAGCGCCTGATCGACCTCGA
>CAMLSB010000060.1 GCA_946482565.1 uncultured Lysobacteraceae bacterium | reverse complement strand
CGTCCATGTAGGCTCTTCGGCGCCATCCATGGCGCCGACGCCCCCGGAAGTCCCCGCACGCATCCACCGCCCCCGCACGTCGCCTCCCACCGCTTCGATGGAGAGCAAAAGCAGCTACCGAAGCCGTTGGGTATTTGCACGCGTGAGCCGCCCGGATGTTGCTCTTGCTCTTCCCACTCGAAGCGGGGAAGCGCGCGTCGCCCAGCCCCGAAGCGACGAACCCGGCTTACGAAGCCGCCGGGCGGAAGGCGTAGAGGCGGGCGAGGTGGGCGGCGACGGCGGGCATCGCGCGCTCGAGGCGCTTCGGCGCGCTGAAGTGGTACTCGCTGCACACCGCGAAGAATTCCTCCGGCGACTCCGCTGCGTAGTCGTCGATCGCCACGCGCCGCCCGCGATCCACGTCGCGCGCGAACGCATCGTAGGCGCGCTGGAAATCGCCGGCCCATTCGCGCTGCCATGCGCGCGGCAACGGCGGCGTGCCGTCGAGCGCGCCATCGAGCGCATCGAGCTTGTGCGCCATTTCGTGGACGGCGACGCAGAAGCCGCTCCATGGATCGGCGATGTCGGCCTGCACGTCGGCCCACGACAGCACCAGCGGGCCCGCGTCCCAGGCTTCGCCGATCAGCTCGTCCTGCCCTTCGTGCATCACGCCGGCGGCATCGACGTGGCTGCGGTCGACGCGGAACGCGTCCGGGTACACCAGCAGCTGCGACCAGCCGTGCAGGCCTTCGGCGCCGAAACCCAGCAGCGGGAGGCAGCACAGCGCGGCGAGCCGCACGCGATCGATCTCCGCGAGTTCGAGGCCGGCGAGCGGGGTGATCGTCTTGCGCTGCAGGAAGCCGGCGGCGAGCGCTGCGAGCGCGGCGTCGGCGTCGGGTGCCAGGCTGCGCAGCCACGGCAGCGCCGTGCGGGCTTCGCGCCACAGGGCAGGATCGATGGGTTCGGGAGTGCGGCGCAGGCGCCGCAGCCATGACGTCAGTGGTGCCAACGCCGCCTTGCGCTCAGCGGAACATGCCCGGCAGGAAGCTGTGCCAGCGCGGCGCGTGCACGCTGCTGCCGTCGTCGCTGCCGCCGCGCACGGTGATCGCGGGCTTGATGTGCGTCGCCGCCGGCGGCTTCACCGCGGGCGTGGTGCCGGGCTTGGCCGTGGTGGTGGTCGCGTCGGGCGCCGCGTCGGGCGCGGTGCCGGCGTCGGCCTGGGTGCATTCGCCGCCGTCGCCGCCGGGGCCGTGCATGCGCGGTTCGCGGGTGCCCGCGCTCGCCGCGGCTGCTGCTGACGAGAGCAGGCACAGGGCAAGCAGGGCGGGGGCATGTCGCAATGCGTTCATGGCGGCGATCCTGGAGGGATGCACGGGGCCGGAAGCGGTCCCGCACTATAACAGTCGATGCGGCGTGAAGACCGATGGTTGCAATGCTGCTTTGCAGCAGACAACCGGGGGACGTTCCGGCAGACTGCGGCGGTGCCGCAACGCGCCTTTTCCCCATGAACGAACGCGACCTGCTCGCGCGCCTGGCTTCCGGCCCGGTGAGCGGGGCCGAACTGGCGCGCGAGGCCGGCCAGACCCGGACGGCGGTGTGGAAGCACATCGAGGCGCTGCGCGCCGCCGGGGTGGGGATCGCGGTCCGGCCCGGCCGCGGCTATGCCCTGGAGCAGCCGCTGGTGCTGCTGGATCCGGACGCGATCCGGACGGCGATGGCTCCCGCGTCGCGCACGGGACTGGCCGCGCTCGAGGTGGCCTGGACCATCGATTCGACGAATTCGGCGCTGCTGGCGCGGGAGACGCCGGCGAGCGGCGCCTCGGTGCTCCTCGCCGAGCGCCAGACCGGCGGTCGCGGCCGGCGCGGGCGGGCCTGGGCGTCGCCCCTGGCAGCCAACATCTACCTGTCGCTGGCGCGCCGTTTCGGCGGCGGCCTGGCGCGCCTGGCCGGGCTGAGCCTGGTGGCGGGCGTGGCTGCGGCGGAAGCGCTGCAGGATCTGGGCTTCGACGATGTGCGGCTGAAGTGGCCGAACGATCTTGTCGTCGCCGGCCCCGAAGGCGGGTTGCGCAAGATCGGCGGGCTGCTGGTCGAGGGCGGTGGCGAGGGCGGCGGCCCGGCGCGGGCGGTGGTGGGCTTCGGGCTCAACGTGGCGATGCCGGCCGCGCACGCCGCGGCGATCGACCAGCCGTGGGGGGACCTCGCGGGACTCGCGGGCGGCGTCGCGCCCTCGCGCAACGACGTGGTCGCGGCGCTGCTCGATCGCTGGCTGCCTGCGTTCGATGCCTTCGATGCGGAAGGCCTGGCGGCGTTCCTGCCGCGTTACGCGCAACTCGACGCGCTGGCAGCGCGACCGGTGCGCGTGCATGGCGCCGACGCGGTGCGCGACGGCATCGCGTGCGGGCTCGGCGCGGACGGTTCGCTGCGGGTACGCGGCGACGACGGCGCGATCTTCGCGGTGCATGCGGGCGACGTCAGCGTGAGGCCTGCATGAGCGCGACATGGCTGTTCGATCTCGGCAACAGCCGGCTGAAGTTCGCGTCGATGCATGCCGGCGGCAGCCTTGGCGCCGTGCACGCGCTCGGCCACGACGGCGCCGCATTCGAACATGGCTGGGAAATGCGCCTGCCCGCGCACTGCGATATCGCGTGGGTGGCGAGCGTCGCCGCGCCGACCCTGCGCGACGCGTTGCTCGAAGCGCTCGCGGCGCGCGGCAGCCAGGTGCATCTCGCGCGCACGCAGGCGGCGTGGGGCGGCGTGTCGATCGCTTACGCGGAACCCTCGCGCCTCGGCGTGGATCGCTTCCTCGCGCTGCTCGGCGCGCACGCGCGCGATGCCACGGCGGTCTCGCTCGTGGTCGGCGTGGGCACCGCGCTGACGGTGGACCTGCTCGACGGCGGCCGCCATCTCGGCGGGCGCATCGCGCCGTCGCCGGCGCTGATGCGCGCCGCGCTGCATGCGCGCGTGCCGATGCTGCCCGAAACGGGCGGCACCTGCACCGAATTCGCGGACGACACCGACGACGCGCTCGCCTCCGGCTGCGAGGGCGCCGCGCTGGCGCTGGTGGCGCAGAGCGTGGAGGCGGCCGTCGCTCGAACGGGACGCGCGCCGGTACTGCTGGTGCATGGCGGCGGTGCCCCCGCGCTGCTGCGGCGGCTGCCCGGCGCGGTGCACGCCCCGGCACTGGTCCTCGAAGGCCTCGCGCACCGGGCGCGCGCGTCCGCATAGAATCCACGCATGCTCCAGCGCGCCGCGATCGTCCTGCTCGTCGTCCTCAACCTCGGCACCGCCGCCTGGTGGTGGCTGCATGCGTCGCCACCGGCCGACGTGCCCGTCGAAACGCCGGCCGGCGCTGCGCGGCTGCACCTCGTGGCGGAATCGTCGCCGGCCGCGCAGGCCTTGGCCGCGGACTCTGTCGCCATGCGCGCGGCGCCTGCAACGACGCCCGCATCGACGCCCGTAGCGCCGCCGGCAGTTGCGGCCACTGCCGCGCCTGATGCCGCGCAGCCAACGACCGCCAGTGACGCGACGTCTTGCGAAGGGGGCGCCGGCCCCGCGACCGCATGGCGCGTCTGGCTGCCCCGCCTGCCCACGGCGGAGGCCGCGCAGGCCACCGCCACGCGCATCGGCGAAGCCGGTTTCAGCGACTACCTGGTCGTGCGCGACGGCGCCGACGCCAACACCATCGCGCTCGGCCGCTATGGCAGCGAAGAGGCCGCACGGCGCAGGACCGCGGCCTTGCGCGCGTCGGGCTTCCCGGCGCGGTGCGCTAGAATCCCGCCAGCCACGCCGGCATAGCTCAGTTGGTAGAGCAACCGCCTTGTAAGCGGTAGGTCCCCAGTTCGAATCCGGGTGCCGGCACCACGGCCCGGTCACGCACGACGGGCGTCCGCATGCATGGAGCGACGATGAGCCGACGTTACCCACCCGTGTCGTTGATCGGCGCGCCGACCGACATCGGCGCTGGCCATCGTGGCGCGCTGATGGGTCCGGACGCGCTGCGCATCGCCGGCCTCGGCGAAGCGCTCGCCGCGCGCGGCATCGATGTCGCCGATCGCGGCAACCTGGCGGGTCCGGGCAATCCCTGGCAGC
This sequence comes from uncultured Lysobacteraceae bacterium, assembly GCA_946482565.1. The sequence goes on along the minus strand of CAMLSB010000060.1, from coordinate 5,742 downwards.
CGCCGGTGGACGGTTATCGCCATCTCGAGCAGGTCGTCGCGTGGAATCGCCTGGTGATGGAGGCCGTCGGCGCCGAACTGCGCGGCGGCCGCCTGCCGATCATGCTGGGCGGCGACCACTGCCTGGGCATCGGCTCGATCACCGCCGTCGCCCGCCATTGCCGGGACACCGGCAAGCAGCTGCGCGTGCTCTGGCTCGACGCGCACGCCGATTTCAACACCCACGAAGTCACGCCTTCCGGCAACATCCATGGCATGCCGGTGGCCTGCCTGTGCGGCATCGGGCCCGAAGCGCTCACCCGACTCGGCGGCGACGCGCCCGCATTGCGGCCGGCGGAAGTGCGGCAGGTCGGCATCCGTTCGGTGGACGAGGGCGAGAAGCGCCTGGTCAAGCAGCACGGCCTCGACGTGTACGACATGCGCTACATCGACGAAGTCGGAATGAAGCGCACGATGGAGGAAGCGCTGGCCGGCGTCGATGCGAACACGCACCTGCACGTCAGCTTCGACGTCGACTTCCTCGACCCGTCGATCGCGCCCGGCGTCGGCACCACCGTGCCCGGCGGCCCGAACTACCGCGAGGCGCAGCTGGTGATGGAGATGATCGCCGACAGCGGTCGCATGGGCTCGCTCGACATCGTCGAGCTCAACCCGCTGCTCGACAACCGCAACGAGACCGCCCGGGTCTCGGTGGAACTGGTGGAAAGCCTGTTCGGCAAGTCCACCCTGATGCGCGACTGACGCGCCGCGACGCCCGTCGCCCCTTCCTGAACGGTTCCGGATCCAGGCCTGCGAACCGGCGGGCGCTGCACGCCGGCTTCACGGGCCGATGCGCTTTCATGGCCCCCGCGTTCAATCCCCTAACGATGAAGGAGAATTCCATGAAGCGTCTTTTCGCCCTGGCGATCCTGGCGTGCTTTTCCACCACGACGCTGACCGCCTGCAACACGATGGCCGGTGCCGGCAAGGACGTGCAGAAGGCCGGCCAGAAGGTCGAACAAAAGGCCGAGGACTGCAAGGACGCGCACTGCTGAACCGCCCGTCGGTTGCAAGGAGCGCGTCCGCAAGGATGCATGGGCCGGGGAAACCCGGCCCATTTTTTTGCATGCAATCCCCGCGCAACAAAAACTTGATCCGCATTGAACATGCGCACCGCGATGATGGTGTTCCGGCGCGATTGGCCGGAAACCCCCATCGACTAGAGGAGATCGCATGAACAAGGACATCATCGCCGGCAAGTGGACGCAGCTGAAGGGCCAGGCCCAGCAGAAGTGGGGCGACCTTACGGACGACGTCTTCGACGTGACCCAGGGCGACAGCAAGTACCTCGCCGGCAAGCTGCAGGAACAGTACGGCTGGGATCGCGACCGCGCCGAGAACGAGGTGCGCGACTTCGAGCGGACCCTGTCTTCCTGACGGTCGCCAGCCCGAGGTTACGCCGGCCGGCGCCTTCAGCCGGCCGGCGGGTCTGGTACGAAACCACCGGGGAACGCACGCGGTACCGCGGGAACCGGACGCCAGCGATGCAGGATGCCCAGCGCGGCGAGGCGTCGCGCGGTGTCGTAGCGCAGTTCCACCACTTCGGCCGGAGCGCGGCTCGCGCGGACGAAACCCGTCGTGCCCACCGGTGCCCATTCGCGTTCGCCGTGCCCGGTGCCCAGGGATTGCTTGGCGGCATCGGCGGCCGGAGCGTTGGCCATGCGCGCTGCATCGCCGCTCGCTTCGGCCGAGGCCTGCGCCTGCGGAACGGATGGCGGCGGCGCAGCGCGCCCTTGCCGCCATGCCGGTCGCGACCACGGCGTTGCGCGCCGTTCGCGGAACACCGCGATGCCGATCACGCCGACGTCGTCCGGTCGCCCCGTCCGCGCGGCGTAGCTGTCGCCCAGGTCGGTGAACACGAATGCGGCCACGTCGTCGAGCGACTTGCGCCAGCCGGCGATGTCGGCCGTCTCCCACGGATCGAGCACATAGCCCGCCTGGGAGGTTGCGGCCGTCTCGCCACTCACCGCGTTGACGCCGTCCACCGAGAGCACGACCAGCACCCGCTCGCCGGTGACATTGGACAGCCGCACCGCGTACCGGTGGCCCGGCGCGCCCGCGATCCAGCGCTGGCCGCGCCCGGGGTATTGCGGCGATTCGGCGCCGCCGTCGCGGTCGACGACCGCGAGGCGCACCAGCGCCTGCGCCGTCGCGGGATGCCAGGCGGCGACGCCGCCGAAGAGGAAGAGGGCCAGCAGCAGGCGGCGGATCATGGCGAAGCTCCGTGGTGGGGTGCCTTCCGGGAACGCGCGAGGCGGCGCTGCGGGTTCGAACGGCTCCGGTAAACTGGCGCGATGGCCACTACCCGCGTCCTGACCGGCATCACCACCTCCGGCACCCCGCACCTGGGCAACTACGTCGGTGCGATCCGGCCGGCGCTCGCAGCCAGCCGCGCGCCGGGCGTCGAGAGCTTCTACTTCCTCGCCGACTACCACGCGCTGATCAAGGTGCAGGATCCGGCGCGCGTGCAGCGCTCTACGCTGGAGATCGCGGCGGCGTGGCTCGCCTGCGGGCTCGATCCGGACAAGGTGCGCTTCTACCGCCAGTCCGACATCCCCGAAACCACCGAACTGACCTGGCTGCTGGCCTGCGTCGCCGGCAAGGGCCTGTTGAACCGGGCGCATGCCTACAAGGCGGCGAACGACCGCAACCGCGAGGCCGGCGAGGACGAGGACGCAGGCATCACCGCAGGGCTCTACATGTACCCGGTGCTGATGGCCGCCGACATCCTGCTGTTCAACGCGCACAAGGTGCCGGTGGGCCGCGACCAGGTGCAGCACATCGAGATGGCGCGCGATTTCGCGCAGCGGTTCAACCACCTGTACGGCGACGCGTATTTCGTGTTGCCGGAAGCCGCGATCGAGGAGCAGGTGGCGACGCTGCCGGGCCTCGACGGCCGCAAGATGAGCAAGAGCTACGACAACGTGATCCCGCTGTTCGCGCCGCGCGAGCAGCTGCGCAAGCTCATCCTGTCCATCCTCACCGACTCGCGCTCGCCGGGCGAGCCGAAGGAGACGCAGGGGTCCGCGCTGTTCGAGATCTACCGCGCGTTCGCCAGCGCCGACGAGACCGCGGCAATGCGCCAGGCGTATGCCGACGGCATCGGCTGGGGCGACGCGAAGCAGAAGCTGTTCGAGCGCATCGACGCGGAGGTCGCGCCGATGCGCGAGCGCTACGACGCGCTGATGGCGCATCCGGGGCGCATCGAGGCGCTGTTGCGCGATGGCGCGCAGCGACTGCGCGAATCGCATGCGATCCCGACGATGCAGCGGCTGCGCGATGCGGTCGGCCTGCGCGACCTCGGCGCGGGGGCGGGCGCGGCGTCCGCTGCGGCAGCGAAGGGCGCTGATGCGAGCGCGGCCGCGGGCGCATCGAAAGCCGCGCTGCCGGTGTTCAAGCAGTATCGCGAAACCGACGGCCGCTTCCACTTCAAGCTCGTCGATGGCGAGCGCGTGTTGTTGCTCAGCCGCGGCTTCGAATCGCCGAAGGACGCCGGCGCGCGCATCGCTGCATTGCGCCGCGACGGCTTCGCGGGCGCCGATGCCGACCTGTCGATGGGCGAGGGCGTCGACGGCGCCGATGTGCGTGCAGCGCTCGACGCGTTGCACGCCGCGGAAGAAGCGAAGGCATGAACCTCTCCGGCATGCCCGACCTGGCGCTGCTGCTGTTCGCGCCGTGGTTCCTGATCCTGGCGGTGCTGTACTGGGTGTATCCGCGCCAGCCGCGGCATGCGCGGCGCCGCGCATTCGACATCGTGGCGCTGCTGGTTGCGATCGCCGCGTTCATCGCCACGCTGCACTGGACGCACGGCTACGCCGACCGCCGGTACGGCGCGATGTGGCCGCAGATCCTCGCGACGTCCGCCGGCTACGGCGTGTTCCTGCTGGTGCTGGTCGTCGCGATCTTCGTGCGCCGCGCCTGGCTCAGGCGCGGCTAGCAGGAAAGGGGGCTGCCCCCTTTTTTTCTACTGCGGGAGCGCCAGGTCGTCGAGCAGCGCCTTGAGGAAGCGCGCGGCCTCGCCGCCGGTGGCGGCGCGATGGTCGAAGGTGAGCGAGATCGGCATGCGGCGGTGCACCTCGATGCCACCCATGACCGCGACCACGTCGTGCGACAACTTGCCCGCGCCGACGATCGCAACGCACGGCGGCACCACGACCGGCGTCGCATAGCGGCCGGCGAACATGCCGAAGTTCGACAGCGAGATCGTGTAGCCCGACAGCTCGCTGGCCGGGATCGAGCGATCCTCGACCTGCGTGCGCAGGCGCTTGATGGCCGCGCGCACGCCGTTGCCGTCGAGCATGTCGGCGTTGCGCAGCGCAGGCACGAACAGGCCGTCATCGGTGTCCACGGCGATGCCGAGGTCGACGTGCGGGTGCATCGTGCGCACGAGCTTCTCGCCGTCGAACCAGGCGTTGAGTGCCGGCACCGCCTTGCAGGCCGCGACGATCGCGCGCACCAGGCGGCCGGTGATGTCCTGCTTCCCGAGCCAGGCGTGCAGGTCGGCGTCGTCGACGAGCGTGGTCGGCACGACCTGCGCGTGCGCATCGGCCATGACGCGCGCCATGTTGCGGCGCACGCCCTTGAGCTGCTCGGGCTGTCCGGTGGCCGCGACGCCGGGCGGCTGCGTGCGCATCGGCTTGCCGGCCTGCGACAGCGTGCTGCGCTGCGCCGCGACGGGTGCGGAAGCGGCGGCGGGCGCGCTTGAGATGGGGCCCGCGCGCATCGGCGCCGGCGCGGCGCCGGGCTTCGCCGAACCGTCGGCGGCGGCCTGCTTCACGTCGGCCATCGTCACCGTGCCGTCGGGGCCACTGGCACGCACGCGCGCGATGTCGACGCCGAGCTTGCGCGCCGTTGCGCGCACCGCCGGCATCGCCTTGACGCCGCCGACCGCGACCGCGGCCTCGCTGCGCACCGCATCGGACGACTGCATCGCGCCGACCACGGTGCCCGCGTCGTCCCGCTTCGCGGGGGCGGCGGCATCGACGTGGCCCTGCGGCGCCGGTGCGCCCTTGGCGGAAATCGCCCCGCCTTCGTCGGAGGCAACGACGCGGTTGTCGGGCGCCGGATCCTGCGAACCCACGCTGTGGTCGGCGGCGGCACCGTGGTGGTGGCCGGTGTCCTGGCCTTCGGCACGCTGCGGCAGCGACGGATCGATTTCGAACTCGGCCAGCATCGTGCCGGTGACGACGATGTCGCCCGGGCCGCCGGCGAGCTTCAGCACCTTGCCGCTGACCGGCGAGGGCACGTCGACCACGGCCTTCGCCGTCTCCATCGACACCAGGTTCTCGTCGAGGCGGATGACGTCGCCTTCCTTGACGTACCACTCGACGATGGTCGCGTCCGGCAGGCCTTCGCCGAGGTCGGGAAGCAGGAATTTCTTGCTCATTGCCGTCGTTCCTTACGAATGGGCGACCGCGCGCTTCGCCGCGGTGACGATGCGGTCCACGCTCGGGAGGTACTTCATCTCCAGGCGGAACAGCGGGATGTGGGTGTCGTAGCCGGTGACGCGCTCGACCGGGGCGACCAGGTCGAACATGCATTCCTCGGCCAGGCGCGCGGCGACTTCGGCGCCGAAGCCCGCGGTCTTCGCGGCCTCGTGCACGATCACGCAGCGGTTCGTGCGCGACACCGACTCGGCGATGGTCGCGAAATCCAGCGGCTTGAGCGTGGCGACGTCGATGACCTCGGCGCTGATGCCTTCCTT
>CAMLSB010000059.1 GCA_946482565.1 uncultured Lysobacteraceae bacterium | reverse complement strand
GCTTCGAACGGATTCCTGGCCAGCGCGCGCTCGCGCGAGAAGGTGCGCACCTGGTTCCACCGCCTCGACCGTGCCCGCAACCTGCAGGCCGGGCGCGAACTGCTCGAGCGCGAACTCAAGCGCGTCGGCCTGCAGCACGCGGACCTGGCGCCGGTGCTGCGCCGCTTCAACGTGGATGCGGTGGACGACCTGCAGGTGCTGGTCGCGCTTGGCGACGTCGGCCCGCACCAGGTGCTGCGTGCGCTGTCCGAGCACGAACGCGCGCGCGCCGCGGCGGCCGCGCCGCAATCGACGCATGCGCACCTGCAGCCGCAGGCACCCGCGCGCGCCGCGCCGCGCCGCAAGCCCGGCAAGGGCTCCGCCGCGACCGTCGTTGGCGTCGCCAACCTGCTGATGCAGATGGCGCGCTGCTGCCAACCGCTGCCGGGCGAGCCGGTCGCCGGCTACCTCACGCGCGGGCGCGGCGTCAGCGTGCATCGCGCCGATTGCGCCACCTTCCGGCGGCTCGGCGCCGCGCAGCCGGGACGCGTGCTGCCTGTGGAATGGAACTCGGCGGCGGGCGGTGGCGGGCCGGCCACGGGCGGGAGCGAAGTCGACCTGCAGGTGGATGCGATCGACCGCAAGTGGCTGCTCAAGGACCTCACCAACCTGATCGCGCAGGAGGATGCGCACGTCATCGGCATCCACGGCGAAGGCGGCGGCGCCGGCCGCGGAGGCGGGCGGGTGCGCCTGCGCCTGCGCGTCCGGGTGTCGGATTTCGGCCACCTCGCGCGCCTGCTCGGCAGGCTCGAGGCCTTGCCGGGCGTGGAGCGCGCGCGGCGCGCCTGACCGGGCTACGTCGAGCCGGGCAACAGCAGCCGCCGCACCACGTCGCGCGCGGCATCCGCGGAAAAATGCTCCGCCACGTTCGCAAGCCCGCCCGCGGCCAGGCGCTGCCATAGCGTTTCGTCGCGATACAGGCGCATGACCGCATCGGCGAACGCATCCGCGTCCCCGGCGACCAGGACGTCCGCGCCACCCACGAGGTGCATGCCTTCCACTGCGCACGGCGTCGCCACCACCGGCTGGCCGTGCGCCATGCTCAGGTTGACCTTGCCCTTCACGCCGGCGCCGTAGCGCAGTGGCGCCACGGCCACGCGGCAACCATCCATGTATGGATCGATGTCCGGCACGTGGCCATGCACGACGATGCCCGGCGCCGTGGCCAGCGCCGCGATCTCGCGCGGCACGTCGCCGCCGATGCAGTGGAAGCGGAGGTCCGGCAGCGCCGCGCGGATCCGCGGGAAGATGTCGCGCGCGAACCACAGCACCGCATCCACGTTTGGCGGATGGCGGAAGCCGCCGACGAAGACCAGGTCGTGGCGCTGCGCGAACGGAAGCCCCGGCCCCGCCACCTGGTGCAGGTTCGACAGGACCTCGACCCGCGCGCCCGGCGCCTCGCGTGCGAGCAGGTCGCGCTCGGCCGTGCTCACCACCAGCGTCGCGTCGCTGCGCGCGATGACGTCGAGCTCGCGGCGGCGGGTGCGTTCGGCCATGCGCATCCCTGCTTGGTCGCCGGCGAGTTCCGCTTCGCGCCGTTCGCGCAGGAAGTGCAGGTCGACGCTGTCGAAGAGCAGCCGCGCCTGCGGTGCGTGCGCCCGCAGCAGCGGCAGCACTTCGCGCGCCACGTAGTGCCGGCTGGCGAGCACGCTGGCGAACCGATGGCCATGTTCGCGGAGCCACGCGGGAATCCCGCGCACGAAGGGCGCGTGCCAGGTCTCCACGCCGAGTTGCTGCAGCGCTTCGGCATAGCGGCTCGCGCCTTCGCGCCCGAGGGGAAGGAACACGACATGCGCGCCTTCCTCGCGCAGCAGCCGCATCAGGTTCACCAGCCGCAGCGAACCCGAATCGCGGTCGGGTTGCGGGACCAGCGCATCCATGATCAACACCTGCGGCTGGCCGCGATGCAGCAGCGCCGGCGTCGGAACGGTACCGGGGTCGGGGAAGCCCGCCAGTTCCGCGGCGCGCCGCGCGGCGAAACGCCCCTGGTTGTGCGCCTGGGCAGCCTTCGGCCCGCTTCCGGTGTCGGTGCCCGACGTGGCCCCTTCGTCATGGACCACGCGCGCGGCCGGCTGGTACAGCACGCGCCGTCCCGCAGCGCGCACCGCGAAGGCGAGGTCGGTGTCCTCGTAGTAGGCCGGCGCGTAGTGCGCGTCGAAGCCGCCGACCGCGGCGAACAGCGCGCGCGGGACCATGATCGCGGCCCCGCTCACGTAGTCGGCGTCGCGCAGGTAGCGGTAGCGGGGATCGGACGGCGCGCCGAAGCGGCCGTAGTTCCAGGCGCTGCCGTCGCGGAACACCACGCCGCCGGCTTCCTGCAGCCGTCCGTCCGGATACAGCAGCTGCGCGCCCACGAGTCCCGCGCCAGGGACGGCGTCGAACGTGGCCAGCAGCGCATCCAGCCAACCGGGCTGCGGCACCGTGTCGTTGTTGAGGAAAACGAGGAATTCGCCGCGGGCCATCGCGGCGCCGTCGTTGCACGTGGCGATGAAGCCCCCGTTCGTGGCCCGCCGGTGGTAGCGCAGGCCTTCGATGCGCGGCAGCACGCCCGGGGTGTCGTCGGTGGATGCGTCATCCACGACGATGATTTCGACGGGCGTGGCCGGCGGATGCGCCGCCAGCGCGCGCAGGCAGGCCAGGGTGTGCGCGAGTTGCCCGTACACCGGGATCACGATGCTCGCACGCGGCGCATCCGAAGCCGGCACGGCGAATGGCGCGAACGGAGCGGCGGGCGGGAACCAGAGGGCCTCGGCGGCCACCGGCACGGGAACGATCCGTTCCCACGCCTGCGCCAGCGTCGCGCGCCAGCCGCGCGTTCGCAGGCTGGCCGCGCCGCGCCGCAGCAGTCCCGCCGCGCGCTCGATCAGGAACCGGGCCTCTGCCGACAAACCGCTGCACTCCGGCTGACTGGAAGGGAATGTCGGCGCGGGTCGTCGCGCCGCCTGCGCTAGACTCGGCGCTTCGCCGGCCCGCAGGGCCATTGTCGCATCCACGCGCCTGCCACGCAGGCCCGGTCAACCTCAAGTTCCCCGTCCATGCCGCGCATCGAAAACGAAGAACACGACGACGACCTGGACGACGACCGGAGCCACCGGCGCCGCGCCGGCGGGGAAGGCGAAGGTGGCGGCTGGCGCCGGCGCCTGCTGACCTGGGGCCTGGCCGCCGTCGGCCTGGGCCTCGGTTTCCTGATTCCTTATGTGTTGTACCTGAACCACCAGGTCGGCGAACGTTTCGGCGAATTGCGCTGGCAGTTGCCCACGCGGGTCTACGCACGGCCGCTGGCGCTGGCGCCCGGGCGCGCGATGGACGCAGCCACGCTCAAGACCGAACTGGACGCGGCGTCCTACCAGGACGACGGGGCCGGGGTGCGCCCCGGCAGCTACCGCCATGACGGCAGCCGCTGGCGCATCGCCAGCCGCGGTTTCCAGGACGTGGGCGGCCCGGTCGGGCCGAGCCGCGTCGAAGTGGTGCTGTCGGGTGGGCGCGTCGCCGCGCTGCGCGACCTCGCGCGCAACCGCGCGGTCGGCGGCGTGGTGCTCGACCCCGCGCGCATCGCCACGCTCTACGGCCAGAAGCAGGAAGAGCGACGCCTCATCCAGCTCGAGGACGTGCCGGAGTTGCTGATCACCGGCCTGCAGGCGGTCGAGGACCGCGACTTCAAGCACCACCATGGCATCGACTTCAGCGGCATGCTGCGCGCGCTCTTCATCGCGGTGAAATCCGGCGGCGAGACCGTGCAGGGCGCGAGCACGCTCACCCAGCAGCTGGCGCGCAGCGGCCTGCTCGGCATCGGCAGCGAGCAGACGCTCAGCCGCAAGTTCAACGAGATCATCTATGCGCTGCTGCTCGAGGCGCGCTACGACAAGAGCACCATCCTCGAGACCTACCTCAACCAGGTGTACCTGGGACAGCGCGGCTCGCAGGCGATCCGCGGCGTCGCCGCCGGCTCCGAGTTCTGGTTCGGCCGCGACCTGCGCGACCTGAGCACCGCGCAGGTCGCGCTGCTGGTCGGCATCATCCGCGGCCCATCGTTCTACGACCCGCGCAGGCACGCCGATCGCGCGCTCGCGCGCCGCAACTTCGCGCTGGAGAAATTCCACGAGACCGGCCTGATCGACGATGCCGAACTCGCGCGCGCCAAGGCCGCGCCGCTCGGCATCACCACCGCCCCGGGCAGCACCTCGGCCAACCGCTTCCCGGCCTACGTGGACCTGGTGCGGCGCCAGCTCGCGCGCGACTATCCGGCCGACGCACTGCAGGGCGCCGGCCTGTCGGTGATGACCGGCATGTCGCCGGCGGCGCAGGCCTACGCGGAAGGCGCGGTCGTGCGCACGCTGAAGCAGCTCGATCGCCGCAAGGGTCCGCCGCTGCAGGCCGGCCTGGTGCTGACCGACGTGCACGACGGCGAAGTGCGCGCGGTCGTCGGCAGCCGCGACCCGACGAAGCACGGCTTCAACCGCGCGGTGGAAGCGGCGCGCCCGGTGGGTTCGATCATCAAGCCCTTCGTGTACCTGCTGGCGCTGGCGCAGCCCTCGCGCTGGTCGCTGGCGAGCTTCGTCGACGACAGTCCGGTGACGGTGACGCTCGACAACGGCAAGCGCTGGAGTCCCGGCAATTCCGATGGCCGCAGCCATGGCACGGTGCGCGTGATCGACGCGCTGGCGCATTCCTGGAACCAGGCGACGGTGCGGCTCGGCATGCAGGTCGGCCCGGAACGCGTCGCCGAACTGGTGCGCACGCTCTCGGGTATCGAAGCCGAACCCAACCCGTCGCTGATCCTGGGCTCGACCGACCAGAGCCCGTACGCGATGGCGCAGCTTTACCAGTTCCTCGCGTCGGACGGCGAAGTGCAGCCGTTGCATGCGGTGCGCGGCGTGATCGACCAGGACGGCAAGGTCGTGAACCGCTACGACAAGGCGCCCGCGCCGGCGCAGGAAGGCGACGCAATCGCCGCGCGCCTGGTGACCGTCGCGCTGCAGTACGCGGTCGTCGGCGGCACCGGCCGCCAGTTGGTGGCCGACGGCCTCGGCCGCCTGAGTCCCGCGGGCAAGACCGGCACCAGCAACGACAGCCGCGACAGCTGGTTCGCCGGCTGGACCGGCGACCACCTCGCGGTGATCTGGGTCGGCAACGACCAGAACGCGCCGACCGGCCTGTATGGCGCGACCGGCGCGATGCGCGTGTGGTCCGGCATCTTCTCGCGGCTGCCGAGCGCGCCGCTGAAGGTCGGCAACAAGGGCCTGGACTGGCAGTGGGTGCAGGGCGGCGCCAGCACCGACGCCGGTTGCCCGGACGCGCGCCAGTTCGCCTTCGTCGCCGGCTTCGCACCGCCGTACCAGGCCTGCACCTACGCCGATCCGTACTACCAGCCGCAGGAAGGCGAGGGCGCGGAAGGCGATGCCGGTAATTCCGGTGGCGGCTGGCGCAGCTGGTTCGGCTGGGGCGACCGCCAGGATCCGGCGAAGCGCGAACCGCCGCCTCCGCCGCAGCCCGCGGCGGCGCCAGCGCCGGCACCCGCGACGACGCAATGAGTCGCATGCACTCCCTCAACGGCTTCGCGGCCGCGCCCGCGATCGCGGCGCTCGCACTTGCCTGCATGGCCCTGCTCGCCGGTTGCGCGACGCCGTCCACGCCCGAGGTCGATGCGGGCGCGCCCCGGCTCGCGCCCGCCGACATGCTCGCCGCGATCCATGCCGCGGGCGGCCGCGACGACACCGAGCTCGCGATACAGCCGTTGCGCGATCCGATGGTCGAAGACCTGCGCGAACAGGCGCAGCGCTTCGCGGCCAGCGGCCGCGCGGCGGAGGCCGCCGCCGCGCTCGACCATGCGCTCGAACTCGTGCCCGGCGATCCGGCATTGCTGCAGGAGCGCGCCGAAGCAGCGATCGCGCTCGGCGACCTCGTGAAGGCGCAGGCGGACGCGCAGCGCGCTTGGGAACTCGGCGGCAAGGTCGGCCCGCTGTGCCGGCGCCATGCGGAGACGCTGCGCCAGGTGCGGCTCGCCGCGAACGACGCGGTGGGCGCCACGGCGGCCGCCGAACGCCGCGAGGCCTGCACGGTGGCCGCGCCCGCGCGCTACTGACGCGATCGCGCGCGACCGACCGCATGTCCACGCTGTCCGAACTCAGCAGCGCCGCCCTCGCGGAAGGCGGCGCGCTGGCCGCCGCGATCGACGGCTTCCGCGCGCGACCCGGACAGCAGCGCCTCGCCGAAGCCGTCGCCTCCGCATTCGAGGCGCGCGAGCCGCTGCTCGCCGAAGCCGGGACCGGCACCGGCAAGACCTACGCCTACCTCGTGCCCGCGTTGCTGTCCGGATTGAAGACGATCGTCTCCACCGGGACGCGCGCATTGCAGGACCAGCTCTACCACCGCGACCTGCCGCGCGTGCGCGACGCGCTCGGCATCGGCCTGCAGACCGCGCTGCTGAAGGGCCGCGCGAACTACCTGTGCCGCTATCGCACGGAGCAGGCGCGCGGTTCCGCGGTATTCGGCGATCGCGCACAGGCGGCGCTGTTCGCGCGCATCGTCGCGTGGTCGGGGCGTACGCGCATGGGGGATCTCGCGGAGATCGAGGACCTGCCGGAAGGCTCGCCGGTGCTGCCGCTGGTCACGAGCACCGCGGAGAACTGCCTCGGCAGCGAATGCCCGCTGTGGTCGGAATGCTTCGTGGTGCAGGCACGGCAGCGCGCGCAGTTGGCCGACCTGGTCGTCGTCAACCACCACCTGCTGCTCGCCGACCTCGCGCTGAAACAGGAAGGCTTCGGCGAGATACTGCCCGGCGCGCAGGCTTTCGTGGTCGACGAGGCGCACCAGCTGCCGGAACTCGCCGCGCAGTTCTTCGGTGAGGGCATCGGGGCGCGGCCGCTGGTGGAACTGGCGCGCGACGCACTGCGCGAATGCGACGGCGTCGACGGCGCGCTCGCAGCGCTGCAGGCGCCCGCGCAGCGGCTCGAGCACGCGACGCGCGCGTTGCGTGCCGCGATGGACGTCCTGCCCGTGCGCGCCACCCGCGAGCGCGCCTGCGACGAGACCGACGTCGCCGATGCGATGGCGGCGCTGTCCGATGCGCTCGTGCAACTCGCCGCTGCGCTGGCACCGCTGCGCGAAGCCTCGCCCGGCCTCGATGCCTGCCACGCGCGCGCGGTCGACCTCGCGGCGCGCCTCGCGCGCTGGAACGGCGCGCCCGATGGCGGCGATCGCGATGGTGAGGCCGGCACCGATGAGGCAGGCGATGGTGGACCAGGCGATGGCGGACCAGGCGGCACGGACGCGACGACCAGGCCTGGCCCGGCATCCTCCGACGTGTTCTGGTTCGAATTGACGCCGCGCGGCTTCCGCCTGCAGCGCACGCCGCTCGACGTTTCCGGCCCCTTGCGCGAGCACCGCGAAAAGTCGCGCGCGAGCTGGGTATTCACCTCAGCGACGCTCGCGGTCGCCGGCGGCTTCGACCACCTGTCGACGCGGCTGGGCCTGGACCAACCGCGCACGCTGCTCGAACCCAGCCCTTTCGACTGGGACACGCAGGCGCTGTGCTACCTGCCGTCCGGCTTGCCGGAGCCGATGTCGCGCGGCTATACCGACGCCATCGTCGACGCGATCCGCCCGGTGCTGCGCGCTTCCGGCGGCCGCGCGTTCGTGCTGTTCGCCTCGCACCGCGCGCTGCGCGAAGCCGCCGAAGCCCTGCGTGGTGGCCCCTGGCCGCTGTTCGTGCAGGGCGATGCGCCGCGCGCGCAACTGCTGCAGCGTTTCCGCGAATCTGGCAACGGCGTGCTGCTCGGCGCCGCCAGCTTCCGTGAGGGCGTGGACGTCGCCGGCGATGCGCTGAGCGTGGTGGTCGTGGACAAGCTGCCCTTCGCCGCGCCCGACGACCCGGTGTTCGAGGCGCGGCTGCAGGCGGTGCGCCGCGCCGGCGGCAATCCGTTCATGGACGAGCAACTGCCGCAGGCGGCGATCGCGCTGAAGCAGGGCGTGGGGCGCTTGATCCGCACCGAGAACGATCGTGGCGTGCTGGTGCTGTGCGACCCGCGCCTGACCGGCCGCGCCTACGGGCGCGTGTTCCTCGAATCGCTGCCGCCGTTCCCGGCGACGCGCTCGCTGTCGGAAGTCGAGGCCTTCTTCGCCGCCGCCGATGCCTGCTCGGCGAGCGTCAGCGCCACGTTGTCGCGCAGGTAGGCCGGCTCCAGCCGCTCGGGTGCGATCGCTTCCCCGCGCGCGAACATCATCGCGCCGATCCGCGCCACGTCCGCCGCGTGCGGCAACGCCGTTGCATCCACCTGCGCAAGCCGTTCGCCGAGCCGTGCGCGCAATGCGCCGTCGACCGCGTCGAAACCCGTGCCGACGCCGAGCCAGCCGTCGCCCTCAGGCAGCGCGATGGACCCCGGCGCGCCCAGCGATTCCGCCCGCAGCGCGCGCCAGCCATCGCCGCCGTCCTCGCGCGCGAACGCGCCGAGGTACACCTCGCCCATGCGCGCGTCGATCGCCGCGAGCACCCGCTGCGCTGGAGCCGGTGCGCGCGCGGCCAGCGCCAGCAGCGTCGACACCGGCAGCACGGGAATGTCCAGCGCCAGCGCGATGCCCTGCGCGATCGCCACGCCCAGGCGCACGCCGGTGAACGCGCCGGGACCGCGACCCACCGCGATCGCGTCGAGCTGCGTACGCGCGACGCCGGCTTCGGCGAGCAGCGCCTCGGCCCACGGCAACGCGAGTTCCGCATGCCGGCGCGGCGCGATCCCGAAGCGCTCGACGACCTCGCCGTCGCGCCAGAGCGCCACGGAGCAGGCTTCGGTGGAAGTTTCGAAGGCGAGGAGTTTCATCGCAGGTCGATGAACAGCATGGCGATGTAACCCAGGATCAGCAAGAGGACGAGGACCGCATTCCACGCCTGGATGCGTTCGCTGCGCACGCGTGCCATGGCCAGCGAGAGCGCGATGAACACCAGGCGGAACGCCACGTCCGCATCGAATCGCAAGAGTTCGCCCCGCACCGCCTGTTCCGACAGGCTCACCGCGCCGATGCCCGCGAGCAGGCCGAAGAACCAGCCGCGGTTGCCGTCGAAATTGTCGCGCAGGTCGGCCGTGTCCTCGTCGCCCATGTCGGGCAGCACGAGGTAGCAGAGCAGGAACAGCATCACCGGGATCAGCAGGTACAGCACGAAGCTGAAGAAGTGCCACTGCGTGGTCGAGCGGCGGTCGAACGCGACCCACCACACCTGGATGTCGATCAGGAACAGCGTCGCCATCCACAGCAGCGTCGGCGCGTGCATGCGCACCCGCCGGCGCAGCTGGATCAGCCGCGCCGCGCCCGACAGCAGCTGCGTCATCGCCAGGCCGACGATGATCGAGACCAGCACCGACAGGTATTCGAACTGGCTCACGGCGCTTCCCCCGCGTTCGTGTCGAGCATGGTGCCACCGGGCATGAACTGCCAGGTGCGCACGACGTTCAGGATGTCCGGATCCTCGCGCGTCCGCGGCAGCGGCGGATAGGGCTCGGCGAGGCGGGCGATGCGCAGCGCCGCGTCGTCGAGCAGCGGCAGCCCGCTCGAACGCACGATGCCGGTGCTTTCGATCGTGCCGTCGCGGCGGATGCCGACGTTGATCACCACGGTGCCGCCGAGGCGCCGCCGCCGCGCTTCGTCGGGATAGTTGAGGTTGCCGACGCGCTCCACGCGGTCCACCCAGGCACGCAGGTACGCGGCCCACGCGTATTCGCGGGTACTGGCCGACACGAACTTGCGCGAGGGCCGGCGCGCGTACAGGCGGGTGCTGGCGTCGATCTCGGCGGCGAGGCGGGCCATCGCCAGGTCCTCGGCCACGGGCTTGTCGCCGCGCGGCAGGCTGCGGCGCGCCGTCGCCGGCGAGGGGCGCGCCGCCGGGATCGGCGTCGGCCCGGCAGTACTCGACAGCACGCGCGTGCTGGGGGGCGGGGCGGGTGCGGGGGCCGGGGCGCGCAGCTCGCGCGGCGCCCCGCCGGCCGGCGGCTTGGGCGCCCGGCCCGCCTGGCTG
>CAMLSB010000058.1 GCA_946482565.1 uncultured Lysobacteraceae bacterium | reverse complement strand
CCGCCGCCGATCTCGTTGCCGTTGAGCACCATGTCGTAGCCGCGGCTCACCGCGGTCTTCGCGTTGGCGCGCATGTCGTCGATGCTGTCGACGGCCGGCGCGGTGAACGGATGGTGGAGCGCGACGTAGCGCTGCTCCTCCTCGTCCCACTCGAACATCGGGAAGTCGGTGACCCAGAGCGGCTGCCAGCCGTCCTGCACCAGCCCGAAGTCCTTGCCGGCCTTCAGGCGCACGGCGCCCATGAAGTCGGAGACCTTGTTGTACGCGCCGGCACCGAAGAACACGAGGTCGCCCTTGCCGGCACCGACATGCGCCAGCAGCGCGGCGAACGCGTCGTCGGCGAAGAACTTGGCGACCGGCGAATTCACCGCGCCGTTCTCGTCGATCTTGGCGTAGGCCAGGCCCTTGGCGCCGAACTTCGCGGCGTGCGCGGCGTACTCGTCGATCTGCTTGCGGCTCAGCGACGCACCGCCCGGGATGCGCAGCGCGGCGACGCGGCCGTCGGCATCGTTCGCCGCGGCAGTGAACACGGCGAATTCGCAGCCCTTCACCAGTTCCGCCACGTCGACCAGCTCCAGCGCGATGCGCAGGTCGGGTTTGTCGGAACCGTAGCGGCGCATCGCTTCCGCCCAGGTCATGCGCGGGAACGGTGCGGGCAGTTCGACCTGCATCACCTCGCGGAACACGTCGCGGATCATCGCCTCGACCGTGTCCTGCACGATCTTCTCGTCGACCCACGCGAATTCCATGTCGAGCTGGGTGAACTCGAGCTGGCGGTCGGCGCGCAGCGCCTCGTCGCGGAAGCAGCGTGCGATCTGGTAGTAGCGATCGAAGCCCGCCATCATCAGGATCTGCTTGAACAGCTGCGGGCTCTGCGGCAACGCGTAGAACTCGCCTTCGTGCATGCGCGCCGGCACCAGGAAGTCGCGGGCGCCCTCGGGCGTCGCCTTGGTGAGGATCGGCGTCTCGATGTCCTGGAAGCCGCGCGCGTCGAGCCAGGCGCGCAGCGCGCTGACCAGCTTCGTGCGCGTGCGCATCTTGCGCTGCATGCCAGGCGTGCGCAGGTCGAGGTAACGGTACTTGAGGCGGATGTCCTCGCCCGGGTTCTCGTGCGCGTGGAACGGCAACGGCTCGGCCTTGTTGAGCAGCTCGATCTTCGTCGCGACGACTTCGACCTGTCCGGTCCTGATCTTCGGGTTCACGTTCTGGCGGCGGCGCACGGTGCCGGTGACGCGCAGGCAATCCTCGTAGCCCACCGCGGCCGCGGCGGCGATCACCTCGGCATTGCCGGCGGCGTCCGACGGTTCGGCGACGACCTGGACGATGCCTTCATGGTCGCGCAGGTCGATGAAGCACAGGCCGCCGAGGTCGCGGGCGACGTCGGCCCAGCCGCACAGGGTGACTTGCCGGCCGACCAGGGATTCGTCGATCAGGCCGCAGAGATGGGTGCGCATGGCGTTCGCTTGCCGGGAAAGCCCGCCATTCTACCCGTCGGACTTGGGGGTCGGCTTCGGCTCGGCCGGCTTCGCGGGCGCCGAGGGCTTCGCGGGCTCGGACGGCTTGGCATCGGCAGGCTTCGCGACGTCGCCGGCGAGGTTGCGCTTGCCGTCCTTCTTGAAGTCGGTCTCGTACCAGCCGCCGCCGGCCAGGCGGAAGCTCGGTGCGGTGAGCTGGCGGCGCACCGCAGGCTTGCCGCACACGGGGCATTCCGCCGGGTCCGGGTCGGACAGCTTCTGGAGTCGGTCGAACTGGTGCCCGCAGGCGTCGCAGGCGAAGGCATAGATCGGCATGCGCCTATTCTGGGGCCTGAACGGCTGTGATCAAGTCGCGAGGCGTGTACGCGGCACGCGGCGACCGCTCGGTACACTGCGGCGAGCCGCCATCCCCCCAGGAGCAACACCATGACCGACGACCGCCGCAGCCTGTCCGGGTCCCTGATCGTGGTCGCCCTGCTGGTGGCCCTCGGCCTGGCCGTCGCCGGCTGGTTCACCTCGCAGGGCATGGCGCGGCTCAAGACCCAGGACCGCTACGTCACCGTCAAGGGCTCGGCCGAGCGCATCGTGGACGCCGACCTGCTGGTGTGGCCGCTGCCGCACAGCGTCGGCGGCAACGACCTGGCCGAGGTGCAGCGCCACCTCGACGCGAACACCGCCGCGATCCGCGACTTCTTCCTGCAGGCGGGCTTCAAGGCCGAAGAGATCGTGGTCTCGCCGCCGCGACTCGAGGATCGCTGGGCGTATGCCTACGGCGAGAACCGCCCGCCCGAGCGCTATCGTTATTCCAACACCGTCAGCCTGCGCACCAATGGCGTCGACAAGGCGCTGGCCGCGCTGCGCCGCAGCGGTGAACTGGTCGGCCGCGGCGTGATGATCGGCGAAGGCAGCCAGCCGGATTTCGATTACACCAAGCTCAACGACATCAAGCCGGCGCTGATCGCGGAAGCGACGGCCAACGCGCGCGATTCCGCCGAGCAGTTCGCCAAGGATTCGCACTCGCGCCTCGGCGGCATCCGCAGCGCCAACCAGGGCGTCGTCACCATCAGCGACCGCGACCAGAGCAGCCCGCAGGTCAAGAAGGTGCGCGTGGTGACGACGGTGGAATACTTCCTGAAGGACTGAGGGCCCGGCGTCAGGCGCCCGGCGTCAGGCGGCGTCGTAAAGCCCGAGCAGCTGCGCTTCGGCTTCCTCGAGTTCGCTACGCAGTTGCATCTGCTGGCGGCCGAGGTCGGCGACCGCGCCCGCATCGGCATAGGTGGCCGGATCGGCCATGCGCGCTTCGCATTCGGCCAGCTTCGCTTCGACGCGCGCGACACGCGCTTCGGCCTGCTGCAGCTTGACCGGATTGACCTTCGCCGCCGGCTTCGCGCGCGGCGCGGCGGCCTGCGCGGGCGCGGGCTTCGCGACCGCGGGTTCCGCCGACGGGCGCGTCGATTCCGCGGACGGCCGCGAGCGCAACCACGCGGCGTAGTCGTCGAGGTCGCCGTCGAAGGGCTCGACCACGCCATCGTGCACGCGCCAGTAGGTGTCACTGACCAGCCCGATCAGGTGCCGGTCGTGCGACACCATCACGATCGCGCCATCGAAGTCGCTGAGCGCTTCGGCCAGCGCTTCGCGCATCTCGAGGTCGAGGTGGTTCGTGGGCTCGTCGAGCAGCAGCAGGTTCGGCTTGTTCCAGGCCAGCAGCGCCAGCGCCAGGCGCGCCTTCTCGCCGCCGCTGAAGCTGTCGATCGCCTCGAACGCGCGGTCGCCGGGAAACTGCCACTGCCCGAGGAAGTTGCGGAAATCCTGGTTGGTGCCGCCGGGCGCGAGTTCGCGCAGGTGGTCGATCGGCGACGTGCCCTTCTTGAGCGTATCGACGGTGTGCTGTGCGAAATACCCGATGCGCAGGTCGGGGTGCGCGGTGCGTTCGCCGGCGAGCAGCGGCAATTCGCCGACCAGCGTCTTCACCAGCGTCGACTTGCCCGCGCCGTTGACGCCGAGCAGGCCGATGCGGTCGCCCGCCTCGAGGCCGAAACGCACGTCGTGCAGGATCACCGCATCGCGGCCGTAGCCCGCATCGACGTGGTTCAGCCGCAGCAACGAGGTCGGCAGCTTCGCCGGCTCGGGCAGCGTGATGCTGACGCCGCGCTCCACGCGCACCGCTTCGGTGCCGGCGAGCTTGGCGAGGCGCTTCATGCGGCTCTGCGCCTGCTTCGCCTTGCTGGCCTTGGCCTTGAAGCGGTCGATGAAGCTCTGCAGGTGGGCGCGCTCGACCTGTTCCTTGTCGAACGCGATCTGCTGCTGGCGCAGGTGCTCGGCGCGCTGGCGCTCGAACGCGGTGTAGTTGCCCGCGTACAGCTTCGCCTTGCCCTCGTGCAGGTGCAGGATGTGGGTGGTGACGTTGTCGAGGAACTCGCGGTCGTGCGAGATCACCAGCAGCGTGCCGTCGTAGCGCTTGAGCCAGTCCTCCAGCCAGACGACGGCATCGAGGTCGAGGTGGTTGGTCGGTTCGTCCAGCAGCAGCAGGTCGCTGGGCGTCATCAGCGCGCGCGCGACGTTCAGGCGCACGCGCCAGCCGCCGGAGAAGTCGGCGACGGGCGTGTCGTGCGTCGCGGTCGGGAAGCCGAGGCCGTGCATCAGCTTCGCCGCGCGCGCGTCGGCGTCGTAGCCGTTCAGCTCGGCGAGGCGGTGGTGCGCATCGGCGACCGCTTCCCAGTCCTCTCGCGCCATCGCTTCGCGCTCGGCGCGCACTGCGGCGTGCAGCGACGCGTCGCCGGACATCACGAAGTCCAGCGCCGGATCCGGCAGGTGCGGCGTTTCCTGCGCGACCCAGGCGATGCGCGCCTTCCCCGGCAGGTCGAGGTCGCCGCGATCGGGCTCGATCTCGCCCAGCAGCGCGGCGAACAGGGAGGACTTGCCGGCGCCGTTGCGGCCGACGACGCCCACGCGGTGCCCGGCATGGAGGGCCAGGTCGACGTCGGACAGCAGGAGGCGTTCGCCCCGGCGGAGGGCGAAATTGCGGAAGGAAATCATCGGCACATTGTAGCGTCCGGCGCCTGGCTCGCCGGGCCGCGCCTGCGCCGATCCGTTACCCGGCGGTCATTCCTTGTCGGGATCCACGACCTTGAACGGATTGCTCTTGTCGGGCGCGGTGGGCAGCGGCGGGCGGGGCAGCACCTCGCTGCTGTTGGCCGACTGCCACAGCATCGCCGCCAGCACCGTCGCCGCCTGGCGCACGTCGTCGGGCGGGGCGTGGTCGAGCGTGTCGATGCTGGAGTGGTGGACCCGCGAGCCGTAGTCCAGCGGATCCTGGATGAACTGGAACCCGGGCAGCCCCACTGCCTGCATGTACTCATGGTCGGTGCCGCCGGTGCGGCTGGCCACCACCGTTCCCGCGCCCAGCGAAGCGAACGGCGCCAGCCACTTCCGCAGCAGTGGCCCGGCGGCGATGTTGTTCTCGGCATAGATGCCGCGGATCTTGCCGGCACCGTTGTCGAGGTTGAAATAGGCCTTGAGCTGGTCGTACTCCGGCCCCTTCGTGATCGGGAAGCGGGTCGGCCATTCCTCGAAGCGCGCGGTGCCGTAACGCGATGCATCCACCGGGCGGGTGGCGAGGTGGCGCTCGATGAAGGCGATCGACCCGAGCAGGCCCTGTTCCTCGCCCGACCACAATACGAAGCGGATCGTCCGCTTCGGCTTCACGCCGAGGCTCTGGATGATCCGCGCCGCCTCGATGACGACCACGCTGGGCACGCCGTCATCGGTGGCGCCATCGGCAGCGATCCAGCTGTCGAAGTGCCCGCCGGCCATCACGTAGCCGGCGCGCGGATCGGTGCCGGGGATCTCCGCGACGAGGTTGTCGGCGCTGGTGTCGCCGTCGACGGTGTGCGCAGCGATTTCCAGGCTGATCACCGGCGGCTTGCCGGCGACTTCGAGCCGCGCCAACCGGCGATAGTCCTCGGAGGACAATTCCATGAACGGCAGCGCCACCGGATTGGCCGGATCGACCTGGTAGCCCTCGCCGCTCACCAGTCCATTCTCGCGATAGCTCCTGCGCACCATCGCCACCGCGCCTTCCTGCTTGAGGAAGCGCGACAGTTCCAGCGGGAATTCCGTCTGCTTGTTGAAGTCGCGGTACGGGTCGAGGTCGTCGGACGGCAGGTCGTACTTGTCCATGTCGGCCAGCGCCTTGCCGTCGTAGCGGATGAACTGCGGCTTGTCGGACTGGCTCGCTTCGCCGGGCAGGCTGACCATCACGATCTTGCCCGCGAGCTTGCCGCGCCATTTCGCGAAATGTTCCGGCTTGCTCATCGGCGCCAGCACGACCGGCGCGGTGATCACGCCGCTGGTCGCCGGGCTCCACGCCACCGGCATCGCGCGCATCGTGATGGCGCGTGGCTGGACCACGCGCGCAGACCAGCCGTCGAGGTTCCAGTTGCTGCCGAACGGATACGCCTCCTTGTGCACGTTGGCGAGGCCGTAGGCGCGGAACTTGCCCAGCGCCCAGTCGGCGGCGCGGTCGAAGTTCTCGGAATTGGTGAGGCGCGGGCCGATGCCGTCCATCAGCTCGGATGCGTTGGCCATCGCCTGGCTGTGGCTGAGGCCCTCGTCCATGATCCTGGCGATCTGGGCGTCGGTGGCATCGCCACCCATGGCCAGGGCCGGCGTGGCAAAGAGTGCGACCGCCGTGGCGGCGGCAAGGAGATGGCTGCGCATGTCTGGTCCCCGGGGCATCGCGATACGCGAAGGGTTCCGAGGCTAACCCGGTCGCAAGGGCGGCGCGTAGGCCGGACGTCACTGCGGCAGCCCGTCCGGCACCGCCACGCTTCACCCCGCCGCGACCGGTGCCCGCTAGCGTGCAGGCATGGATCTCAAGAGCGGTTATCCGTGGTGGACGGTGCGCAACGGCCTGCCGGGGGCGTTCCCGCCCCTGGAGGCGGACCTGCGCTGCGATGTCGCCGTGATCGGCGCCGGGATCACGGGCGCGCTCGCCGCGGCCGAGTTCGCGGCGCACGGGCACGAAGTCGCGGTCTTCGACCGGCGCGAGGCCGGTTGGGGCAGCACCTCGGCGAGCACCGCCCTCCTCCAGTACGAGATCGACACGCCGATGCGCGACCTCGCCCGGCGCCATGGCGAGGACGCGGCGGTGCTGGCCTATCGTGCCTGCCTCGATGCGATTCCCGCGTTGCGGGATGCGACGCGCGGCCTGCACGGCGTGGACTTCACGGGCGCCGCCAGCGTGCAGTACGCCAGTCGCGGGCGCGACGTGCGCCCGCTGCACGCGGAATGCGAGTTGCGCGCGCGCCACGGCTTCCCGGTGCGCTGGCTCGAGGCGGCCGACGTCGCTGGACGCTACGGTTTCTCCGCGCCCGGCGCGATCCTCAGCAGCGTCGCCGCGCGCATGGATCCGTATCGCGCCGCGTGGGGGTTGCTGATGCGGCTGCGCAGGGCCGGTGCGCGCGTCCACGACCGCGCCGCGATCGCCTCGATCGAGCCCCGCGCGCGCGACGTGCTCCTGACGACCAGCGAAGGGCTGCATGTCCGTGCCCGGCACGTCGTCGTCGCCGCCGGTTACGAGGGACAGGCCTGGCTTCCGCGTCGCGTGGCGCGGAACCGCAGCAGCTATGCCTTCATTTCCGATCCGGTGGCAGCCGCTTCGCTCGGTCCCCTAGCACGCACGCTGTTCTGGGAAACCGCGCATCCCTACCTGTACCTGCGCGCGACCGCCGACGGCCGCGTGCTGGTCGGCGGCGAAGATGATGCGGTGGACATTCCGGCACGCCGCGACCGGCGCGTCGGGGCGAAGGCGGAGCGCCTGTTGCGCAAGGCGACGGCGCTTTTCCCGGACGTGCCGTTGCGGCCGGCGTTTGCCTGGGGCGGCACCTTCGCCGAGACCGATGACGGCTTGCCGTGGTTCGGATCGCACCCGTCCCTCGGGCCGCGGGTGCTGTTCGCGATGGCCTACGGCGGCAACGGCATCACCTACGCGATGGCGGGCGCGCCGCTCCTGCGCGCACTGGCGGAGCGGCGGGCCCACCCGCTCGCCGGCCTCTTCGGGTTTGCGCGGGGCGAGCGCTAGCGGCGACACTGCCCCATCCCCCGACCGGAACGCCGATGCCGCACCACACCTCGCTGATCGCCATGCTCGTGTTCGGCTTCGTGCTGGCGTTCGTGCTCGGGGCGCTGGCCAACCGGCTGCGACTGTCGCCGCTGGTGGGCTACCTGCTGGCGGGCGTGCTGGCCGGGCCGTTCACGCCCGGCTTCGTCGGCGACGCGGAGATCGCCCCGCAGCTCGCCGAGATCGGCGTGATCCTGCTGATGTTCGGCGTCGGCCTGCATTTCTCGCTGCGCGACCTGATGTCGGTGAAGACCATCGCGATCCCCGGCGCGGTCGCGCAGATCGTGGTGGCGACGGTGCTGGGCTGGGGCCTCGCGGAAATGATGGGCTGGTCGCACATCGAAGGCATCATCTTCGGCTTCTCGCTCGCGACCGCCAGCACCGTGGTGCTGCTGCGCGCGATGGAAGAGCGGCGCCTGCTCGACACGCGGCGCGGCAAGATCGCGGTCGGCTGGCTGATCGTGGAGGACCTGGCCTGCGTGGTCGCGCTGGTGCTGATCCCGGCGCTCGCAAGCGCGCTCGGCGGCAGCGGTGCCGGCGAGCCGGTGGGCGCGGCCGCCATCGCCAAGGCGCTGGCGATCACCTTCGGCAAGGTCGCGGCGTTCGTCGCGTTCATGCTCATCGTGGGGCGTCGCGCGATCCCGTGGGTGCTCGAACGCATCGCCGGCACCGGCTCGCGCGAGCTGTTCACGCTGGCGGTGCTGGCGATCGCGATGGGCGTGGCCTTCGGCTCGGCGGAACTGTTCGGCGTGTCGTTCGCGCTCGGCGCGTTCTTCGCCGGCATGCTGCTCAACGAATCGGAATTCAGCCACCAGGCGGCGCAGGACTCGCTGCCGATGCGCGACGCGTTCGCGGTGCTGTTCTTCGTGTCGGTCGGGATGCTGTTCGACCCGAACATCCTCGTCCAGCATCCATGGCAGGTGCTCGCGACCGTGCTGATCATCCTGTTCGGCAAGTCGGTGGCCGCCTACGCGATCGTGCGCGCGTTCGGGCACCCCAACGCCACGGCGCTGACGATTTCGACCAGCCTGGCGCAGATCGGCGAGTTCGCCTTCATCATCGCCGGCCTCGGCCTCACGCTCGGCATCCTGCCCAAGGACGGGCACAGCCTGGTGCTGGCGGGCGCCCTCATCTCGATCATGCTCAACCCGATCCTGTTCATGGCGCTGGACCGCTGGCAGGCGCGCGAGGACGCGCGCGTGCTGCGGGACGCACCGCCCGAACCGGCCGTGGTGCCCATGGACATCGAAGGCCACGCGATCATCGTCGGCTACGGGCGCGTCGGCGGCCAGCTCGCGCACCTCCTGCATGAACGCGGAGTGCCGCTGGTGGTGATCGAGGACGACGCCGACCTGGTCGGGCGGGCGCGCGCCGACGGGCTGCCGACGATCCGCGGCAACGCGGCCAATCCGCGCGTGATGCTCGAGGCGGCGCCGGAACGCGCGAAGCTGGCGGTGTTCGCGATCCCGCAGGCGCTGGAGGCCGGCGAAACCATCGCCCGGCTGAAGGCGCTCAATCCGGCGATCACCGTGCTGGCGCGTGCGCACAGCGAGGGCCAGGTGCGGCATCTGCTGCAGCACGGCGCCGACGCCGCGGTGCTGGCGGAACGCGAGCTCGCCTATTCGCTCGCCGAGATGGTGATGGCGACGCCGCCTTACCGGCCGGCGCGCAAATGACGCAAGGGGGCATCCGATGCAATTCCAGGACCGCTACGATTTCCTGAAGACCAGCATCTCGCGCTACGACGGTTACTACCAGCTGGCCGCGGTGAAGGCGTCGCTGCTGCTGACCAGCAATGCCGTGCTGCTCGCGCCCGCGCTGGGCGAACGCGGACGCTTCCAGGAACTCGTCGACGGCGGCGGCGCCGGCCGGGCCCTGATCGTCGCCGCGATGCTGCTTGCGCTGACCTCGATCGCATTCGCCGCCTGGGTGTTGGCCTCCACCCTCACCCGCCGCGACGCGATCGGCTACCACTCGCTGATGTTCACCGAAAGCGTCGCCGACACCAGCGCGGAAGAACACGAGCGCGGCATCCGCCGGATGAGCGAGAGCAAGGTCATCGACGACCTGTCGCACCTGGCGCACCTGCTGGCCGCTGGCGTGGCGCCGAAGTTCCGGCACGTCAACCACTCGCTGGCGGCGCTGGTGTCGGCGATCGCGCTGGCCTGCGCGGCGACGCTGTCCGGCTGAACCGCGCGCGCTCAGCCCTTCGCGAAAACGAGCTTGCCGCCCTCGGCATCCACGCGGACGGTATCGCCGCTACCGAATTCGCCGGCGAGGATCTTCTGCGCGAGCGGATTCTCGAGCTGCGCCTGGATCGCCCGCTTCAGCGGCCGCGCGCCGTAGACCGGATCGAAGCCGACGTTGCCCAGCAGGGCGTACGCGCCGTCGGACAGCTGCAGCGCGATGCCGCGCTCGGCCAGCCGCTTCTCCAGCCCGCGCAGCTGGATCCTGGCGATCTCGCGGATCTGGGCCTTGTCGAGCGGGTGGAACACGACGATGTCGTCGAGCCGATTGATGAACTCAGGGCGGAAATGCGCCTGCACGACGCCCATCACCGCCGCCTTCATCTGCGTGTAGGCCTCCGCGGAATCGTCGCCCGCAAGTTCCTGGATCTGGTGGGAGCCGAGGTTGGACGTCATCACGATGACGGTGTTGCGGAAATCGACCGTGCGACCCTGCCCGTCCGTGAGCCGCCCGTCGTCGAGCACTTGCAGCAGGATGTTGAACACGTCCGGATGCGCCTTCTCGACCTCGTCGAGCAGGA
>CAMLSB010000057.1 GCA_946482565.1 uncultured Lysobacteraceae bacterium | reverse complement strand
CGCGCCCGCGACGTCCACCCCGGCACCCGTACCGCCGCCCGTCGCGCCGCCGCCGATCGTGACTCCGCCGCCCGCCGCGCCGACGCAGACGCCGACGCCCGCACCCGCGCCATCGCCGGCGCACTGGACCGCAGCGCCCGACCTGGTCGGCACGATGCCGCCGGCCTCTCCCGCGCCGGTTCGTCCCGACGAGAACGCCTCGCCCGCGCGCAAGGTCGAACTCGCCCGCGCCTACCTCGATCTCGGCGACGAGTCCGCCGCACGCGAACTGCTGCGCGAAGCGATGGAAGGACGCGACCCCGTCGCGCGCGAGATCGCCGCGCGCATGTTGCGCGAGATCGATTGATCGGCGCGGCCGGCGCATCGCGGGGGAAGGGCGTGCGTTACGCACTCGGGCTGGAGTACGACGGCACCGGTTTCAGCGGCTGGCAACGGCTGGACCGCCCGGACGCGGCGACGCCCCGACCCGAGCCGACGCTGCAGGCCGCGCTCGAGGACGCGCTGTCGTCGGTTGCCGGCCATCGCGTCTCCACCACCTGCGCCGGCCGTACCGACGCCGGCGTGCACGCCGCGTGCCAGGTCGTGCATTTCGACAGCGATGCCGCGCGCGAGCCGCGCGGCTGGATGCTGGGCACGACCTCGCGCTTGCCGCCGCAGGCCAGCGTGCTGTGGTGCCAACCCGTCGACGGCGAATTCCATGCGCGCTTCAGCGCCCGCGCGCGGCGCTACCACTACCGGATCCTCAATCGCCCGGTACGACCGGCGCTGCAGCGCGAGTACCTGGCGTGGGAGCGGCGCCCGCTCGATGCCGATGCGATGCACCGTGCCGCGCAGGCGCTGCTCGGCGAACACGACTTCTCAGCGTTCCGCACCGTCCATTGCCAGGCGCCGCACGCCCGGCGCGACATGCAGCGCATCGATGTGCACCGGGATGGCGACATCGTCGGGATCGAGTTGCAGGCGAACGCGTTCCTGCACCACATGGTCCGCAACATCGCCGGCAGCCTGCTGATGGTGGGACGTGGCGAGGCCCCCGGGGCCTGGATCGCGGAGCTGCTGGCCGGGCGTGATCGCACCGTGGCCGGCCCCACCGCGCCCGCCGGTGGCCTCGTATTCACGGGGCCGCTGTACCCCGCATGCTGGAATCTGCCCGGGGCGGTGAGCCTGCCCCCGGCCACCGGCGATGCCGGCAAGGAGCGAGGATGAGTGCGAACCACCTGCCTGCGGGCCAGCGCGTTTCGATCCAGGAGCGGCGCACGCTGTTCCGCACGCGGATCAAGTTCTGCGGCATGACGCGCGCCGGCGACGTGCGCCTGGCCAGCGAACTGGGCGTGGATGCCGTCGGCTTCGTGTTCGCCGCCGACAGCCCGCGCCGCGTGCACCC
This sequence comes from uncultured Lysobacteraceae bacterium, assembly GCA_946482565.1. The sequence goes on along the minus strand of CAMLSB010000057.1, from coordinate 9,053 downwards.
GCAGCAGGCGCGGATGATGCGCCAGGCGCTGGGCCCGCTCGTCGACGCGGTCGCGCTGTTCATGGACAACAGCATCGATGAAGTGCGCAAGGCGGTGCGACTGGTGCGACCGACACTGCTGCAGTTCCATGGCGACGAGGACGATGCGTTCTGCCGTAGCTTCGGCGTGCCCTACATCAAGGCCGTCGCGATGGGCGGCACGGCGCCGACCGCGGCGTCCCTGCGTGCGCGATACCCGGGCGCGGTGGGTTTCCTGTTCGATGCGAATGCGGCCGGCGCGCCGGGCGGAAGCGGGCACACGTTCGACTGGACGCGGCTTCCGTCCGACCTGCAGGCGCCGATCCTGTTGGCGGGTGGCCTCCATCCCGGCAACGTGTTCGAGGCCGTGACGTCCGTGCTGCCGTGGGGCGTCGACGTGTCCAGCGGCGTCGAGTCGTCGCCCGGCATCAAGGACGGCGAGAAGATGCGGCATTTCGTCGAGGCGGTGCGCCGGGCCGACTGCCACGTCGAGCACGTGGCCTGCTAGCGCCACGGGCCGCGCAACCCCGGCCCGGAGCGGGCGGACGGCGTTCCCATGGGCGTCGCCCGGCACGCGTTTTCCCCTACACTGGACCGCCCGATTGCCGGATGCCGGCGCGCCACGCCGTCCGATGAACCTGTCGTCCCCCACGCAACCCGCCGTCGATCCCGATGCGCTGCCCGACGCCGCGGGCCATTTCGGCCGCCACGGCGGCCGATTCGTCGCCGAAACGCTGGTCGAACCGCTGCGCGCGCTGGCCGCCGCCTACGACGCGGCACGCGTGGACCCCGCGTTCATCGCCGCGTTCGAGGACGACCTCGCGCACTACGTCGGCCGGCCCAGCCCGATCTATTTCGCGCGACGCCTGAGCACGGAAGTCGGTGGCGCGCGCATCCTGCTCAAGCGCGAAGACCTGAACCACACCGGTGCGCACAAGATCAACAACACCATCGGCCAGGCGTTGCTCGCCAGCCGCATGGGCAAGACCCGCATCATCGCCGAGACCGGGGCGGGGCAGCACGGCGTGGCCACGGCAACCGTCGCTGCGCGCCTGGGGCTGGAGTGCGTCGTGTACATGGGCGCGACCGACATGGCGCGGCAGCGCCCGAACGTCGAGCGCATGCACATGCTCGGCGCAACGGTCGTGCCGGTGGACGCCGGTTCGGCGACCCTGAAGGACGCGCTCAACGAAGCGATGCGCGACTGGGTCGCGAACGTCGACGACACGTTCTACATCATCGGTACCGTCGCCGGTCCCGATCCCTATCCGCGCATGGTCCGCGACTTCAATGCGGTGGTCGGGCGCGAGGCGCGCGCACAGATGCTGGCCGAGCACGGCGGCCTGCCCGACGTGGTCGTCGCCTGCGTCGGCGGCGGCAGCAACGCCATCGGCATCTTCCACGCCTTCCTCGGCGACGCCGGCGTGCGCCTGGTCGGCGCCGAGGCCGCGGGCGAGGGCATCGCCAGCGGCCGGCACGCCGCGTCGCTGTCGGCCGGGCGCGTCGGCGTGCTGCACGGCAACCGCACCTACGTGCTGTGCGACGACGATGGCCAGGTGACGGAGACGCATTCGGTGTCCGCCGGCCTCGATTACCCGGGCGTCGGCCCGGAGCACGCATGGCTCAAGGACACGGCGCGCGCGGAATACGTGGGCGTCACCGACGATGAGGCGCTCGCCGCGTTCCATCGCCTCACGCGCACCGAAGGCATCCTGCCCGCGCTCGAATCCAGCCACGCGCTCGCGCATGCGATCGGCCTCGCCGCGGGCATGCCGCGCGACGCGATCGTGCTGTGCAACCTGTCCGGTCGCGGCGACAAGGACCTGCACACCGTCGCGGCGCGCCGCGGCCCTTCACATCCTTCCCGATAGAGGCACGAGATGAGCGAAAACAACGAACCGGCGCACCAGGGGCAGACGCCCGAGGTCGACCCTGCCTTCTATGCCAACATCAACGAGTTCCTCGAACTCGCGCATCGGCAGGTGGGCAGTCATGGCGCGAAGCGGACGAGCCTGGTCGCGCTGTATGGCGCCGCGCGTTTCAATGCCCTGGTGTACCTGGAAACCGCGAAGGGCGAAGCCGGCGCGCAGCGCACGGCGTTCCTCGACTACATGACCGGCCTGTACCGGCGCGTGCTCAACGAGCATCTCGACAATCTCGGCGCCCAGTACGGCATCGACGTGGGCGAATCGGAACTGGCCGAGGAGTACAAGGCCAGCGGCTACGTTCCCGGCAAGGGCTTCCCGGGGGACGAGGGCGCCTGATGTCGCGATTGCAGGCCCGCTTCGACGCGTTGCGCGCCGCGGGCCGCAAGGCGCTGGTGCCGTTCGTCACCGCCGGCGATCCGTCGGTGGACGCGACCGTGCCGGTGCTCCACGCACTGGTCGCGGCCGGCGCCGACGTGCTCGAGGTCGGGATTCCATTCTCCGATCCGATGGCCGACGGGCCGGTGATCCAGCGCAGTTCCGAGCGCGCGCTCGCGCGCGGCGTCGGCCTGCGCCGGGTGCTGGATTTCGTGCGCGAATTCCGCGGCACGGACGACGCCACGCCGATCGTGCTGATGGGCTACCTGAATCCGGTCGAGGTGCGCGGCGCGGAGGCGTTCGCGCGCGAAGCGGTCGCCGCCGGCGTCGACGGCGTCCTGCTGGTCGACCTGCCGATGGAAGAGGCGGGCGCGCATCGCGCGATCTTCGACGCCGCGGGGCTGGCCCTGGTGCCACTGGCTTCCCCGACGACCTCGCCGGAGCGCATGGCAGCGGCGCTCGAGCATGCGCGCGGCTATCTCTACTACGTGAACCTGGCCGGGGTGACCGGTGCGGCCGTGCTCGACACCGCGGCGGTCGGCCCCCGGCTCGACACGCTGCGCGAAAGCGCCCGCGTGCCGGTGATGGCCGGCTTCGGCATCCGCGATGCCGCCGACGCGGCCGCCGTGGGCGCGCATGCCGACGGTATCGTGGTCGGCAGCGCCCTGGTGGCCGCCCTGGCCGGGGCGGACGACGTCGCGGGGGCCACGGCCCGCGCCCGCGCATTCCTCGCCCCGCTGCGGGCCGCGCTCGACGCCGCCTGAAGCCGCCGTCGTGGCGGCCCCGGCGCCGCGCGGATTACACTGGACAGTCTCCGCACCACGAACGTGAACGCAACCGCATGAGCTGGCTCAAGAAACTGATGCCCGCGAGCATCCGCACCGAGCCGGCCACCGGCCGCAAGCGCAGCGTGCCCGAGGGACTCTGGGAAAAGTGCGACAAGTGCGGCACGGTCCTGTACCGGCCCGAGCTCGAGGAGAACCTCGAGGTCTGCCCGAAGTGCGGGCACCACATGCCGATCCGCGCGCGGGCGCGCCTGGCCGCGTTCCTGGACGCCGGCGGCACGCGCGAACTCGGCGCCGCGCTCGGCCCGACCGACGTGCTGAAGTTCAAGGACCAGAAGAAGTACTCCGATCGCATCAAGGCGGCGCAGAAGTCCAGCGGCGAGCGCGACGCGCTGGTCGCGCTGGAAGGCAAGCTGGCCGGACGACCGATCGTCGCCTGCGCGTTCGACTTCGCGTTCATGGGCGGCTCGATGGGTTCGGTGGTGGGCGAGCGCTTCGCGCTGGCCGCCGAGCGCGCGCTGGAAATCGGCGCGCCGCTGGTGTGCTTCTCCGCGACCGGCGGCGCGCGCATGCAGGAAAGCCTGTTCTCGCTGATGCAGATGGCCAAGACCTCGGCCGCGCTCGGCCGGCTGCGCGCGGCGGGCCTGCCGTACATCTCGGTGATGACGCATCCCACGACGGGCGGCGTGTCCGCCTCGCTGGCGATGCTGGGCGACATCAACATGGCCGAACCCGAGGCACTGATCGGCTTCGCCGGCCCGCGCGTGATCGAGCAGACCGTGCGCGAGACGCTGCCGGAAGGCTTCCAGCGCTCGGAGTTCCTGGTCGAGCACGGTGCGATCGACCAGATCTGCGACCGGCGCGAGCTGCGCGAGCGCATCGCGCACCTGCTCGCGATGCTGATGCGCCAGCCCTCTCCGGAGGAAGCGCTGGGAACCGCATCGTGAGCAGCCGCAAGTACTTCGGTACCGACGGCATCCGCGGCCGCGTCGGCGAAGGCTCGATCTCGGCCGACTTCTTGCTGCGCCTGGGCAACGCCTACGGCTACGCCCTGGCGCGCAACGCCTGGCGCAAGCCGGTGGTGATCATCGGCAAGGACACCCGCATTTCGAACTACATGTTCGAGGCCGCGCTGGAAGCGGGCCTGGTGGCGGCGGGCGTCGACGTGCAGCTGATGGGCCCGATGCCGACGCCCGCGGTGGCCCACCTCACGCGTTCGATGCGCGCCGACGGCGGCATCGTCATCTCGGCCTCGCACAACCCGCACTACGACAACGGCATCAAGTTCTTCTCGGCACACGGCGAGAAACTCGACGACGCCACCGAGCTCGCCATCGAGGCGGCGCTCGATCATCCCTTCCGCACGGTCCCGTCCGAAGAACTCGGCAAGGCCGTGCGCACCCGCGACGCGATCGGCCGCTACGTCGAGCACTGCAAGAACTCGGTGCCGCGCGGCTTCGACCTCGCCGGCATGCGCATCGTGGTCGACTGCGCCAACGGCGCGACCTACCAGTTGGGCCCGCTGGTCCTGCGTGAGCTCGGCGCGCGGGTCGAGGCGATCGGCGTCGACCCGAACGGCACCAACATCAACGACGGCGTGGGCTCGACCCACCCGGAACACCTGGCCGAACGCGTGCGCGCCAGCGGCGCGGACCTCGGCATCGCCTTCGACGGAGACGGCGACCGCGTGCTGTTCGTGGACCGCGATGGCGGCATCCGCGACGGCGACGACCTGATCTGGCTGCTGGCCAGCGACTGGCAGGCGAGCGGGCGGCTACGCGGTCCGGTCATCGGCACGCTGATGAGCAACTTCGGCCTCGAGCGCGCGCTCGGCGAGCGCGGCATCGGTTTCGTCCGCGCCAAGGTCGGCGACCGCTACGTCCACCAGGGCCTGCTGCAACACGATGGCGTGCTCGGGGGCGAAGCCTCCGGCCACCTGCTGTGCCTGGACCGCGCGAACACCGGCGACGGCATCGTCAGCGCGCTGCAGGTGCTCGAGGTGCTGCATCGCACCGGCAAGCCGCTGCACGAGGCGCTCGCGGGCATGCAACGCGTTCCGCAGAAGACGGTGAACGTGCGCTACGCCGCGGGCCGCAAGCCGGCCGAGGCCGCGCCGGTGCTCGAAGCCCTGGCCGCCGCGCAACGCGCGGTCGAAGGCCGCGGCCGCGCCTTCCTGCGACCCTCCGGCACGGAGCCGGTGGTGCGCGTGACCGTCGAGGCCGACGACGCCTCGCTGGTGCAATCCACACTGGACGCGCTCGCCGGAGCGGTGCGCGCGGCCGCCGAATCCTGAGCGACACGCATGGGCAGCAGCACGATGAGCACCGCCATTCCCACCCTCGACATCCGCCGTTTCACCGCGCCGACCAGCGCCGCCGACCGCGAGGCCTTCGTCGCCGAGCTGGGCGCGGCCTACCGCGAGTGGGGCTTCGCCGGCATCCGCAACCACGGCATCCCGCAGTCGCGGATCGATGGCGCGTACGAGGCCTTCAAGCGCTTCTTCGCGCTGCCGGACGAAACCAAGCGCAAGTACCACGTCGCCGGCGGCGGCGGCGCGCGCGGCTACACGCCGTTCATGGTCGAGACCGCGAAGGATTCGCGCTATCCCGACCTCAAGGAGTTCTGGCACGTCGGTCGCGAGATCCCGCGCGACTCGAAGTACGCCGCCGACATGCCGCCCAACCTGTGGCCGTCGGAAGTGCCGGAGTTGCGCGAACAAGGCTACGGCCTGTATTCGGCGCTGGATGCGCTCGGCTCGCAGGTGCTCGCCGCGCTCGCGCTGCACATCGGCCTGCCGGAGGACTGGTTCGCGGACAAGACCGAGCTCGGCAATTCGATCCTGCGCCCGATCCACTATCCGCCGATCACCACGCCCGACGTGCCGAACGTGCGCGCCGGCGCGCACGAGGACATCAACCTGATCACGCTGCTGGTGGGCGCGAGCGCCGCCGGCCTGGAAGTCCTGTCGCGCAAGGGCGAGTGGGTGCCGTTCACCGCGGACGCGGACACCATCGTGGTCAACATCGGCGACATGCTGCAGCGCTACACCAACCACGTGTATCCGTCGACGACGCACCGGGTCGTGAACCCGCCTGGAGAGGCAGCGCGGCAGCCGCGCTATTCGACGCCGTTCTTCCTGCATCCGAACCCGGATTTCCTGATCGACGTGCTGCCGTCGTGCGTCACGGCCGACAATCCGAGTCGCTATCCCGAGCCGATCACGGCGCAGGGGTATCTCGAAGAGCGCCTGCGCGAAATCAAGCTGAAGTAGCCGCATGCCTGGCTTCGGGGCTGGGCGACGTGAATGCGTGTGTGTGGTCCGCCGCGTCGACGAGTCGTCCAGGACTCACTCCGCGGGCGCGGGCCATCCATGGCCCGCTCGGCCCACACACACGCATTCGCGTCGCCACCCCAAGCGCGTCCCCCGTCTTCGGGTGGAAGAGCTAAAGCGAAGAGCGCATTCCGGGCTCGTGAGACTACCCGCGCCCTGAAGGACTCAGAACGTTCCCGGAACCGCTTTTTGCTCTTCCCCGAAGCCGTGGAAATCGTCGTGCGGGCGGCGGTGGAAACGCGAGAGCGCTTTCGGGGGCGTCGAAAACATGGATGTTTTCGAAGAGGCTCCATGGATGGATTCACGCCGTCCCCCGAAAGCGCTCTCGCGTTTCCACCGCCCAGTCCGAAGACGAATGCCTCAGGCGGCCATCCAGAAGAAGACGGCCGCCATGCGCTTGTCGGCGAGGGTGCTGCCGCAATAGGCGGTGGCGCTGTGGATCAGGTTGGCGCGGTAGAGCAGCAGCCGGTTGTAGCGGTGGTCGATGCGCAGGTCTTCCGCGAACGATCCGACCGCGATGAAGCGCGCGCCCAGCGCCTCGACCAGGTTCACGTGCGGAGGCATCACGCTGTTGCCGCCCATGCGGCCGTCGGCGCTGCGCTGGCGGTAGAAGCTGGTGCCGCAATGCACCGGCGCGGCCGGATTCAGGTACAGCACCGCGGCGTAGCGGCACAGCGCGCGCGAATCGGTGTGCGGCTTCGGCCCGGATTCGTCGACGCCGACGACCTGCACGCAGTTGTGGTTGAGGTGGCCGCCATCGGGCGCAGCCTGCACCCACAGGCGCTTGCTGCCGGTGGCGGCGAGCACGCGCGCTTCCACCGCGGCGAGTTCGTCCGGCAACAGCGCGGGGATGGCGCGCATGCCGGGCCAGGCTTCCTGCTTGTACGGATAGCCTTCGGCCCAGTCGGTGCGGGCGAGGCAGCGGGCGCGGACGCCGTCGGGATCCGCGAGGATGTCGTCGAATACCCAGTAATCGCGGCCTTCGGTGGGCTTGCGATAGGGCAGCTGCTTCGGGGCGGACGCGGGCGCGGGCATCAGTCGGCGTCGCGGAAGTCGCGGCTGCGGCTTTCGAGCAGCGCGCGCGCCAGGCGTTCGGGCAGGTACTTCGACAGGCCCGCCAGCATCCGGTTGGTGGCGCCGGGCACGCAGCGCGCGTCGCCGCGTTCGACCGCATCCACGCCGAGGCGCGCGACGCTGGCGGCGTCCATCCACAGCCAGCGCGGCAAGCGCGATACGCGTTCGCGCATGCCGTTGACATCGTGGAATTCGGTCCAGGTCATGCCGGGGCAGAGCACGGTCACGTGCACGCCGCGCGACGCGGTCTCGCGCGCGAGCGATTCGGAGAAGCGGATCACGAAGGCCTTCGACGCGCCGTAGAGCGTGTGGCCGGCGGAGGCGGGCACCAGGCCGGCGAGGGAAGCGACGTTGAGGATGCGGCCATGGCCCGCGACTTCCATGGCCGGCAACAGGCGATGGGTGAGTTCGAGTACCGAACCGACCAGCACCTGCATGAAGTCGCGGTGCACCGGCCAGTCGGACGACAGGAAGCGTCCCGGCACGCCGTAGCCGGCGTTGTTGACGAGGCGCGACACGGCGATGCCGCGCGCGGCGAGTTCCGCCTGCAGTCGCGCGGGCGCGGCCGGATCGGCGAGGTCGGCGGCGATGCACTCGACGGCGACCTGCTTGCGGAGTTCTGACGCGAGCGCCTCGAGCCGCTCGATGCGGCGCGCGCTCAGCACCAGCGGCACGCCGCGCCGCGCATATTCGCGCGCGATCGCCGCGCCGATGCCGCTCGATGCGCCGGTGACCAGCGCGTGCCCCGCCTCGTTGTGGCTCGTTCCCTGCATCGCGCGTCCCCTTGCCATGGCGCTCCAGCCTTGGATTCTAGCGGTGCGCTGTTAGACTGCGCGGCCTCGACCGGACTGGAGCCGACGATGCGCCGCAGGATCGTCGCTGGAAACTGGAAGCTGCACGGTGACCGCGCCTTCGCCCATGCGCTGATGGACGCGATCGTGGCCGGCCCGGTTCCCTCGGGCGTGGAGGCGATCGTGCTGCCGCCGCTGCCATACCTGGGCGAGCTGGTGGAGCATTACGCCGCCGCTGGCATCGCCTTCGGTGCGCAGGACGTGAGCGCGAACGAGCGCGGCGCCTACACCGGCGAGGTCTCGGCCGAGATGCTGGTGGACGTGGGCGCGCGCTACGGCCTGGTCGGCCACTCCGAGCGCCGCCAGTACCACCAGGAAGGCAGCGAACTGGCCGCGCGCAAGTTCATGGCCGCGCGGGCCGCGGGCCTGGTCCCGATCCTGTGCGTGGGCGAAACCCTGCAGCAGCGGGAGTCCGGCCAGACCGAGCATTGCATCCAGACCCAGCTGCAGCCCCTTTTCGACCTCGGGGGCGCGGAGTTGCTGGACGGAGCGGTGGTGGCCTACGAGCCGGTCTGGGCCATCGGGACGGGCCATACGGCGACCCCGGACCAGGCGCAGGCCGTCCACGCCTTCATCCGTGGCGAAATCGCGGCCCGCGATGCTAAAATCGCCGGCTCGCTGCCTATCCTCTATGGTGGCAGCTGCAAGCCCGACAATGCCGCCGCGCTGTTCGCACAGCCCGACGTCGATG
>CAMLSB010000056.1 GCA_946482565.1 uncultured Lysobacteraceae bacterium | reverse complement strand
TCAAGGTGCTCGAGGTCGACAAGCAGGGCCGCATCCGCCTGTCGATGAAGGCCGTGGCCGAAGGCGAGGGCGCGCCGGAGTAATCCGCGCCCCGCGCCAGCGCGAACGCTTGAACGGAAAGTGGGCTTCGGCCCGCTTTTTCGTTGGCGGTGCCCGCACCTTGCCCTGCGATCGTGGCGGGGTGCTACGCTCGGCGCGGCATCCGGGCATCCGGGCGTACGGGGGTGGGCGATGCGGATGGGGTCGTCGTGGCTGGCGCTGTTGATGGCGGTCCAGGGCGTGGCTGTCGGCAAGGAAGGCGCGCTCGAGGTGCAGGTCGCCGATGCGCGCGGCGCCCCGGTCGCTGATGCGATCGTCTCGCTCCGCCTGCGGGGCGGCGGAAACGCGCCCGCGCCGGCACCGGTGCGCCACACCATCGACCAGAAGAACCTCGCGTTCGTGCCCTCGCTGGAAGTCGTCCGTCCGGGCGACGAGGTGGTCTTCCGCAACAGCGACGGCACGCGCCACCATGTCTATTCGTTCTCGCCCGCGGCGAAGTTCGAGTTCGTGCTGGCGCCGCGGGACAGTTCGCCGCCGCTGCGGCTGGAGCGCACCGGCGTGGTCGCGGTCGGCTGCAACATCCACGACAGCATGATCGCGTGGCTGTACGTCACCGATGCGCCGTGGACCGCGCGCACGGGTGCCGACGGCCGGGCGCGCTTCGACGGGCTGCCGCCGGGCGATTATGAGGTCCGCGCCTGGCAGCCGCGGCTCAGGCCCGGCCGCGGCGAGCCGACGCGCAACGCGACGGTCGCGGCGGACGCTTCCGCATCCGTGTCGTTCGCCTTGACCTTGCTGCCGCCGCCACCGCGGACGGGCCACGACCACATGCAGTATTGACCGCATGCACCATTGACCGCATGCACTCTTGAGCACGCCGCGAGCACGCGTCCGCCATGGGATTCCGCACCCGCATCGCGATCTTCTTCGTTGCCGCACTGGTGATGGTGCAGGGCGTGACCGCGCTGCTCGTCTACCGCGTCGCGCGCGTCGAGCTGGTCGCCGAAGGCCAGCGCCAGCTGCAGGTCGCGGCCGATGCGTTCGCACGCCAACTCGATGACGTGTCCGGCCGCGTCGCCGCCGGCGTGCAGGTGCTGGCGCTCGACTTCGCGCTGCGGTCGGCGATCGCGCAGCACGACGAGGCGACGCTGCTCTCGGCGCTGCGCAACCACGGGCGGCGCGTCGGCGCCGCGCAGATGCTGCTGGTGGGCGTGGATGGCCGGGTCGAGGCCGACACGCGCAGCCAGTTCGCCTCGGGCGCGCAGTTCCCGTATTCCGATCTCGTCGACCACGCGCTGCAACGTCCCGCATCGGCGGTGGTCGCTTTCGACGGCGGCGCGTACTGGATGGTCGTCGTACCGGTGTTCGCGCCGGACCTGGTCGGCTTCATCGCCGCCGCGATCCCGATGGACGACCGGTTGCTGGCGCAGTTGCAGGGACAATCGAGCCTTCCGCGGGAGATCGAACTGGCCAGCCGCGACGCGCAGGGGCGCTGGCGGGTACTGGCGCGCGGGCGTGGTGCAGGCGGGCTCGCTGCGCGGCTGGCGGGGGTGGGCACGAAAATGCCGACGCAACCGGAAACCACCCTCGTCGGCGGCCGTGAATTCGTGATCCAGGCCGCCTGGCTGGACAGCTCGACGCACAGCCCGCCGGTCGCGGCCATCCTCGGCTATTCCGTCGACGAGGCGTTGCGGCCCTATCGATCCGTCGCGGCCGCGTGGGGCGGCCTGACGTTGCTCGGCCTGCTGGCCGGCCTGGCGGGCGCATGGCTGATCGCGCGCAGCGTGTCGCGTCCGGTCGAGCGGCTCGCGGCCTCGGCGCGCAGGATCGCGGAGGGCGACTACGCCTTCGCCGATGATGCGGTGCTGCGCGATGCCGGCCGCGACGAACTCGGGCAACTCGCCGCCGCGTTCTCGACGATGGCGCACGCGATCCGCGAGCGCGAGGCGCGGATCATCGACCAGGCGAGCCACGACCAGGCCACCGGACTGCCGAACCGCGGCGCGGCCGAGGCGACGATCGCGCAGTCCCTGTCGTCACGGGCGGAAGGCGCGCTCTTGATGGTGGGCCTGGCACGCGTGCAGGAAATCATCAAGACGCTGGGCCACGACGTCGGCGACCGGATGATGCGCGAGGCCGGGCAGCGACTCCGGACCCCGGCGCGCGGCGGCGATGTGGCGCGCGCCACCGACACCCAGTTCTCCGTGTACATCGAGGGCGCGGCGCGCGAAGCGGCGGTGGCCGCGGCGTACCGCATCATCGAGGCGCTGGGCGAGCCGTACCGCGAGGCCGGCATCACCCTGGATTTCGCGCCGGTCGTCGGCATCGCGCTTGCACCCGCGCACGGCGCGAGCGCCGGCACGCTGCTGCGCCATGCCGAAGTCGCGATGATCGCGGCGATCGCATCGGGCGATGGTGCGGGCGTGTACGACCCGGCGACGGATCCGCATCGCCCCGAGCGGTTGTCGCTGATGGGCGAATTGCGCGAAGCGATCGCCGGCGACGCGCTGGAACTGCAGTACCAGCCCAAGCTCGCGCTCGCCAGCGGGCGCGTGGATGGGTGCGAGGCGCTGGTGCGCTGGCCGCATCCGGTGCTCGGCCCGATCGCGCCCGACCTGTTCGTGCCGCTGGCCGAGGAGAGCGGCAACATCCGCCCGCTCACGCGCTGGGTGCTCGCGGCCGGCATCGCGCAGGCCGCGCGCTGGCAGGCGCAGGGCATCGCCTTGCGCGTGTCGCTTAACGTGTCGGCACGCGACCTCGACGACGCCGAGCTGCCGCGACGCGTCGCGGAACTGCTCGCGATCCATGGCGTGGCACCGGAGTCGATCGCGCTGGAGATCACCGAGAGCGCGATCATGGGCAAGCCCGACGCGGCGATCGCCGTGCTGCGCCGGCTCGCCGCGCAAGGCATCGACCTGGCGATCGACGATTTCGGGATCGGCCAGTCCTCCTTCGCCTACCTGCGCCGGTTGCCCGTGCGCGAACTCAAGATCGACCGCAGCTTCGTCGCGCGCCTCGGGCAATCGCGCGAGGACCAGGAGATCGTGCGATCCATCATCGACCTCGGGCATCGCCTGGGCTATCGCGTGACCGCCGAGGGCGTGGAGGACGCGGCGACGCTGGCGTGGCTCGCGGATGCGGGGTGCGACCACGCGCAGGGGTATTTCGTGGCGCGGCCGATGGCGGCGCCACCGTTCGACGCGTTCTTCGCGGCCGGACGCTGGCCGGGCCGCGAACCGCACCTGCGCACGGTGGGGAAGTGAGCCGGCGACGGCGCGCTCGCGCTCGCCTGGCCAACGCGGTGCTGGCCGCGTTCGGCCTGGCGTCGGCCGGAATCGCGCAGGCGCAGGCGGTCGCGCCGCAATGGCGTGGCCATGCGGAGCTGCGCGTCGGCCATGCCGGTGGCGACGACCGTTCGTGGCTCGACGGCGGCCTCGGCAAGGCGCGCTTCGGCGACGGCAGCGCGGCCCTGCAGCCATCGGCGGCACTTGCGATGGCCTGGCAGCTTGCGCCCGCGTGGCTGGTGTCGACGCAATTGCAATACCAGGACGGGCAGCGCCGCCCCTTCGGCGTGCTCGACGCCTGGGTGCGGTGGCGCCCGGTGTCGACGACGCCGTGGCGCTGGTCGGTGAAGGCCGGCGCGTTCTTCCCGCCGATCTCGCTGGAGAACGATGGCGTCGGCTGGACGACTCCACTGACGCTGACGCCGTCGGCCATCAACAGCTGGGTGGGCGAAGAGCTGCGCGCGACCGGCACGGAATTCGCGCTCGAGCATCGATCGGGCCAGGCCACCTGGCGCGGCATCGCCGCCGCCTTCGACCACAACGATCCCGCTGGCGACCTGCTCGCGTCGCGCGGCTGGGCAATGGGCGACGTGACCTCGGCGCTGAACGCGGAATTGCGCGAGCCGGACGTTTACGCCGCGAATGCGCGAGTGCCGGCGCCGGTCGTGTTCAAGCCGTTCGCCGAGATCGACCATCGCATCGGCTGGTACGCGGGCCTGTCGCGCGAAGGCGCCGGCGGTTCGCTGCTCTCGGTGCTGCGCTACGACAACCGCGGCGACCCGACGGCGTGGGAATGGCAGGGCGCGCGCAAGGTCTTCGCCTGGCACACGCGGTTCTGGAGCGCCGCCGCGCGCGGACAGGTCGGCGAAGTGCGATGGCTGGCACAGGCAATGGACGGCGCCACCGCGTTCGAGCCGCGCAAGGGCCTGTATCTCGACACGAAATTCAGCGCCGCCTACGTGCTTGCGTCCTGGGAGCGGGGCGACTGGCAGCCGGCGCTGCGCTTGGACCTGTTCCGCGCGCAGCAGCTGCCGGAGACGCTGGAAGCGCCGCTCAGCGAGCACGGCAATGCGATCACCGCCGCGCTCAACTGGCGGCCGCGCGAAGGGCTCCGCATCACCGGCGAGCTGCTGCGCATCGACAGCACGCGCGACCAGCGCGCGCTCGAGGGCCTGTCGCCGCGGCAGTCCGGCCTGCAGGCGCAGGTCGGGGTGCGCGTGTCGTTCTAGCAAGCGCCGCGACGCCGTACTTGCGGTGCGCGGGGCGACCGGCTTCAATGGGGCATGGCCCTTCGCGAACCGCTTCGAATCTCCCGGCGCAGGTTGCTGGGGGCAGGCCTTGGCTTGTCGGTGCTCGCGATCGCACCGCGGCGCGCAATGGCTGCAGTCCGGATCGATCCCGACGCGGACTGGTTTCCTTCTCCGGAATTGCTGCAGGACCTGCCGCGACAGATGCAGGCGCTGGGCGTGCCCGGCATCGGCATTGCGGTGGTCGAGCAGGGGCGGCTGGCGTGGTCGCGCGGGTTGGGCCTGTTGCAGGCGGGGCAGGAGGCGCGCGTCGACGATGGCACCCTGTTCGAAATGGCTTCGGTGAGCAAGCCGATATTCGCCTACATGGTGCTGATGCTCGTCGAGCGCGGCGTGCTGGCGCTGGACGCGCCGATGGTCGCCTACCATCGGCCCGATTACCTGGCCGAACATCCGTGGATCGACCGGATCACCGTCCGCGACGTGCTGCGCCATTCGACCGGCTTGCCGAACTGGCGTGCGGATCCGGAGCACGAAAAGCTGGCGCCGCTCGTCGAGCCCGGCAGGCGCATCGACTATTCCGGCGAAGCCTTCGTCTGGCTGCAACTGGCAGTGGAATCGCTCACCGGCGAAAGCCTCGACCAGACGATGCGCAGGCTCCTGTTCGCACCGCTCGGCATGCACGACAGCAGCTATGCCTGGGATGCCGCGATGGCGGTGCGCTCGGTGCATGGCCATGGCGTGGCCGGTGAAAACCCGTCCGCACCACCCCCGCAAGGCCTGCGCGAGGCATGGGACGCGGCATTGCCGATCGCGGAACGCTGGCGGAAGCCGCTGGCCGAGTGGCGTTACGCCGATGCCCAGCGCGCGCTGCCGCTGGCGAGGGCCAGTGCGCCCGGCGTGGTGCATGCAGCCGGTGACATCATGGCCAACTCGGCGGCCAGCCTGCGTTGCACGGTGCAGGATTACGCACGCTTCATGGCCCTGGTGGTGCAGGCCGCGCCGCCGCCGTGGGCGCTCCGGCCGGCGTCGCGAGAAGCGATGCTGAGCCGGCAGATCGAAGTGCCGGGGCGCTGGACCGACAAGGGCCTCGGCTGGAACCTGGAAACCACGCCGCGCGGCCCGGTGTTGTATCACTCCGGAAGCAATGCCGGGATCTTCAAGACCTTCGCGCTCGGCGATGCCGCGCGCCAGCGCGCGATCGTCATCGCGACCAACGCAACGAACGGCAATGTCCTGTACCGCCGCATCGTGCGCGCGTCGACCGGACTGGACCTGCTTGCGTTCGACGCCTGAGCATCAACGCACGGCGCGATTCCGGGCTTCGACCCACAGGCCCAGCGCGACGCCCAGCACGGCCATCGCCGCCAGGTAATGCGCCGGCGCCAGCGGGTGGTCGCGCAGCAACAACGTGATCGCCACCGGCGTGGCGCCGCCGCAGATCGCGTAGGCGACGTTGTAGGAGAACGACAGGCCGCTGAAGCGTACCGGCGCCGGGAATGCCGCCACCGCGATCGAGGGCACCATCGCGGTGATGCCCGCACCGAAACCGACCAGCGCGTACATCGGGAACAGCCATCCCGGGTGCGCGCCGATACGGGTGTAGAAGCACCAGAACGCCACGCCCATGAACAGGCTCCATGCGGCGAGCACGCGGCCCTCGCCGTGGCGGTCGGCGAGCATGCCGGCTGCCAGGTTCCCGAGCATCGCGCACACGATCGCCACGCTGTTCGCCACGAGGGTGGTCTCGCGATCGAAGCCGTCGCGTTGCAGGAGGGTCGGCATCATCAGGATCGAGACCACCACCACGGCCGTCAGCAGCCAGGTCAGCAGCATCGACAGCGCCACCGCGGGCAGGTGGTCGCGCAACACCGCCCGCAACGGCAAGCCGGCAGCCAGCGCGTGGCGCTCGCGCATTTCGGCGAACACCGGCGTCTCGTGCAGCCGCCGGCGCAGGTGCATCGCAGCGAGACCGAAGACGCCTCCGATCACGAACGGCACGCGCCAGCCCCAGTCGAGCAATTGCGCGTCGCTGAGCATGCCGCCGACGGCGGCCGCGACCAGCGCGCCGGCCAGGATTCCGGCAAGCAGGCCGGCGGACAGCGTGCCGCAGGCAAGGCTGCGGTGCCGCGGCGAAACGTGCTCGGTGACGAACACCCACGCGCCGGGCGCTTCGCCGCCGATCGCGGCGCCCTGCAGGATCCGCAGCAGGAGCAGCAGCAGCGGCGCGAGCGCGCCGACGTGCGCGTAGGTGGGCAGCAGGCCCATCAGCAACGTCGGCACTGCCATCAGCAGGATGCTGAGCATGAACATGCGCTTGCGCCCCAGCAGGTCGCCGAAGTGCGCCAGCACGACACCGCCGAGCGGCCGCGCCAGGTAGCCCGCCGCGAAGATGCCGAAGGTCTGCACCAGCCGCATCCAGCCGGGCATGTCCGCGGGGAAGAACAGCGCACCCATGGTGCCGGCGAAGAACACGAAGATCACGAAGTCGTAGAACTCGAGCGCGCCGCCGAGCGCGGCGAGGCCGAGGGTGCGCAGCTGGTCGCGGGAAAGGCTCATGCTTCCAGTGCGAAGGAAACGCGGCGGTGCCCCGGATCGGCGCTATCCAGGCGCAGGTGCACGGTATCGCCCAGCGGCAGGTCGTGCCCGGCGTTGACCGGCGCTTCGATCGCGAGCGCGTGCAGCATCACCGTGCCGTGGTGCCGGTTCTCGCCGTCGACTTCGACGATGCTGCCTTCGAAGGCCTCGCCGACGTGCGGTGCCAGCACCAGCGCTTCGGCGAGGTCGATCACCGCGCGCTCGTAACGACCCGCGCGCTGGCTGGAGACGGCCATCGTTCGCGGCAGGCCGGGCAGGGCATCGAGCACCCACCTGGGTGGAGCCGTGCCGGCGCACAGCGCCAGGCACAGCTCGCCGGTGTAGCGGTCGACGAGGCGGCGCAACGGCGCCGTCGCGTGCGTGTAGGTGGACGCGAGCGCCGAATGCAGCGGCTGCGCGGGCAGCGCGCCGTCGAATGCGGCGTAACCGGCGCCGCGCAGCACGCTGGTGCAGGCCACCATCATCGCGACGTGGCGCGGATTCGACGGGTCGAGCGAGTGGATGAATTCCGGATAGCCGGACGTCGCCGGCCACGGGATGCCAAGCGCGCGCGCGGTGCGGTGCAGGCGCGCGATGGCATGCGGCGGTGGCTCCGGCAGCGTGCGCAGCAACCCGACGTGGTGGCGCACCATCAGGTCGGCCGCGGCCATGCCGGTGAGCAGCGACAGCTGTTCGTTCCAGTCCTCGACGGCGCGGCGCGCGCGATATTCAAGGCGCCAGTGGTCGCCGTCGCCGTTGCCGTCGCCGACATGGATCTCCTGCTCGGGCAGCGGCAGGCTCACCGCGCCACGGCGGAGTTCGCGCGCCATGCGCAGCTCGCCGACCGCGCGGACGAGCGCCCACATCGGATCGGCGGTGCCGGCGTCGATCGCGTCCTGCACGCCGTCGTAGTCCAGGCGCGCGCGGCTGCGCACCATCGCGCGGCGCACGTCGACCGAGGTGCCTTCGCCCGTCGCGTCGACCTGGATCGTCCACAGCAACGCAGGGCGCCGTTGGCCCGGCAGCAGCGACGCGGCGTCCTCGGACAGCACGCGCGGATGCAGCGGGATCTTGTCCTCGGCGCCGTACAACGTCTCGCCGCGGCGGTTGGCCTCCAGGTCGACCGGGTCGCCGGGCGCGACGAAAGCGGCGACGTCGGCGATCGCGTAGTGCAGCACGTAGCCGTCGCCATCGCGCGCGACATGCAGCGCCTGGTCGAGGTCCATCGCGCCGGGCGGATCGATGGTGACGAAGGGAATGTCGTCGCGATCCTCGGCCGGCAATCGCGGATGCGCGGCGGCTTCGCGTGCGGCCGCCTCGACATCGGGAGGGAAGGCGTCCGGCAGGCCCATTTCAGCGCGGATGCGGGCAATGCCGGGTTCGAGCGCGGGAACCGCGGGGCGGTTGGCGCGGAGCCTGCGGGTCGTCGACATGGACCGAGCATACCGGGTGCGGGGCAGTGCTCGCCAGCGGGACGGTCAGGCCTCGAAAAGCCCCGCCTGCGCGCGCAACGCGTCGCGCTCGATGAACCCGGACACGCCCACGCCGACGAGCCGGTAACGCGTCCGCGATGGCAACTCGACGCGTTCGCGCAGGTCGCAGGCCAGGGTCGCGAATTCCTCCAGCGAAGCGGGTGGCCGCGGCGGCGTCAGGCTGCGCGTCAGCACGTGGAAGTCGCCGGTCTTGAGCTTCAGCACGACGGTGCGCGCGATGCGCCCGGGGTCGCGTTCGAGTTCACGCTGGTAGCCGGTCCAGGCCTTTTCGGCCATGCGGCGGATATGCGGCTCCAGTTCGCGGAGCAAAAGGTCGCTCTCGAACGTGTCCTCGGCCGAAACCTGCAGCGTCGGGCGCGCGGAAACCACCGCGCGTTCGTCGATGCCGAACGCGAGCTCGTGCAGGCGCCGCCCCCAGCGCCCGAAACGCCGTTCCAGCGATTCGACCGGGAACGCCCGCAGGTCCGCGACGACGTGCAGGCCCAGGTCCGCGAGCTTGCGTTCCATCACCTTGCCGACGCCCGGCAGGCGGCCGACGGGCAGCGGCGCGAGGAAGGCCTCGACCTGCGCCGGTTTCACCACGAACAGGCCATCGGGCTTGCGGAAGTCGGAGGCGATCTTGGCGACGAACTTGTTGGGCGCGACGCCCGCGGACGCGGTGAGCGCGGTCTCCTCGCGGATCGCGGCGCGGATCGCCTCGGCAGTCGCGGTCGCGGAAGGCAGTCCGCCGGCATTCGCGGTGACGTCGAGGTAGGCCTCGTCCAGCGACAGCGGCTCGACCAGGTCCGTGTAGCGCTCGAAGATCCCGCGCACCTGGCGCGACACCGCCTTGTAGCGGGTGAAATCCGGCGGCACGAACACCGCCTGCGGGCAGAGTCGTTCCGCGCGTACCGCGGGCATCGCCGAACGCACGCCGAACGTGCGCGCCTCGTAGCTCGCCGCGCACACGACCGAACGGTTGCCGCGCCACGCGACCACGACCGGCCGGCCGCGCAGCTTCGGGTCGTCGCGTTGCTCGACGGACGCGTAGAACGCGTCCATGTCGACGTGGATGATCTTGCGCGCGCTCACCGCCAGAACGGAATCACATAGTCCTTCGGCTCGTCCGCATGGGCATCCAGGCGTGCGGTCCGCAATTCGTGGCGGCCGGCCGCGAGGGAGCGCACATCGATCATCGCCAGCAGCGCCGGCCGCCCCGTTGCAGGGTCGGTGGACGTCTCGAACGCGACGTCGACAGGGCGGTCGTCGATGCGCAGGGCATGGATCCGCGCCAGGCACGCGAGTTCGGCCGGTACGCGCCGGGCGCGTTCGCGCACCGCGCGGGCTTGCGGGCATTCACGCCGCATGGCCGGCTCGTCGACCGAGGGCCGGTATGGCACGAGGACTTCCAGGTAGGCGCCTTCAGGTGCAATCGTCGGGATATGCGGCGCTTCGCCCTCGCGGGCCGGATTGCGCCGGTCGGCGTAGTGTTCCGCACCGACTGCGTAGGGGAACATGTCCCCGTCGGCGGGGAATCCGCCATAGCTCCCCGGCGGATCCGGTTCGCGCATGTAGAAGTAGGCCATGCTCACGGTCGCCGACACCGCTACCATGATCGTCGCGGTCGCCAGGACGACGCGCGCGCGCCCCCCATGGCTGGAAAGCAGGGCGAAGACGATGTTGCGGGCGTTGCCCAGTCCGATTGCCGCATACGCGCGCAACAGAAGACGCAACACGCGGCTCGCGACGCCATCTTCGGCGAGCCGCGGGCCGAACCGCCGGTCGATCAATTGCAGCATCCCGTAGGGCCCGATCACGCACGCGACGATCGCCATGATCAGGTTCGGTCGGGGAGCAATCCCCACCAGCGCCGCCACGAGCAGGCATGCGACGACCACCAGCGTGATGCCGACGAGCAGCAATGCCAGCGTGACCCCGATCGCGAACACGGTCGTCGCCCGGTTGTCGGCACGCTCGATCGCGGTGGATACGTCGCCCATGCGCTCCCTTTCCACCAGTCGCGCATTGGGCCCCAACCGCAACCTGTCCCAGGCGATGCCCTGGGGATAGATCGAATGCATGCCGACCAGCGCGATCCATCGCGCGCGCAGCACCAGGTGGACCACGAACGTGGCCGAGAGGAGGACGGCCGCGCTCTTGGCGTAGATGTAGGTGATGGCCAGCATCGTCGACCAGTCCGTCGAGAACCGTGGGCGCAACGCGAAAATCGCGTCATCGAGCCGCCCGGGCAGCTGCAGCATCGCGAACACCGCGACGCCGGAGATCAGCAGCTCGACTTCCCAGGTCGGCGTGGTGTGCTTCGGCAGGGCGCTGCCGTCGTCGCGATGTTCCCCGTTCGCCATGCTCCCCCCGTGCAGCTACTGAATGGTCCAGCCGCCGTCCACGTCGATGGTGTGGCCGGTGATGTTGCGCGCTGCCGGCGACATGAGGAACGCGGTGATGCCGGCCAGTTCCTCGAAGGTGATGAACACGCCCTTGGGCATCGGCTTCAGCATCACGTCGGACACGACCTGCGATTCGGGAATGCCGCGCGTGCGCGCCTGGTCGGCGATCTGCCTGTCGACCAGCGGCGTCTTCACGTAGGTCGGGCAGATGGTGTTGATGGTGATGTC
>CAMLSB010000055.1 GCA_946482565.1 uncultured Lysobacteraceae bacterium | reverse complement strand
CGCGCGGATCGAGCGGAAGCGTGGCGGCGCGCACGCTCATCCGGGCAGCAGCGCGAGCGCGCGCAGGCAGGCATGGCGATGGCGTGGCCCGAGATCCGGCCCGAGCGGCGGCTGGCCGCGCAGTTGCAGGCGATAGCGGCGGCCCTGGCGTTCGGCGTCGTCCACCCAGCGCGCGAGGCGGCGGATGCGCGCTTCGGTGTCGAGCGGCGCGAGTGCGTCCCAGTCGAGCACGACCTCGCGGCCCTGCGGCTGTTCGTATTCGCGCACGAGCAACGCATCGCGCCGCGCCGACGGCTTCCACGCGATCGCGCGGCGCGGATCGCCGCGGCGATAGGCGCGCAGGTGGTGGACGTCGTCGCCGGCGGGATCCAGGCGCGCGGCCGCGCCTTCGCCGCCGCGTGGCAGCGACGGGCCGTGCATTTCCGGTGCAGGATAGACCAGCAGCGGCGTGCCGGGCCACGCGTAGGCCCAGGCGCGCGCGAGGCCGAGCGGGCGCGTGGTGGACAGCGCCAGCCGCCCGGGCTCGAGCCAGCCGCGTCGCGTCGTCGGCACGGCGAGCGTCGCGACCGCCGCGCCGTCCTCGAGCGCGACGGTCGCGGCTGCATCGCCCAGCGCGACGCGCAGTCCGCGGCGTTCGCGGTCCGGCGCCGCGCGCAGTTGCACGCGCAGGGCCAGTGGCGCACCCGCCGCGACTGGTTCGGCGCCGACCGCAGCGACTTCCAGGCCCGACAACTGCAGGTGCGCGGCGAGCAGGCTCGCATTGGCGACGCCGGCGAGCAGCAGCGCCAGCAGCAGCGCGGGGTTGTTGTTGTAGTTGAGCGCGCCCAGGCCCATCGCCGCGAGCAGCAGCGCGAAGAACAGCCCGAAGCGCGTCGGCAGCACGTACACGCGGCGCCGGTCGATCCGCACCGGCAAGGCTTCCGCCTGCCGCGGCCGAGCCCAGTTCGCGAACCGGCGGCGCAGCCGCGCGGCCATGTCAGTCCACCGGCACCGCGTGCAGGATCGCCTTCGCCAGCGCCGACGGATCGCCCGCGTCGCCGTCCGGCACCAGCCGGTGCGCGGCCACGGCGCCGAAGAGCGCCTGCACGTCTTCCGGCAGCGCGTGCCCGCGGCCGAGCAGCAGCGCGTACGCGCGCGCGGCGCGCAGCAGCGCGATGCCGGCGCGCGGCGAGAGGCCGACGCGCACGCCGGGATGGGTGCGGCTGCGGTGCAGCAGCGCCTGCACGTAATGCAGCAGCGCGTCGCTGGCGTGCACGCCGGACACCGCTGCGCGCAGCGCGAGCACGTCGGCCGCGCCGAGCAGCGGCATCGCGCGCGCGATCAGCTCGCGGCGGTCGACGCCGGCGAGCAGGGCGCGCTCCGCCGCCTCGCCCGGATAACCGAGCGCCAGCCGCAGCAGGAAGCGGTCGAGCTGCGAATCCGGCAGCGGATACGTGCCCGCCAGGTCCACCGGGTTCTGCGTCGCGATCACGAAGAACGGATCCGGCAGCGCATGCGTGGTGCCGTCCACCGTTACCTGGTGTTCGGCCATCGCCTCGAGCAGCGCGCTTTGCGTGCGCGGCGGCGCGCGGTTGATCTCGTCGGCCAGCAGCACGTGCGCGAACACCGGCCCCGGGTGGAACTCGAAGCGCCGCGCCTGCGCGTCGTACACCGACACGCCGACGATGTCGGAGGGCAGCAGGTCGGAGGTGAACTGCACGCGCTGGAACCCGAGCCCGAAGGTCGCGGCCAGCGCATGGGCGAGGGTGGTCTTGCCCAGGCCGGGCAGGTCCTCGATCAGCAGGTGGCCATCGGATAGCAGCGCGACGAAGGCCAGCCGCACTTCCTGCGGCTTGCCGAGCACCAGCGCATTGACCTGGTCGAGGGCGGCCTGCAGCGCGGCGCGCAGCGGCTCGGTTAGCATGGTGCCGGCCGGTGTCGTGGACATGCGCCGAGTGTAGCGAGGCAGCGAACGATGCGGGAAGCGACGGCGGGCACGGAACGGGCAGGGCGACCATCGGGGGCCCCGTCGTCGCCGGCGGCCGCGTGGTTCATCGGCCTGTGGACGCTGCTGTTCGCGGCGAAGGCCGTGCTGGCCGCGTGCCTGCCCCTGTTCGTCGACGAAGCCTTCTACTGGCAGGAAGGCATGCATCCGGGCTGGGCGTATTCCGACCTGCCGGCGCTGACTGCATGGCTGGCGCGGTTGGGCGTGGAGGTCGGCGGCCAGCATGCGCTCGCGTTGCGCGCGCCGTTCCTGCTGCTGGCGGCCTGCGTGCCCTGGCTCGTCGCCGCGATCGCGCGCCGCATCGCGGGAACGGAAGCGGGATGGCGCGCCGGTCTTCTCGCCTTGCTGCTGCCGCTGTCGGGCACGCTCGGCATGCTCGCGCTGCCCGACGTGGCGATGACCGTGGCCGCGTTGCTGTGCCTGCATGCCGGCACGCGCCTCCTGCAGCGCGTCGACGCGGTCGCCGCCGGCGAACTCGCGCTCGGCCTGGTGATGGGCGGGCTCAGCCACTACCGTTTCGCCGCGATCGTCGGCGTCGGCGCGATCGCGCTGCTGGCGTCGGCGCGCGGACGCGCGGTGCTGCGCGATCCGCGCGTGTGGCTCGCGATCGCCGCCGGCGCGCTGTCCTGGGTGCCGCTGCTGGCCTGGAACGTCGCGCATGCCGAAGCCGGACTGCGGTTCCAGCTGGTGGACCGGCATCCGTGGGCGTTCCATGCCGACGGCGTGCGCTTCGTGCTGCTGCAGGCGCTGCTCGCGACGCCGCTGCTGTTCGCCGCGTTCGCGGCCGCCGCGTGGCGGCATCGCCGCGATGCGGATCCGCGCTCGCGCTCCCTTGCGCTGAACGGCGCGCTGTTCGTGCTCGCGTTCTTCGCGCTGGGCTTCTTCGCGGACGACGAGCGGGTGAGTTTCCACTGGCCGCTGCAGGGCATGCTCGCGCTGCTGCCGCTGGTGCCGGGCGTACTCGCAGCATGGGGACCACGCTGGCGCCGCGCGACGCTCGCGCTGCTGGCCTGCGGGCTGGCGCTGGCGTTCGCTGGCTACGCGGCGATCGCGCTTCCCGCCGCGCGCGCGCGTACGGCGGAGACGCGCTGGTATCCGTCGAATTTCGCCGGCTGGTCCGCGCTCGCCGACGCGGTGCGCGCGCAACTCGCGGCGATGCCGCCGGGCACGCGCGTCGTCGCCGACGACTTCAAGATCGGCGCCGAGCTGGGTTTCCTGCTCGGCGATCCGGACATCGCCGTGCTCGACCATCCGCTCAACCACAAGCACGGCCGCGCGCCACAGCTGCGCCTGTGGGGATTGCAGGTGCCCGTGCCGGGCGCGCGGCTGCAGCGCCCGGCGCTGCTCGTCCTGGGTGCGACCGATGTCAAGTTCAGCGACTTGCCGGAGCGCTTCCGCTTCGCCTGCGCCGCCGCGGGGTCGCTGCCGGCGCCGGGCGCGGTCGACGTCGACCACGGCGCGCAGCGCTTCCTGCTGTTCCCGCTGCGTGCGGGAGCAGGAGACGCCACCTGCATCCCGCCCGCGGTGGCCAGCATCTCGCTGCCGCAGGCCGGCGCGACCGTGCGCATGCCGTTCACCGTCGAAGGCTGGGCAGTAAAGGACATCGCAGGCGTCGCACGCGTCACGGTCACGCTTGACGGCAAGCCGGTCGCTGCCGCCGAGCACGGCATCGCCAACGCGTGGGTGCCGCGCTTCTGGCACGGCGGTTCACGCGACCCCGGCGTGGCCCATGCCGCGTTTTCCGCGCGCATCGACGTGCCCGGCACCGCACCGGGCCGCCACTGGCTCGGGCTGGTGCTGGAAGGCGGCGACGGCAGTCGCGAAACCTGGAGCGGGCCCTCGGTGGAAATCGCGCCGTGAGCCGGCTCGCGTCGCGCGAGTCGCGGATCCTGATGGCTGCATTCGTCCTGCCAGCCCTGGCGCTGCTGGGGATGACGTTGTGGTGGCACGTCCCGATGATGCTGTGGGACCACCTGGACCTCGTCCCGATGGTGGAGGCGATGCGCACCGGCTCGTCCGGCCATTCGATCTTCTGGGACATCCATGGTGGCCATCTTCATTCCGCGGCCTACGCGACCCTGCTGCTGACGACCTGGTTGTCGGGCGGCCAGCCCTGGCTGGACTGCGTCGCCAGCTGGACGCTGCTCATGGTGTTCGCGGCGATCGTCGGCCGGATTGCGCGTCGTGCGTTGCCGGACGGCGTCGCCACGCGCTGGCGCGTGGCGATCCTGCTGTTCGCGCTATACCCGGGACATCTCGCCAACCTGCAGTGGGGCTGGCAGGTCGCGGTGTTCCTGTGCCTGGTTGGAGCCGCGCTGGTCGTCGCCAACCTCTGCGCCGGGCGACTCGACGGATGGCGCAACCTGGCCGCGCTCGCCGGCGCGGTCGTGGCGTGGCTCAGCTTCGCGACGGCGATTGGCCTGGTCCCGCTGGCCCTGCTGCTGCTCGCGGCCCGCCGCGACCTGCCGTGGCGTCGCCGCGCATGGCTTGCGCTCCCGTGGCTGCTGCTGGCGATTCCGGTCGGGGGGTCGGAACTCGCGCGGGCCGATTCGGCGGACGCGTTCCCGCGCGCCACGGAGCTGGCGCTGTATGCCCTCGATTATCTCGGCGGAGGCGTGGCGCGCTTCGCCACCGACGTCGCCCCGTGGCTTGCGCTGGCCGCGATCGGCACGGGCCTCCATGCCTTCGCGCGCGTGCGCCGCGAGCGGATCGCGCTGTACTGGGCGGGATTCGCCGGCTTCGCGCTGTTCGCCGCGGTGCTCACGGCGCTGGGCCGCGCGGGTCCGTTCGGCGCGGAGCAGGCCTTCGTCACCCGGTACGTCAGCTTCTCGTCGGTGTTCTGGATCGGCTGGTTCGGGCTGATGGCGCTCGCGCACCGGGCGGGCGTGGTGCGGCGCTGGCAATCCGCGCTGGTCGTGCTGGTCGCGGTGTTCGCGGTCGCGAATGCGCTGCAGATGATCGGCAAGGCGAAGAAGGTCGGCGCGACCAGCCGGGCGACGGCCGCGCATCTCCGTGCGGCATGGCCCGACGTGGACGACGCGACCTTGCGCGCGATCTACTTCGAGCAGCCCGGGGTGGCGCGCGAACGGCTGCAGCGATTGCATGATTGGTCGTACGCCCCGTTCGACGACAGTCGGGGCGATCGCGGTGCGGCGCACTGAGGCGCGTCAGGGCAGCGCGAATCCGGCCTGGCGCAGCAGGCGCGCGGTGGCGATCAGCGGCAAGCCGACCAGCGCCGTCGGATCGCTCGATTCGATCGCCTCGAACAAGGCGATGCCGAGGCCTTCGGACTTGAAGCTGCCCGCGCAGTCGAAGGGCTGCTCCGCGTCCACGTAGCGCGCGATCTCCGCGGCGTCGAGGTGGCGGAAATGCACGCGCGTGAGATCGGCGGCGCGCAGCGGCCCGGCACCTTCGCGCAGCAGGCACACGCCGGTGTGGAACGCCACCACGCGGCCCGACATCGCGGAGAGCTGCGCGATCGCTGCGTCGCGCCCGCCGGGCTTGCCCAGCGGCCGGCCGTCGAGTTCGGCGACCTGGTCCGAACCCAGCACCCAGGCCGACGCATCGAGCCGCGCGATCGCCGCGGCCTTGGCCTCGGCCAGGCGCATCGCCAGCGCCGCGGGGGCCTCACCGGGCCGGGGCGTCTCGTCGGCCTCTGGCCGGGCCACGTCGAAGGGCAGCCGCAGCCGCCCAAGCAGCTCGCGCCGGTAAGGCGAGGTCGAGGCCAGGACCAGGCGCATGGTCAGTGGACCGATGGGGCCCGGGCGCGCTCGATACGCGCCAGTTGCTGGTCGATGCGTTCGGCGCCGGCCTGGATCGAATCGCGTACCTGCGATAATTGGTCCAGCGTGGCCGCATCGCCGTGCTGCTGCAGCCACAGGCGCTGCCGGAGCATTTCCTGCAGGGCGTCGCGGACCGGGTTGTCCTCGGTGCCGGCGATGGCCTCGATTTCGGCGCGGGCGGTGCGCAGCTTGTCCTCCAGGGCATCGGCCGCGTCCAGGACCTGGGCGAGGGTGCGGGCGCGTTGCCGCTGCGCGGCGCGGCGGCGCCAGAGGACGAAGGCAGCGGCGAACACGACGGCGGCCGCGAGCAACACGAGGGCGATGGTCAAGGGCGGATCCCGGCCAGGCAGGGATCCAGTCTGAACCGCCCCGCCGCGGCGGGCAAATCCCCCGCGCAGGCAAGCACTTGGGTTTGACAGCAAGGCCTGCGACCCCTAACATTTTGCGGCTTATGTCCGCGGATTTGCCCGAGGTGCTCGACGCCTGGCGCATGGTGGCCGCAGGGCGGGGGTTCGAAGGAACCCTGCCACTGTCCTCCATGGCGCGCCTGCGCGATGCCCTTTGCGATGACGCGGGCGTGGTGCGCTACACGATCGACTTCGGCCGCGACGAGCTTCGCATCCCCTACGTGGAGGTGCGGGCGCAGGCGGACTTGCCGTTGACGTGCCAGCGCAGCATGGAACGTTTCCTGCAACCCGTGCAGGTGGTGCAGCGGCTCGCGCTGCTGCCCGCCGACGACGACCTGGAAGCGGCCGAGGCCGGCCTGCCGCCGGACTACGAGCCGCTGCCCTTGCCGGCGGACGGATCGTTGCGGCCCGCGGACCTGGTCGAGGACGAACTGATCCTCGCGGTGCCGGTGGTGCCGATCGCTCCGGGTGGCGAGGCGCTGGAACAGGACTGGCCGGCGACGGAGGACGAGGTGGCGCAGGCCAGCCCGTTCGCGGGGCTGGCAGTGCTGAAGAAGCCCGGCGCCGGTGAAGCGTAGCGTTTGTTGGCAGCGTGATGACAAAGTGTCGCCGGGATCGTCCCGGCGGCTGTAGCGGTTTCAAATTGCGGTTTTATTGTTGGAGCGATTCCCATGGCTGTGCAGAAGTCCCGAGTTTCCCCGTCCCGCCGCGGCATGCGCCGCGCGCACGACGCCCTGAGCGCGAAGCAGCTGGCCACCGACCCGACCTCGGGCGAGACCCATGTGCGCCACCACGTGACGGCCGACGGTTACTACCGCGGCAAGCAGGTCGTCGCGCCGAAGACCAAGATCGTCGAAGAAGATTGACCTTCAGCTGATGTCGGCCGGAACGGTGGCCTCGCAGCGCATCTACTCCCGCATCGCGGGCACCGGCAGCTACCTGCCGGAGAAGGTGCTGACCAACGACGACCTGGCGAAGCTCGTCGACACGAGCGACGAATGGATCGCGGCCCGCACG
Source organism: uncultured Lysobacteraceae bacterium (assembly GCA_946482565.1). The sequence continues at coordinate 4,176 of CAMLSB010000055.1, read as the reverse complement.
GGCATCCGCGAGCGCCACGTCGCGGCCGAAGGCGAGACCACCGGCGACCTGGCCTATCACGCCTCGCTGCGTGCGCTCGAGGCGGCGGGCGTCGATGCGTCCGAGCTCGACCTGATCGTGCTCGGCACGACCACGCCGGACCTGGTCTTCCCGTCGACGGCCTGCCTGCTGCAGCATCGCCTGGGCGCCAATGGCTGCCCGGCGTTCGACGTCAACGCCGCGTGCTCGGGCTTCGTCTACGCGTTGTCGGTCGCCGACAAGTTCATCCAGTCCGGCACGGTGAAGACCGCGCTCGTCGTCGGCGCGGAAACGCTGACCCGGATGATCGACTGGACCGATCGCGGCACCTGCGTGCTGTTCGGCGACGGCGCCGGCGCGGTCGTGCTCAAGGCCGACACCGAGACCGGCATCCTCAGCACCCACCTGCACGCCGACGGCGGCAAGAAGGAACTGCTGTGGAACCCGGTCGGCGTGTCCGTCGGCTTCAAGCCCGGCGAGCACAACGCGGGCGTCAAGGTGCTGATGACCGGCAACGAGGTCTTCAAGCATGCGGTCAAGGCGCTCGACGCCGTGGTCGAGGAAACGCTCGAGGCCAACGGCCTGGACCGCAGCGAGATCGACTGGCTGATCCCGCACCAGGCCAACCTGCGCATCATCGAAGCCACGGCCAAGCGCCTGGACATGCCGATGGAGCGCGTCGTCGTCACCGTGGACAAGCACGGCAACACCTCTTCCGGTTCGGTGCCGCTGGCGCTGGACGTCGCGGTGCGCTCGGGTTCGATCCAGCGCGGCCAGCTCGTGCTGCTGGAAGCCTTCGGCGGCGGTTTCACCTGGGGCTCGGCGCTGCTGCGGTACTGATCGGGCCGTGCCGGCCGCGCATGGCCGGCATACGGGGCAGTACAGACGCCCCGCACCGCCCGCCCGTATCATGCCCGTCCCGTTTTTCCGAACCTCCACCCCATGACCGAATCGCTCGCCTTCGTCTTTCCCGGCCAGGGTTCGCAGTCCGTCGCCATGCTCGCCGAGCTGTCGGAACTGCACCCGCTGGTGAAGGACGCGTTCCGCGAAGCCTCCGACGGGGCTGGCGTGGACCTGTGGGCGCTCTCGCAGGGCGGCCCGGAGGAAATGCTCAACCGCACCGAATACACGCAGCCGGCATTGCTGGCCGCGGGCGTGGCCGTGTGGCGCCTGTGGCAGTCGCGCGGCGGCGCGCAGCCGGCGGTCCTCGCGGGCCACAGCCTCGGCGAGTACAGCGCGCTGGTCGCCGCGGGCGCGCTGTCGCTGTCCGACGGTGCGCACCTCGTGCGCCTGCGCGGCCAGCTGATGCAGGACGCGGCACCCGCCGGCACCGGCGCGATGGCCGCGGTGCTCGGCGCCGACGATGCGGTCGTCATCGAGGCTTGCCGCGACGCGTCCGGCGACGAAGTCGTCGTGCCCGCCAACTACAACTCGCCGGGCCAGGTCGTGATCGGCGGCCATGCGGCCGCGGTCGACCGCGCGCTCGCGCTGCTCGCCGAACGCGGCGTGCGCAAGGCCGTCAAGCTGGCGGTGAGCGTGCCCTCGCACACGCCGCTGATGCGCGAAGCCGCCAATCGCCTGTCCGAGACAATGGCCGGCATGCACTGGCACGCGCCGCGGATCCCGGTGGTGCAGAACGTCGACGCCGAAGTGCACGAAGGCGCGCAGTCGATCCGCGACGCGCTCGTGCGCCAGCTCTACCTGCCGGTGCAGTGGACCGGCTGCGTGCAGGCGCTCGCCGCGCGCGGCGCCACCCGCATCGGCGAATGCGGCCCGGGCAAGGTGCTCGCCGGCCTCGCCAAGCGCATCGACAAGTCCCTCGACGCGCGCCCCCTCGGCACTCCGGGCGACTTCGAATCCGCCCTCGCCGACTGGAACTAAGGAGTTAGCGATGGAGAAGGTGTTGCAGGGGGAAGTGGCGCTGGTGACGGGCGCGAGCCGCGGCATCGGCGCGGCGATCGCGGACGAGCTGGCGGCACAGGGCGCCACGGTCATCGGCACCGCGACGAGCGACTCCGGCGCCGACGCGATCGGCGCGCGCCTGGCCGCGGCCGGCGGCCACGGCCGCAAGCTCGACGTCACCGATCCGGGCGCGATCGACGCGCTGGTCGACGACATCGCGAAGGACTTCGGCGCGGTCTCCATCCTCGTCAACAACGCCGGCATCACCCGCGACAACCTGTTGCTGCGCATGAAGGACGAGGACTGGCAGGCCATCCTCGACACCAACCTCAGCAGCGTGTTCCGCACCAGCAAGGCGGTGATGCGCAACATGATGAAGGCGCGCAAGGGCCGCATCGTCAACATCGCCTCGGTCATCGGCGTCACCGGCAACGCGGGCCAGGCGAACTACGCGGCCGCGAAGGCCGGCATCATCGCCTTCAGCAAGTCGATGGCGCGCGAGATCGGCAGCCGCGGCGTCACCGTGAATGTCGTGGCGCCCGGTTTCATCGACACCGACATGACCCGTGGCCTGCCGGAAGAATCGAAGCAGGCGATGCTCGGCCAGATCGCGCTGGGCCGCCTCGGCGAGCCGTCGGACATCGCGCGCGCGGTGGCGTTCCTGGCGGGGCCGTCGGCGGCCTACATCACCGGCGAAACCCTGCACGTCAACGGCGGCATGTACATGCCGTGACAGGGGTGCAAAAAGCGCGCCCAAGTCACTGAACCAGAAGGGGTTGCGGCCCGATATACCGCGCCCCTGCTTTCCCTTACACTATCCGTCTGAACAGTCTCCCGGGAGGAGCAAGCACCCATGAGCAGCATCGAAGAGCGCGTCAAGAAGATCGTCGTCGAACAACTGGGCGTGAAGGAAGAGGAAGTGACCAACAGCGCTTCGTTCGTCGACGACCTCGGCGCCGACTCGCTCGACACCGTGGAACTGGTCATGGCCCTCGAGGAAGAGTTCGAGTGCGAGATCCCGGACGAGGAAGCCGAGAAGATCACGTCCGTCCAGCAGGCGATCGATTACGTCAAGGCGCACGTCAAGGCGTAAGCCCTGGCGTCCGCGAGACCGTGCCGGGGCCGCAATTAGCGGCCCCGTGCATTTGCAACACGGAGAGTCCGGCATGTCCAAGCGTCGCGTCGTCGTCACCGGCATGGGAATCGTTTCGCCGCTCGGCAACGACCTTGCCAGCAGCTGGGACGGTATCGTCAACGGCCGTTCCGGCATCGGTCCGGTCACCCATTTCGACGCCTCCACGTTCCCGACCCGCATCGCGGGGTCGGTGCGCGATTTCGACGTCACCCGCTGGGTGTCGCCGAAGGATGCCAAGAAGATGGAGGACTTCATCCATTACGGCGTCGCCGCCTCGATGATGGCACTGGAGGACGCGGGCATCACCGTGGACGAGTCCAATGCCGAGCGCATCGGCGCGCTGGTCGGCTCCGGCATCGGCGGCCTGCAGGGCATCGAGCAGCAGACCATCAAGTTCCACGAAGGCGGCGTGCGCAAGATCTCGCCGTTCTACGTGCCCAGCACGATCATCAACATGCTGCCGGGGCAGGTGTCGCTGCTCACCGGCATCAAGGGGCCGAACTTCTCGGCCGTGTCGGCCTGCGCCACCGCCAACCATTCGATCGGCATGGCGATGCGCATGATCCAGTACGGCGACGCCGACGTGATGGTCGCCGGTGGCGCCGAGCGCGGCTCCACGCCGACCGCGATGGGCGGCTTCTGCGCGATGAAGGCGATGTCCACGCGCAACGACGATCCCGAACGCGCGAGCCGGCCATGGGACAAGGATCGCGACGGCTTCGTGCTCGGCGACGGCGCCGGCATCCTGATCCTCGAGGAATACGAGCGGGCGAAGGCGCGCGGCGCGCGCATCTACTGCGAGCTCGCCGGCTTCGGCGCGAGTTCCGACGCGTACCACATGACCGCGCCGAGCGAGAACGGCGAAGGCCCCGCGCGCTGCATGGTCGCCGCGATGGCCGATGCGGGCGTGGGAACCGGCGACATCGGCTACCTCAACGCGCACGGCACCTCGACGCCGCTGGGCGACCTGGCCGAGACGCTGGCGATCAAGCGCGCGCTCGGCGACGACGCGTACACGACGATGGTCAGCTCGACCAAGTCGATGACCGGCCACCTGCTCGGCGCGGCCGGCGGCGTGGAGGCGATCTTCTCGGTGATGGCGCTGCACACCGGCATCATCC
>CAMLSB010000054.1 GCA_946482565.1 uncultured Lysobacteraceae bacterium | reverse complement strand
TACAGGTGGGTGAGGTTGGAATAGCCGGTGCCGAAATCGTCGAGCGCGAACGGCAGCCCGTGCTCGCGGCAATGCGCCATCACCGCGGCGACCGGCGCGTAGTCGAGCATGCGGCTCTCGGTCACCTCGAGCTTCAACACGCCCGCCGGCAGCTGCACGCGTTCGGCACGCGCGACGATCTGCCGCGCCATGCCCGGCTCGACGAGCTGGCGCGCGGACAGGTTCACCGCGATCGACGGCAACGGATCGGCACCGCCATCTCGCAGCGCCTGGAGCACGCCCACGACGCGATCGAGCACGTACTCGCCGACCGGCACGATCAGCGAGGTTTCCTCGGCGAGCTGGATGAACTCCGCCGGCGACACCGGCCCGCGCCCTTCGAGCGCCCAGCGCACCAGTGCTTCGTAGCCGGTGACGCGGCGCGCGGCGATGTCGTAGATCGGCTGGTAGCGCACTTCCAGCGCGCCCGTGTCGAGCGCGTCGCGCAGCTGCGCTTCCAGCCGGATCTTGTCGATCCCGCTGCGCTCGATCGGGTCGTCGCAGGCGACGTCTTCGGCCGGCATCGCGGTTTCGGCCGGCATGTTCGCGACCAGGCCGCGGATGCGCTGCAGCAGGCTGTCGACGAGCGTGCGCAGGATCGGGTCGCCGGCCTGCAGGCGTTCGAGGAACTGTTCGCGCTCGATCGCCAGCAGCCGGCAATCGCTGCGCGCGGTCGCGGTGGCGCTGCGCGGTGCGCCGTCGAGCAGGCCGAGCTCGCCGATCAGTTCGCCCGCACCGAGCACGCCGTGGCGCGACGTGCGCCGGCCCTGCACCGACACCAGTTCGACCTGGCCGCTTTCGACCAGCCAGGCGCAATCGGACGGATCGCCCTGCCGGTACAGCACTTCGCCAGCGAACAGTTCGCGCCGGATCGACATCGCATTCCCCTGGCCGCCTGCGGGCGGATCGACGGTGGTACGAACGCAGTCTAGCCGCGCGGGCGGCCGGCGCGTGCGCCATGCGCGGGGTCGCCGGGTGCCTCGTGCAGCAGGCGCCGGGTGACGCCGTTGGTCCAGCCGAATCCGTCCTGCAGCGGATACTCGCCGCCGCAACCGCCGACGGCCCCCTCGGGCACATGCACCAGCGCGTATTTCTCGACGAGCTTGGCCTCGCGCCGGTAGAGGCTGCCGACCGTGGCCAGCCACCGTCGCCGGATCTCGTCGGCGAGCGCGTCGAGGCCATAGCGCCGGCAGCCGGCGATCGCCAGCCAGTGCAGCGGCGCCCAGCCGTTCGGGCTGTCCCACTGCTCGCCGGAGTCGGTCCGGGTGCAGGCGAGCCCGCCTTGTAGGAGCAGGCGCGCGGAAAGTGCATCGGCGCTGCGCCGTGCCTGCAGCGGAGTCGCCAGGCCGACATAGAGCGTGGCGGCGCTGGCCCCGCTCAGCGCGCTGCGCCGGCGATCGCGCAGCAGGTCGTAATCGAGGAACGCGCCGGCCGGCTCGTCCCACAGCCAGCGCTGCATCGCCGCGCGGCGGGCGCGCGCGCGGCGCGCGAACGCGTCGGCGCTTTCGCCGTCGCCGATGGCGACGGAAAGCTTGGCGACCAGCGATTCCAGCGCGAACAGGAAGGCGTTGAGGTCCACCGGCACGATGGTCGTGGTGCGCGTGGACGGCAGGCCCTCGCCCTCGTCGCACCAGCGCGAGCTGAAGTCCCAGCCGGAAGCCGCGGCCGAACGCAGTTCGCGATACACCTCGGCGGCCGGCCGCGCGACCTGCGCGGCGGCGGTCGCGAGGTCTTCGGCATAGGCCTCGTCGCGCGGCACGTCGAGCGCGTCGCGATAGCGGTTGAGCAATGCGCCGTCGGGCATGCGCACGCACTGCAGCACGCAGTCGCCGGCGCGCAGCGCCTCCTCGCCCTGCATCCAGAACGCGTGTTCCCGCACCAGGCGCGGCAGGTACGGTTCCGGATCGGCGACGCCGCGGCGTGCCGCGAGCGCGACCATCAGCGCGAACACCGGCGGCTGCGACCGGCTCAGGTAATAGCTGCGGTTGCCGTTGGGCACGTGGCCGTAGCGGTCGACCAGCCACGCGAAGTTGTCGAGCGTCGAACGCAACAGGTCGCTGCGCCCGCTTTCGGCGAGCCCGATCATCGTGAAGTAGGAATCCCAGTAGCAGATCTCGCCGAAGCGCCCGCCCGGCACCACGTACGGCAGCGGCAGCGGCAACAGCGAGGAATGCACCGGATGCCTTGCCGGGTCCCGGGTCAGCACATCCCAGAGGCCGTCGATGTGCTGCACCAGCGACTGGCCGGGATCGGACACGTAGTGGCTGTCCGGCGGCCGCTGCACTTCGAAGTGCTCGTGCACGAACCGGGCGAGGTCGAAGCCCGGCGCATCCTGCTGCGCGTGGTACGCAGCAAGGATCTCGTCGGGATGGCGATACGGCGCGCAGTCGACGAAGGTCTTGCTGTCGGCGAACACGCGCTGCGTCTGGACCGCGACGAACAGGTCACCGTAGCGCCGGGAGGGAATCGGCGGGTCGTCCACCACGGCGGCGGGGGCCGTGCCGGCATCGTTCCGCGGCGCTGGCTCCCTGGTCGGCGGCATCACGCCCAATGCTAGGCGCCGGGCCGCGCCGTCCGCGTGAATGCGCGACCCTGCGCTAGAATCGCGCCATGACCGACGACGCCAAGACCGCCTCCCTTCCCGACCGCCTGTCGCTGGATCCACGCAGCCCGTACCACGACGCGGCGCTGCTGGAACGCGGCGTAGGCATCATCTTCAACGGCGTGGAGCGCACCAACGTCGAGGAATACTGCATCAGCGAGGGCTGGATCCGCGTCGTCGCGGGCAAGGCGCTCGATCGTCGCGGTCACCCGATGACGATGAAGATGAAGGGAACCGTCGAGCCATTCCTCATCGGCGGCTGAACGGCCGAACCGCCGACCGGCCAGGTTGGGCGGCGCTTCATCCAAGCAGGCCTAGGCTCCGGATCGTGTCGCAAGGCACGCCATCCACGGAGTCCGACATGAAACGCCTGATGCTCGCCGCTTCCCTTGCCCTTGCGCTGTCGCCGGCGCTTGCGTTCGCCGCGCCGGCGCCGGACGGCCATGGCAACGACCATCGCTGGTCGCAGCAGCATCGCGGCGACCGCGATCGCGGCCATGGCGACCACGACCGCGACCGCTGGGACGACCGCCGCAACGACGGGCGCTACACGCACGACCACCGCCCGGTCCATCGCCACGACAACGGGCGCCACCTGGGCTGGTACAAGCAGTCGTACCGCCGCGGGCAGCGCGTGCCGGTGGTCTACCTGCAGCCGCGTTATTACGTGAGCGATTACGGCCGTTACGGCCTGGCGCCCCCGCCGCGCGGTTACCGCTGGGTGCAGCCTTACCAGGCAAGCCAGGAATACCTGCTGGTCCAGGTCGCGACCGGCCTGATCGCGCAGGTGCTCGGTTACTGATCCGGTCCCGGGGAATGCGGGACATTGAACGGCCTCTTCACGAGGCCGTTTTTTTTCGCCTTGCAACGACCGCGCGCGATGTCAGCGTTCGTTCAGCGCGGCGGCGGCGCTTTCACGCCTTGCGCGGGGATGCCCCGCTAGCCTTGCGGCGAAGGATGCGAAGGACGCGTCCGCGAGATGGAAGAGCAATGCGCTGCATCCCGACCACGCTGTTGCTGGCCGTTGCCCTCGTGGCATCGGGGTCCTGCCTGGCGCAACAGGCGGCGGCGAAAACGCCGCCTGCGCATGCGGATGCCGCGACCGCGGCAGCGGAGGTCCCCGCGGAGGCATCGATCGCGGACGCACCGACGCGCAGCGCCTTCGGCAAGGTCATCGCGATCATGATCTCGTCGCTGCAACGCGAGGCTCGCGACGGCGCACATCCGGCGACGCCCGTGCACACCAGCGCCGCGGGCACGCCGCTCGGCATCGAAGTCGGCGATGCGTTTCGAAGCGAGGCAGCGTCTTCCGCGCCCCCGCCTCCGCCCCCGACCGCCCCTTCGCCCACGCGCTCGCCCGACCCCGCGGCGGCGCGACCCGACTACGCAGTGCGCCAGCCGGCACTGGCCGGCCCCGGCTGAACAGGGTGGGGACTTCGCTCGCCCGATATCGCCCGCATCCCGCAGCGCGCACATCGGGAACCCGGGACAGGCGTGAAAATGCGATCGCGGTCACGCCGATTCCGTGCAGGGAAACGACGGCGCTCACCCGCCCTTACTGCCGGGGTTCCTAGCGTGGGCAACATGGTCCCCCACGACCCGCCATCGCTGTCCGGGCCGGACGCCGGCCAGCTGGCCGACGCCTTCGCCGCCACGCGCCGCGAGAACGCGACGCTGCACGACGCGCTCGATCGCGCGCACGGTGCATTGGCCGCGATCGCCGATGGCGTCGCCATCACCGATCTCGATGGCCGCATCACCAGCCTCAACCCGGTCGCCGCGCACCTCACCGGCTGGAACGCGATGGAAGCGCGCGCGCGCAACGTGTCGGAAGTGGTACGCCTGGTGGACGCGGGCGGCATCGGCGTCGATCCGATCCGTTCCGGCTTCCGCGATCGCGACGACGTGATGTCGCTGGTGCGCCGCGACGGCCACGTCATCCTGGTCGATGGCGCGGTGGCGGAAATCGTCGACGAGCTGCGCCGGCCCCTCGGCTACATCATCACCTTCCGCAATGTCACCGCCGCCACGCGGTTGTCGCGCGAGCTGTCCTGGCACGCCAACCACGACCCGCTCACCGGCCTGCTCAACCGGCGCGTGCTCGAAGCGCGCCTGCAGCGCGCCACCGACAGCGCAGGGCGCCTGGGATGCCGGCATTCGCTGCTGTACGTCGACCTCGACCGGTTCAAGGCCGTCAACGACAGCGGCGGCCATGTCGCCGGCGACGAACTGCTGCGGCAACTGTCGATGGCCTTGCGCCGCCAGTTGCGCGAGGGCGATACGCTCGCGCGGATCGGCGGCGACGAATTCGCGGTGCTGCTGGAAAACACTGCCGCCGACCAGGCGGGTGGCGTGGCGCGCAAGCTCATCGAGACCGTCGAGCAGTTCCGGTTCGCCTGGCAGGGCTTCGGCTACAGGCTCGGCGCAAGCGTGGGCCTGGTGGAATTCAGCGGCGTGGGCCTCGAGGCGGAGGACGTGATCGAGGCCGCCGATCGCATGTGCTACGTCGCGAAGGAAGAAGGCCGCGGCCGGGTCGCTGCCGACGTGTTGCGCGCCGTGCGGCCGGGCGCGCGGCCTGCTTCGATCAAGCCTGTGTCGGCTGAGCCTGTTTCAATCAGGCCTGCTCCTGCGACAGGTCGTAGCGCTCGATCCGCCGGCCCAGCCAGCGAACGGCGATCATGAGTTCGCCCACGAGCACCGCCGCGCCGACCACGCCGAAAACCGGCAACGCCGCCAGCGGCCCCGTCGCCCAGTAGACGCCGCCGGCCACGATGGCGCCGACGATCACCGCCGGCAGCAGCGACACGGCGAGCACCAGCACGTAGCCGCCAAAGAAGATCAGCCGCTGCCCCATCACCTCGACGCCACCGCCTCCGCGCGGACGTCCGACCCACGCGGGGAACAGCAGCACGCCGGCGAACGGCAGGCACAGCAGCAGGCCGCACAGCGGCGGCACCAGCAGGGCCGCGCCGATCGCGCCGGCGATCGCGGTGCCGGGGGGCAAGGAGGTCACGCCGCCCAGCAGCACCGCGAACAGCGCCATCGCGAGCAACAGCCATTCCGCCAGCGTCAGCAGCAGCATCGGCGCGAGCAGTTCGCCGAGTGCGAGCTGCCAGCCCGGCAGCGGCGACGCCTTCAGCAGGTCCATGTACGCGAGCACGCGCGACAACATGCGCTGCACGAACATCGGCCCGACGACCAGCAGCCAACCGGCGATGCCGAGGCCGAGGCCGAAGAACACCTTGAGCAGCGGGCGGAAATTAGGATCGTGCGCGAGCCAGGCTTCGCCGGCGAGAACGACCAGGGGGATCGCGGCGTAGGTACGCAGTCGCGTGGTGCCCAGCGCGATCAGGTTGCGCCACAGCATCGCCACCGGCGGGAAGCCCGTCCCGGCGAGGCGGAACGGCGCCGGGCGCGCCTTGCGCGGCCCGTCGGAACGCCAGCGGCCATCGCGCCGCGCCGCGATCCGCTGCGCCTGGCGCTGCGCGTGGGAAATCGCGGCCTCCTCGAAGCTCGCATCCGACCGCACGATCCACAGGAAGTGCAGCGCCATCACCGCCAGCGCCCACGGCACCGCGCGCCAGAACATCGCCGCGTCCGGCGCGAGCATCGGCGCGACCACCAGCTTCAGCGGCCACAGCACCCACGCCAGCGCCGGCACCGCCAGGACCTGGTGCGCCCACGGCAGCAGTGCGTCGGCCCGTGGCGGCGGCACATGCGTGTACACCCACCACAGCAACGCGAGCGCCGCGGCCAGCACCACGGCGGCCGTGGCGATGTTGCGCAGCCAGGACCACCTGCCGCCGTCGCCGCGGATGCGGTCGTGCGCGAACGACGCGCCGATATAGTGCATGCGCACCGTCGACAGCACCATCCACCAGCCGAGCGCATGCAGCAAGGGGCTACCGCCGAACGCGCCGCCGCGCCGCAGCACCACCGTCAGCAGCACCGACGACACGAGGATCGCCAGCTGCGCGCGCAGCAGCTTGTAGCGCACCAGTTGCGAGCGCGTCATCGGCGCCGGGAACAGGAACGCGACCTCCGCCTCGCTGAACGACAGCGCGCTGCGGTCGCCCGGCAGCACCCAGGCCACCAGCAGCACCACCAGCAGGGCGAACGCGGCGCCGCCGAGCACGAGCGACGCGATCGCGGGATCGTGCAGCCATCCCACCATTTCCGTGAGGCCCGGGCCGCCGCGATGCGCGCGTTCCTGGAAGGCATGCCGGAACACGAAGAAATAGAAGTACGCGACGCCCGCGACCGCGCCCGCCAGGTACTTCGGCTGCTTCAGGCGCAGTACGCGCTGGCGCACCGCGTTGTAGATCGACAACGCCTGCTGGTACAGGCAGGCGCTCCAGGGCGAACCCATCGCTCGAGTCTTCATCGCAGCCGTTTCCACTGCGTCCGCCGCGCTCATCCGGCGCGCGCGCCGGTGGCGTCCTCGCGAACGCCATCGCCATCGATGTCGCCGGTCGCGCGGAAGAACACGTCCTCCAGGCTGCCGCTGCCATCGCTGCCGTAGCGCGCCTGGATCTCCGCGACGGTCCCGTCGGCGACCTTCTGGCCGTTCTTGAGGATCAGCAGGTGCGTGCACACCTCCTGGATCAGGCCGAGCATGTGCGAGCTCAGGATCACTGCGGCGCCATCCGCGGCCAGCCGCTTCATCACCTGCTTCATGCGGCGGATGCCGCCCGGGTCGAGGCCGGTGAGCGGCTCGTCGAAGATCACCACCTTGGGCTGGTGCAGCAGGCCGCAGGCGATGACGAGTTTCTGCTTCATCCCGCGCGACAGCTCGCCGGGCAGCAGGTCCTGCTTGTCGGCCATCTCCAGCTCGGCGAGCAGCGGCAGCGCGCGCGTCGCGAAGTCCGGCACGCCATACAGGCGCGCGACGAAGTTCAGGTGCTGCATCACCGTCAGGTGCTCGAACAGCCGCGGCTCGTCGGGCATGAACGCAAGCTGGCGCTTGGCGCCCGCCGGATCCTGCGCGAGGTCGATGCCGTTGACGCGCACGGTGCCCGCCGTCGCGGGAATGATGCCGGTGACGCAGCGCAGCGTGGTGGTCTTGCCCGCGCCGTTCGGCCCGACCAGGCCCATGATCTCGCCCGGCCGCACCGCGAACGAAAGATCGCGCACCGCGGCGAGGCGGTCGTACTGCTTGTGGAGTCCTTCGACTTCGATCATCGGCATTCCCCTGAACGCGTTCATCTTGGCACATCGCCCGGCGCCCGCGAAACGTCCGTGAATGCGCCGGCGCGACGCTATGCTGGCACCTTCCGCAGCCGCCTCAAGTTACATTCGTCATGAATTTCCGCAGGAACATCGCCATCCTCGCCCTGCTGCTGGCCGCCCTCGGGCCCGTGTCGGCACGCGCGCCCGACCGCCGGCTCGAGCAGGTCGTCAACAGCATGCCGGCCTCCGGCACGATCGAGATCGACACGCAGGGCCATGTAGCCGGTTACACCATCAAGGACGCCGAGGCTTACGACCAGGCGCTGCTGGACTTGATGGCGCGCAACATCCAGCGCTGGGTGTTCAAGCCCGTGCTCGTCGACGGCGTGCCACGCCAGGCGCGCTTCGACATGTTCCTGCGCCTGCAGGCGAAGCCGCTCGACGACGGGAAGTTCGAAGTCTCGATCGCCAGCGCCGCCTTCGGCGGCAAGGCCCCGGTGGAGCCGCATACCCGCGTCGCCCCGCGCAAGGATCGGGAACCCCCGCGGTACCCGATGGACGAGATGCGCAGGGGCGTCGGCGGCAAGGTCGTGCTGGTGATCAAGGTCGACCCTTCCGGCAACGTGAGCGATGTCGTCGCCGAGCAGACCAACCTGACCGTCGCGGGCCGGGACGGTGCAATGGAGACGTGGCGCAAGGATCTGGAGCGCGCGGCACTGTCGGCCGCACGCCGCTGGACATTCGATCCGCCCACCTCCGGAGTCGCCGCCGACATGCCTTGGTGGGACTTGCGCACCTCGGTCACGTTCATTCCTTTCGGCAGCTCGGCGGAGCCGGCGCCTGGCAAGTGGGAGCGCTATGTACCGGGCCCACGTCGCGAAGTGCCCTGGAGAATGAAGAAGAGTGTCGCTGACACTGGCGTCGACACCTTGCCTGGCGGCCGTCTTTTCCCGGTGGAGCAGCCGGTGCAGCTGCTGACCGCACTCAACCCGGAGTGACCGCCATGCGAATGCGACCGTTCCTGATCTGCCTGGTGCTGCTCGCCGCCAGCGCCCCGTCCATCGCGCGCACCCCGGCGGCCCGCGTGCTCGACCAGGCTGTCAACACGCTGGCGGTGAAGGGTTCCATCGAGATCGACACCCAGGGCAAGGTGCAGCGCTACACGCTCGAGCACCCCGAGGCTTACAGCGGCGCGGTGCGCGACATGCTCGATCGCATCGTGCCGCAGTGGACGTTCCGCCCGGTGCTTGTGGATGGCAAGCCGCACCCGGCGCGGTCTGCGATGTACCTGCGGCTGCGGGCCGATCCGATCGGCAACGACCAGTTCCGCATCGTCGTGACCAGTGCGGCGTTCGGCGCGGACGAGGACACCGCGCCGGGCACGCAAGTCGCGGTCGACGTGCGCAGCATGGCCCCGCCGAAATATCCGAAGGACGAGATGATCGCGCGCATCGGCGCCCAGGTCCTGGTCGTCCTCAGGATCGGGCGCGACGGCCGTGTCGAGGATGCCATCGCGGAACAGACGAACCTCGACCAGTTGGGCACGCCGAAGGCGATGGCGCGCTGGCGCCGCGACTTCGAGGCCGGTGCGCTCGCCGGGCTGAAGCACTGGACGTTCGTGACGCCGACCGCTGGCCCCGAAGCGGGCGCGCCCTACTGGAGCGTGCGCATCCCCGTCACCTACACGCCAGCCAGGGGGAAGTCCCCTGCGCCGGGCCAATGGGAAAGCTACGTCCCCGGTCCACGCCGCCCGGTGCCGTGGGCGACGGACGAAGAGCAGGCCCTCGCCGATGCGGGCAGCGACGCGCTTCCCGGCAGCGGGATCTTCCCGCTCAAGCCGGCGCTGCAGCTGATGACGCCGCTCAACGCGGGCTGAGGGAGGGCCGCCGCCCGACGACGGCGAGCGCACCGACCAGCAGCGCGATGCCGGCCCACTCGGCCGCGTCGGGCGCTTCGTGCAGCACCCACCAGGCGAACAGCACGCCGAGGATCGGGATCACCAGGCTCGACACGCCCGCCACCTGCGCCGGCAGCGTATCGACGAGCCAGCCCCACAGCAGCCACGCGAGGCCCGACGCGAGCACGCCGTTGTAGGCGAGCGCGAGCACGAGCCCCGAATTCCATTGCATCGGCGGTTCGTCCACCGCCATCGCGACGAGCACCAGGCCGACCGTGCCGATCGCCATCTGCCAGGCCGTGAGCTGCAGCACGCCGGCTTCGCCGCGCTGGAACATGCGCTTGCTCAGCACCACGCCCACCGCCCAGCACAGGCCGCCGCCGATCGCGAGCAGCGTGCTCTGCGAGCCGCCCATGCCCTTCCAGGGCTCCAGCAGGAACAGCAGGCCCGCGAACGCGAGCGCCAGGCTCGCCCACTGCCAGCGCGAGGGACGATCGCGCAGCAGCCACCACGCGAGCAGCACCACCCAGAACGGCATCGTGTACGCGAGCAGCGCGGTGCGGCCCGCGCCACCGTCGACAAGCGCCCACTGCACGAGCGCCTGGAAGCCGAGCGTCTGCGCGATCGCCACCAGCAGCAGCGGCTTCCAGCGCGGCGGCGCGAGCGACTGGCCGCGCCAGCGCAGCAGCGCGAACAGCATCAGCGTGCCGAGTCCCGCGCGCCACGCAGCGAATTCGAACGGGCCCGTCCAGGCGAGCGCCTGCTTCATCACGACCCAGTTGTAGCTCCAGATCAGGCTGAGCAGGGCGAGCGCGGCGAGCGCGCCACGGGTCACGGACTGGCGGGGCATCGGGGAGGTCTCGGCGGGACCCGCCATCTTAGCTGGCACATCGCCGCGCCGCCGGGCAAGTTTCCACGCGTGGACACGGCGCTCACGCAGCCGCTGCGACCTTCGCCCGCGCACCACCCTTGCCGGAGACCGCCATGCGCCTGTTCGTCCTGCTGACCGCCCTGCTGATGCCGACCGTCGCGTGGTTCTCGCAGCGCGGCACGTTCGGCCCGGCCAATGCCGCGGTGAGCGCGGAATACCCGACGCTGCTGCTCGCGGCGGGCTACGCCTTCGCGATCTGGGGGCTGATCTTCCTGTTCGACGTGATCCATGGCGTCTGGCAGGCCACGGGCGCGCGACGCCGCGACGCCACGCTCGACGCGATCGCGCCCTCGACGATCGCCGGCTTCATCCTGACCGCAGCGTGGATGCCCTTGTTCTCGCGCGGCCTGTTCTGGCTTTGCCTGCTGGTGATCTTCGCCGCGCTCGCCTGCCTGCTGCGCAGCGCGCTGGTGCTGACGCGCGACACGCTGACGCTGCGCAGGCAATGGCTGTGGGCATGGACGCCGCTCTCGCTGCATGCGGGCTGGCTGTCGGTCGCCGCGTTCCTGAACCTCGCGCAGGTCATCGTGGCCTACCGGCTGTTCCCGGCCGGCGACATGCTCGCGTGGAGCCTCGTGCTGTTCGCGCTGGCCGCGGTGCTGCTGCTGGCGATGAACGCGCGCATGCGCGGCAACGTCGACTACGCGGGCGCGGCGGCGTGGGGCCTGGTCGCGGTGTACGTGAAGCAGTCGGGTTGGGACCTGCCGGGCGCGTCGGTCGCGGCCTGGGTCGCGCTCGTGGTCGCGATCGTGCTGGTGCTGCAGACCGCATGGCTGCGCTGGCGCGACCGCGACGGCGTGATTCCGGGCGCGGCCACCCCCTGATCGCGGCCGTCGCGGTGCGACCCGTGCCGCGGGCGCGTCAGCCCGCGGCGCGTTTCGGCAGCTTCCAGCCGGGCCGCACGAAGTGGCAGGTGTAGCCGGTGGGATAGCGCTGCAGGTAGTCCTGGTGCTCGGGTTC
>CAMLSB010000053.1 GCA_946482565.1 uncultured Lysobacteraceae bacterium | reverse complement strand
CGCGCGCGCGCAGCGCATCCAGCAGCGCCTCGTCGAAATGCAGGCCCGCGGTCGGCGCCGCGACGGCGCCGGGCTCGCGCGCGAACACAGTCTGGTACCGCGCGGCATCGTCGGCGTCCGGCGCGCGCTGGATGTAGGGCGGCAGCGGCAGCCGCCCGGCGACCTGCAGCCACTCGTCGAGCGCGCCGCCGACGTGGAAGCGCAGCCGGTAGAACTCGCCCTCGCGACCGAGCACTTCGGCTTCGCCGCCGCCATCGAGCACGATGCGCGTGCCCGCGCGCGACGGCTTGCTCGCGCCGAGCTGCACGCGCGCCTCGTTCCCGGGCAACAGGCGCTCGACCAGGATCTCGACCTTGCCGCCGCTCTGCTTGTGGCCGAACACGCGCGCCTGGATCACCCGCGTGTCGTTGAACACCAGCAGGTCGCCTTCGCGCAGCAGCCCCGGCAGGTCGCGCACGCCGCGATCCTCGAACGCCGCCGGCGCCGGCGGCACGACCAGCAGGCGGCTGGCGGAGCGCTCGGGCAGCGGCGCCTGCGCGATCAGCTGCGGCGGCAGGTCGTAATGGAAATCGGATTTTTTCAAGAGCCGGACTTCTTCAAGAGGCGGACCTTTCAATGCATCCCTAGCGTTCGAACTTCGTGGACAGCACCAGCGACGAGGTCGTGCGCTCGACGCCCGGCAGCGCGCCGATGCGGTCGGTGAGCACGTCCATGTCGCCGACGCCCGGCACCACCGCCACGGCCGCGAGGTCCCAGCCGCCGTTGATGGACTGCAGGCTGCGGACTTCCGGCATCCCGCGCAGCGCCTCGACCACCGCTGGCATCTGCTTGGGAAACACGGTGACCATGATCAGCGCGCGGATCCGGTCGCCGGCGAAGTCGTCGCCGATCCGCACGGTGTAGCCGGCGATCACGCCCATTCTCTCGAGCCGTTCGATGCGGCTCTGCACCGTGGTCCGGGACAACTGCAGGCGACGGGCGATTTCGGTCGTCGGCGCCCGCGCATTCTCGCGCAGCAGGGACAGCAGGGCCTCGTCGGCGGGGGTCAGGGTCGCCATGTTGCTGGGTCCGGCTCGGCAGATCGCCGAAATCTACAGGGAATCTGCGCAGATCGCACCTGCCGTCCGCCGAAAAGTTTCCGATAATAGGCAGGTTGGCGCGCCGCTCCCGGCGCCGCCCCCACTCCAGAACGAGGACTCCACCATGGTCGACCACCCGCTCATCGGGCAGCTCGCCCCGCTCCGTGCCCACAAGGGCCAGCGCCGCACGACCGGCCTCGACGACGCGACGGTGCAGCGCTTCGCCGCCAGCCATCCGGACCTCGTCGAAGCGCTCGCCGCGGCCGCGGCCGAATACGCGCGCGTCCGCGAAGACTTCGCCGACCTGCTCGACCTCGACGAGGACGCGCAGGTCGCCGCCGTGCAGGCCGACTTCGTGAACTTCTACCCGCAGGACGCGGTGAACCCGTACATCGCGCTCGCCGCGCGCGGCCCGTGGATCGTGACCCTGAAGGGCGCCGTGCTGTACGACACCGGTGGCTACGGCATGCTCGGCTTCGGCCATGCGCCCAAGGCGGTGCTCGAGGCGATGGCCAGGCCGCAGGCGCTGGCCAACATCATGACCCCGAGCCTGTCGCAGCTGCGCTTCACGCGCGCGCTGCGCAACGAGATCGGCCACAGCCGCAAGGAGGGCTGCCCGTACGCGAAGTTCATGTGCCTCAACTCCGGCTCCGAGTCGGTGTCGCTGGCCGCGCGCATCGCCGACACCAACACCAAGGCGATGACCGATCCGGGCGCGCGCCACGCCGGCCGCAAGGTCAAGCGCCTCGTGGTCAAGGGCAGCTTCCACGGTCGCACCGACCGCCCTGCCCTGTATTCCGATTCCAGCCGCAAGACCTACCTGAAGTTCCTCGCCAGCTACCGCGGCGAGGACTCGGTGATCGCGATCGAGCCCTACGACCTGGCCGCGCTGCGCAAGGCCTTTGCGGATGCCGACGCGAACGGCTGGTTCATCGAGGCGATGTTCCTCGAGCCGGTGATGGGCGAAGGCGACCCGGGCCGCAGCGTGCCGGTCGAGTTCTACGCCGCCGCGCGCGAGCTCACCAAGGCGCACGGCGCGCTGTTCCTCGTCGACTCGATCCAGGCCGGCCTGCGCGCGGCGGGCACGCTGTCGGTCGTCGACTATCCCGGCTTCGAGGGCCAGGAGGCGCCGGACATGGAGACCTACTCCAAGGCGCTCAACGCCGGCCAGTTCCCGCTGTCGGTGCTCGCGACCAACGCGCGCACCGCCGCGATCTACGCGCGCGGCACCTACGGCAACACGATGACCGCCAATCCGCGCGGCCTCGACGTCGCCTGCACCGTGCTCTCGATGCTGACGCCGGAACTGCGCGCGAACATCCGCGAGCGCGGCCGCCAGGCGATCGCCATGCTCGAGGCGCTGAAGTCGGAAACCGGCGGCCTGGTGACCAAGGTCCAGGGCACAGGCCTGCTGTTCTCGTGCGAGCTCGCGCCGCAGTTCAAGGGCTACGGCGCCGGTTCCACCGAGGAGTGGCTGCGCGAGCGCGGTCTCGGCGTGATCCACGGCGGCGAGAATTCGCTGCGATTCACCCCGCATTTCGCCATGCAGGAAGACGAGCTGCAGCTGGTGGTGCAGCTGGTGAAGCAGGCGCTGCTGGAAGGCCCGCGGCAGCAGCAGGCCGCCTGACGGCGCGATACCATCGCGGCCTGCTCTTTCCAACTGTCCTCCCGAGGGAAGCGCCGCGATGGGAATCGTCCAGGTCAGCCATCCGCTGGTCCAGCACAAGCTGGGCCTGATGCGACGCGCCGACAACAGCACCAAGACCTTCCGCGAACTCGCCGGCGAAGTCGCCGCGCTGCTCACCTACGAAGCCACCGCCGACCTCGAGACCGAGGACACGGTGGTCGAAGGCTGGGCCGGCCCGGTGCCGGTGCGCCGCATCAAGGGCCGCAAGGTCACGCTGGTCCCGATCCTGCGCGCGGGCCTGGGCATGCTGCCGGGCGTGCTCGAACTGATCCCGGCCGCGAAGGTCAGCGTCGTCGGCATGCGCCGGGACGAGGCGACGCTGCTGCCGGAAACCTATTACGAGAACCTCGTCGGCGACATCGCCGACCGCACCGTGATCATCCTCGACCCGATGCTCGCGACCGGCGGCACCCTGGTCGCGACGATCGACATGCTCAAGGCGGCGGGCGCGACGCGCGTGAAAGGCCTGTTCCTCGTGGCCGCGCCGGAAGGCCTGCAAGCGCTGCAGGCGGCGCATCCCGATGTCGATGCCTACGTGGCCGCGATCGACGAACGCCTCAACGAGCGCGGCTACATCCTGCCCGGGCTGGGCGACGCGGGCGACCGCATCTTCGGTACGCGCGTGCGCTAGGACCGGGGACGCGCGCTAGCGCGGCGCGGGCCGCGCGAACGGCGGCGCAGCCAGCGTGCCGTGCCGAATCCGGCGAGGAACACCAGCAGGAACGCGACCCCGAGGCCGACCGCAAGGCGCCCACGCTCCGGCGTCCGCGCTGCGACCGCATCGCCGCCGGCGTTCCCGTCCGCCGCAACTTGCGGCGCAGCCTCGACCTTCATGCGCCAGCGGCCACCGACCAGCACGAGCCGGTCGCCCAGCGGCGGCAGGCGCAGTTCGCGCCAGTGGATGCGCAGGTCGCCGACCTGCGGATCCATCGGATCCTCGGCCGTACCCAGGCCATCGCCCTGCGGCTGGAACGTCGCCGCCAGGTTACCCGGCAGCGCGTTGAAGCTTGGCCGGAACGGCGTCCATTCGCCGAGCGCGGGCAACACGCCGGGATCCAGCGGAACGCCATCGACGCGCACTTCGCTGGCGGTCCAGCGGTGGCCATGCAGTGGAAGCGGCGGGTTGTCGTGGCCGGGCGCGAAGCCCGACGAATCGAGCGCTACGTTGCTCCATGCACGCTGGTAGTTTTCGCCGCGACGCTGCCACTGGAACATCTCGACGTCGCGCTCGAGGCCGAAATGCCGCGCGACCACGCCGAAATCGGGGTCGCGCACCGTCGTCGCGGGTTGCGGCGGCGCCGCCGGATCGGGCGCGGGGGCCTGCGCGCGCGCCATGCCGGCGGCGCAGGCCAGGCCCGCGAACGCGACGAGGCCGAGCGCACGCGCCCGCGCGCGCTTCATGCCGCGAGCGTCCTCGCGTGCAGTTCGGCGACCTCGTTCGCGGTGCCGTAGCGGCCGCGCTCATCGCGCACCACGCGCGCCAGCGCGCAGCCCGGGTCGTGGGTGAAATAGAGATGCACGTTGCGCGCGAGCTTGTCGGCGAGGAATTCGCGCTTCTCGTCGATCAGCAATTCGGCGTTGCGGTCGTAGCCCATCGTGATCGGCACGTGGACCCACGGCCGGCCGGGGATCAGGTCGGCGCAGAACACCACGCCGCCGTGCGCCTCGCCGCCGTCGGGCCCGGAACCTGCCCGTTCCGGACCGACGATTTCGGCGAGCATCAGCCCCGGCGTGTGGCCATCGCTGTAGTGGAAGCGCACCGCGGCGCCGAGCGCGCGCGAATGCCGGCCGTCGACCAGTTCCAGGCGGCCGCTCGCTTCGAGCAGCCCCGCGAGTCCGGGAATGAAGCTGGCGCGGTCGCGCGGATGCGGATCGCGCGCGCGGTCCCAGTGTTCCCTGCCGACCACGAACGTCGCGTTCGGGAACAGCAGTCGTGGTGGCGCGCCCTCTTCCCACGCCGCGAGCAGCCCGCCGGCGTGGTCGAAGTGCAGGTGCGACAGCACGACGACGTCCACGTCCTCGTGCGAAAACCCGGCGTCGCGCAGCGAATCGAGCAGCACGTGCCGCGATTCCTGCACGCCGTAGCGCTCGCGCAGCTTCGGCTCGAAGAACGCGCCGATGCCGGTTTCGAACAGCACGGTCTTGCCCCCGATCGGGCTGGCGAGCAGCGCGCGGCAGGCGAGCGCGATGCGGTTGGCCTCGTCGGGCGGCGACCAGCGCTCCCACATCGCGCGCGGCGCGTTGCCGTACATCGCGCCGCCGTCGAGCTTCTGCGTGTTGCCCGGGATCGACCAGAGCTTCATGGCATCGATTGTATGCCCACCGCCTGCACCCCGGCCTTGCCGACCGGATTGCGCGGATCGGTGCCGCCTTCGAGCGTATCGGCAATGCGGTCCCAGGCCACCGTCTGCAGGTTGCCCCAGCTGCCCTCGCCCGCGTTCACGGTGTGGCCCATCGCCTGCAGCGCCTTGACCGTTTCCGGATCCAGCGCGCCCTTCTCCGCCGAGATCACGTCCGGCATCCACTGGTGGTGGATGCGCGGCAGCGCGGCGACCTGCTGCGCCGACAGCCCATCGTCGTAGCCGAGGATGCCGAGCAGCACCTCGGTGATGATGCGGCTGCCGCCCGGCGCGCCGAGCACCGCCACCTTCGTCGGCGAGGCCATGATCGTCGGCGTCATCGAGCTGAGCATGCGCTTGCCCGGCTTCGGCGCGTTCGCCTCGAAGCCCATCACGCCGAACGCGTTGGGCGTGCCGGGCTTGAGCGCGAAATCGTCCATCTCGTCGTTGAGCATCACGCCGGTGCCTTCGGCGACGAGGCCGGAGCCGTACAGCAGGTTGATCGTCTGCGTCGCCGACACGATGTTGCCTTCCGCGTCGATGATCGAGAAATGCGTGGTCTCGTCGTCCTCGAGCGGCGCCGGCTTGCCGGAGAGCAGGTCGCTCGGCGTGGCCTTGTCCGGATTGATTCCCGCGCGCAGGCCGGCGGCATAGTCGGCGCTGGTCAGTCGCGCCACCGGCACGCTGGTGAAGTCGGGATCGCCGAGATAGATGGTGCGGTCGCGGTACGCGCGGCGCATCGCTTCCACGAGCAGGTGGGTGCGGTGCGCGGCGTCGAGTTCCTGCAGGTTCCAGCCGGACACGATGTTGAGGATCTCGGCCAGCGCCACGCCGCCCGACGAGGTCGGCGGCGCGGTGGTGATGTCCCAGTCGCGGTACCTGAACTTGATCGGCGCGCGATCGCGCACGTGGTACGCGGCGAGCTCCGCGGCGGTCCACTTGCCGCCCTCGGCGTTCACCGACGCGACCAGCTTCGCCGCGGTCTCGCCGCGATAGAAGCCGTCGAATCCCTTCGCCGCGAGCAGCTCGAGCGTATGCGCGAGATCAGGCTGGCGCAGCGTCTCGCCGACCTTCGGCGGATCGCCGTCGGCGAGATACACCGCGCGCGTCCCGGGATAGCGCTCCATCACCTTGCTCCGCGAGGCGTAACCACGCTCGAGCCGCGCGTACACGGGGAAGCCCTCGCGCGCGATCCGGATCGCCGGGGCGAGGCTGCGCGACAGCGGCAGCCGGCCGTGCTTCGCCGCGAGCTCCACCAGCGCCGCGGGGAGGCCCGGCAGCCCCGCCGACCACGGCCCGTTCTCCGACTTCTCCGGATCGAGGTTGCCGTCCTTGTCGAGGTATACCTCCGGCGTGGCCGCTTCGGGCGACATCTCGCGCGCATCCAGGAAGGTGTCCTTGCCGGTGCGCGCGTCGTGCAGCAGGAAAAAGCCGCCGCCGCCGAGGCCGGAACTGATCGGCTCGACCACCGACAACACGGACGACACGGTCACCGCGGCGTCGAACGCGTTGCCGCCCGCGCGGATCGTGGCGAGGCCGGCGTCGGTGGCCAGCGCGTGCGCGCTCGCGATCGCGGCGCCGGGCGGATGCGATGCGGGCTTCGCCGCGGACGCTTCCGAGGGCGTGGCCTGCGCGTGGGCGCCCGCGGGCAGCAGGAGGGCGAAACACAGCGTGGCCAGCACCGCGGCGGGCACTGCGGCAAACCTGGGACGATCGTTCATGGCGACTCCTGTTGCAGCCGGAGCAGCTTGGCCAGCAGCTGCGGCTCGGTCTCGGGATGGACGGGGTCCGGGTCGATGCACTCGACCGGGCAGACGACGACGCATTGCGGTTCGTCGAAGTGTCCCACGCATTCGGTGCAGCGCGCGGGATCGATCACGTAGATGGTTTCGCCCTGGCGGATCGCCTGGTTCGGGCAGGCCGGCTCGCAGACGTCGCAGTTGACGCAGAGTTCGTTGATCTTCAGCGCCATCCCGGTCCCGCGCGGCTCCTCGTGATGCACGCGGGGCGCCCGCCATGGGCGCCCCGCGGATGGATCGAACGCCTACTTGGCGGTATCGACGAACACGTACTCGACGCCGGCGGGCGACACGGCCGCCTTGACGCGATCGCTGTCGGCCGCCTTGCCGATGAACAGGACGCGCACGCCCTTCATCGAATCGGCGGGCACGCCGTTGAACGCCGCGATCACCAGGTCGGCCATCTTCGCCGAAGCCGGCGAGGCATAGGCCAGCATGTTGCCGGTGATGATGCCGCGGGCGACGTCGCTCTGCGCCTTCTCCAGCATGCGGTCGTACTGGTCCTGGAAGTCCGGCGCGCTCTCGCCCGGCAGCAGGTACACGTACGGCTGGTTCGGGATGCCGGCCAGGTGGCGCGGGACCACATCGTTGAGGTAGTCCACCCAGGCCTGGCGGTCGTCGGTCTTCGGTGCGCTCATCGGCGCCTTGACCGCCGGCGCCGGGGCCTCGTGCTTCTTGCATGCCATGAACGGCAGCACCAGGCAGGCGATCATCAGCAGTCGGGTCATCGTCTTCATCGCATCTCTCCCCCAAAAATATTGCAAACGGAACTCAAGCTACGTTGCGCTGCCATTCGGCCTGCAGCGCTTGGGCCACCGCCGGCGGGACGAATGCGGACACGTCGCCCCCCAGCCGGGAAATCTCGCGGACCAGCGAGGATGAAATGAAGCCGTACTCCTCGGCGGGGGTCAGGAACAGGGTCTCGACCTCCGGGATGAGATGGCGGTTCATGCTCGCCAGCTGGAATTCGTATTCGAAGTCGGAGACCGCGCGCAGGCCGCGCAGCAGGACGCCGGCGCCGAGGTCGGCCACGAAGTGGGCCAGCAGGCCGTCGAACCCCTGGACTTCGACGTTGCGGTAAGGGGCCAGCGCCTGCCGGGCGAGGTCCACGCGCAGCTGGAGCGGCAGTGCCGGGCGCTTGGACGGGCTTTCGGCGACGCCGACCACCAGGCGTTCGAACAGGGGCGCGGCGCGTTGCACGAGGTCCACGTGCCCGTTCGTCACCGGATCGAACGTGCCGGGATAGACCGCGATGCGGGTGCGGGCCACGCTCATCCTGGGGTCGCGCCGCCTTGGCCTGGAACTGCGTGAAGTGTAGCAGCGCCCGCCGGCGACCGGCCAAGGAAGCGGTACAGGGCGTAATGCGTGTCCCGGGTGCTTCCGGCGCGGTGCGGGACCCAGTCCGCGCCCGCCACGGGCGGCGCGCCCGCCGGGCCTTCCAGGTACAGCCACGCGTCTTCGGCAAGCACGGCGGGCAAGGCTTCGAGCACGGCCGGCCACAGCGCTGCGGCGAACGGCGGGTCCACGAACACGAGGTCGAAGGGCTGCGCCGGCGCCGGCCTGCGCAGCCAGGACAACGCATCCGCCTGCGCCACTTCGACCTCGCTGCCCGCGTCGAGCCGTGCGACGGTATCCCGCAACATCGCCGCCAGCCGCGCATCGCGCTCCACCAGCACGGCCTCGCGGGCGCCACGCGACACCGTTTCGAGCCCGAGCGCGCCGCTGCCCGCGAACAGGTCGAGCACGCGCGCGCCGGGAAGCACCGGCTGCAGCCAGTTGAACAAGGTCTCGCGGACGCGGTCCGCGGTCGGCCGCAGGCCATCGGAGTCGGCGACCGGAAGACGCGTGCCGCGCCAGCGCCCGCCGACGATGCGGACGCTGCCTGCAGGGCCGCCGTGGCGCGCTGCGTTCATCGGGTCGATCCGGGGGCCGGTGCTACCATGCGCGCCATTCTGCGCGATGGTCCCCACGATGGTGAGTTTCTTCCGCCGCAACCGGCCGGAGACGGCGGCCGCGGCGCCCGAACCGGCCGCCACCGAACCCGCCGCGAACGCCGCGCCCCCGGCTGCGGCGGGCGCGCCCGGGTGGCGTGAGCGCCTGCGCGGCAGTGCCTTCGCCCGCGGCCTTGGTGGGCTGTTTTCCCGCAATCCGCGCCTCGACGACGAGCTGCTCGACGAGATCGAGACCGCGCTGCTGCTCGCCGACGTCGGCGTGCCGGCCACGACGGCCCTGGTCGAAGGCCTGCGCCGGCGCATGAAGGCGCGCGAATTCGCCGACGCGCAGGCGCTGCTCGCCGCGTTGCGCGCCGACCTGGTCGAAATGCTGCGTCCGGTCGCGGTGCCGCTGGCCATCGATCCGGCCGCGCGTCCCTTCGTTGTGCTCACCGTCGGCGTCAACGGCGTCGGCAAGACCACCACCATCGGCAAGCTCGCGAAGCGCTTCAAGGACGAAGGCCGCTCGCTGATGCTCGCCGCGGGCGACACCTTCCGCGCCGCCGCGGTCGCGCAGTTGCAGGCCTGGGGCGAACGCAACGGCGTGCCCGTCGTCGCGCAGGGCCAGGATGCCGATGCCGCGGCCGTCGCCTACGACGCGCTGCAGTCGGCGCAGGCGCGCGGCGTCGACGTGCTCATCGCGGACACCGCCGGCCGCTTGCACACGCAGCAGGGCCTGATGGCGGAGCTCGGCAAGATCCGCCGCGTGCTCGGCAAGCTCGATCCGGATGCGCCGCACGAGGTTCTGATGGTGATCGACGGCACCACCGGGCAGAACGCGCTGTCGCAGTTGCGCCAGTTCCATGCGGCGGTCGACGTCACCGGGCTGGTCGTGACCAAGCTCGACGGCACGGCGAAGGGCGGCGTGGTGTTCGCGCTGGCCCGTGAGTTCGGCATCCCGATCCGTTACGCGGGCATCGGCGAGCGTCCCGAGGACCTGCGCGTGTTCGATGCGCAGGCCTTCGTCGACGCGCTGCTGCCTGCGGCGCTGGGCGGCTGAGCGACGGCATGGGCACCGCCCCGCGCGCGGGCGCCAGCAAGGATCGTCGCGCGCGGCGCCCGCTTGTTTTCGGCGCAGTCGCCGTCGGCGTCGCCCTGCTGCTGTGGCTCGCGCTGCATGCGCTGCTGCAACCGCAGCGTGCCAGTCGCTTCCTCCTCGACCGCATCGGCAGTTCGCTGGGACTCGAGATCCGCGCCACGGGCGTCGCCGAATACCGCTTGCGCGGGACGCCGATGCTGTTGCTTCGAGACCTCTCGGTGCGCGAACCCGGTGCAGCGCAGGAACTGCTGCACGCGGACCGCGCGATGGTGTCCGTGCCCTGGTCGACGATCCGCGCGCGCGGCGACGTGCTCGCGGCGCGGCGCCTGGAACTGGACGCCCCGCGCGTCGACCTGCCCGCGCTGCAGCACTGGCTCGCCACGCGCCCGCCCTCGAAGCAGCCGCAACTGCCGACCTTCGCCGACGGCGTGCGCATCACCGACGGCCGCCTCGACAACGACGACTGGACGATCGACGGTATCCAGCTCGACCTGCCGCGCCTGGCCCCGGGCGAAGCGCTGCACGCGCGATTGCGCGCGCGTTACCTCGATCCGCCGGTGTCGATTCCCGCCGACCTCGCCATCACGATCAACGATCCGGATGCCCTGTTGCGCGACGCGCGCACGGGCTTCGCCGCGAGCGGCCGGATCACCGTGCAGCGCGGCAGCGACTGGACTTTGCCGGGATGGATCGTGCTGTCCGGCCCGCTGCGTTTCGGCGCCGATGAACTGCGGCTGCAGCCGGCGCGGATCGGTGTCGCCGCGCAATGGGAATCGGGCACGACGCGCGTGCCGTTCTCGCTGGGTGCATACGGGCCGCTGCTGTTCGACAACGCGGTCTGGTTGCTCGCCGATGCCGGTGTCGCGATGCGCGGGCGCGGCGCGGCCGCGACCGATCCGGTGCCTCCGCTGCGCGCGCGCGGCCAGCTCGCCCTCGGGCGACGCCTCGTCCTGCGATTGAACGGCGATGTCGCGCGCTGGCCGCAGGCCTGGCCCGCGCTGCCGGCGCCGCTCGACGCATCGACCGCGACGATGCCGTTCGCGCTCGACTACACCGGCGCGCCCGACCTCGGCGACGTCGCCACGCTGTCGCTGCAGCGCGACGCCGCTGCGCTCGATGCGCGCTTCCGCCTCGCCGACGTGCAGCGCTGGCTCGCCGCCGACGATGCGAACCCGCTGCCACCGCTCGACGCGCGCGTGCATGCGCCCTTGCTGGAACTGGATGGCGCGCGCCTGGAAGGCGTCGAAGCGACGCTGTCCTCGCCCGAGGTCGCGGATGCCCCGCGCTAAGACGACCCTGGCGCCCGGTGCCAGGCCGGCGGGCGACGCCTTCGCGCACAGCCTGCTCGCCTGGTTCGACCGCAACGGCCGCCACGACCTGCCCTGGCAGCATCCGCGCGCGCCCTACCGCACCTGGCTGTCGGAGGCGATGCTGCAGCAGACGCAGGTGCAGGTCGTGATCCCGTATTTCCAGCGTTTCGTCGCCGCATTCCCGGACTTGCCGTCGCTCGCCCGCGCACCGCTCGACGACGTGCTCGCGTTGTGGTCCGGCCTCGGGTACTACGCCCGCGCGCGCAACCTGCACGCCGCGGCGCGCGCCTGCATGGCGCTCCACGGCGGCGAACTGCCGCGCGACCTCGATGCGCTCGTCGCGCTGCCGGGCATCGGCCGCAGCACCGCCGGCGCGATCCTCGCCCAGGCCTGGGGCGACCGCTTCCCGATCC
>CAMLSB010000052.1 GCA_946482565.1 uncultured Lysobacteraceae bacterium | reverse complement strand
GCCGGGCCGACGACGGCGGCGGCGAGGACAAGCGCGACGGCGGCGCGCGCGAACAGGGTCATGCGGGGGGACTCCAGTGGTCGCCGGCGCGGGTGGCCGGGCGGGAATGGTCGTCCATTGTCGCGGGCCGGGGGTCGCCGCGGCAACGCCACCCCTGCCATCAGTTGGGGTCACGGCACTTGACCCGGTGTGTTTCGGTGTTATAGTTGCATACAACACCAGTTACCCCAGCGCAGGACCTACCCCATGAACCGCAAGCTCCAGCACACGATGACCGCGCTCTCGGCGACTGCCGCGGTGCTCGGCCTGATGCTGCTGGCGGGTGCGCCGCCGCAGCCGGTCCAACCGGATTTCGCGGTGTTCGCCGCTTCCGCCTCCCAGGACGCTGTCGCCCCGGACACCGGCATGGCCGATGCCGCCGGCGCGGAGGCCGACACGGCCGCCGCCCCGCGCGCCGCCCACGCCCGTCGCGCCCGCAGCGCGCTCGCCCTTCCGTATTTCTCCATCGCGCAGGGTCTGCGCCGCGCAACCGGGAGCTGAGCGATGAGCCCGATCCAGTGGAACGACGGCGCCCCGATCTACCGCCAGCTCAAGGAGCGGGTGATCGCGATGATGCTCGAGGGCGAACTCAAGCCCGGCGACGCATTGCCCTCCGTGCGGCAGGTCGCCGCCGAATACCAGCTCAATCCGATCACCGTGTCGCGCGCCTACCAGGAACTGGCGGACGAGGCGCTCGTCGAGAAACGCAGGGGACTTGGCATGTACGTGACCGAAGAAGCATCGAAGAAGCTGCTCGCCAGCGAGCGCCAGCGGTTCCTCACCGAGGAGTGGCCGCTGGTGCTCGAGCGCATCCAGCGCCTGGGCCTGATGGCCGGCGACCTGCTCAAGGACGGAGACAAGCGATGAACGCGACCGACACCCGCAACGTGGTCACCGCCCGCGGCCTGCGCAAGGCCTACAAGAACAAGGTCGCGCTCGACAACGCCGACTTCACCATTCCCGCCGGCCGCATCGTCGGCCTGATCGGTCCCAACGGCGCCGGCAAGACCACCGCGCTCAAGGCGATCCTGGGCCTGGTCCCGTTCGAGGGTTCGCTGGACGTGCTCGGCCGCGATCCGCGCACCCAGCGCGACGATCTGATGAACGACGTGTGCTTCATCGCCGACGTGGCGGTGCTGCCGCGCTGGCTGCGCGTCGCCGACGCGATCGAGTTCGTCGCCGGCGTGCATCCGCGCTTCGACCGGGCCCGCTGCGAGCGCTTCCTCGCCAACACCCAGCTCAAGCCCAACCTGCGCGTGCGCGAACTGTCCAAGGGCATGATCGTGCAGCTGCACCTGGCCCTGGTGATGGCGATCGACGCGAAGCTGCTGGTGCTCGACGAGCCCACGCTCGGCCTCGACATCCTCTACCGCAAGCAGTTCTACCAGCGCCTGCTGGAGGACTACTTCGACGAGCAGAAAACCATCCTCATCACCACCCACCAGGTCGAGGAAGTCGAGCACATCCTCACCGACGTGATGTTCATCCGCGACGGGAAGATGGTGCTCGCCGCGCCGATGGAAGCTGTCGGCGAACGCTACGTCGAGGTCCTGGTGGACGCCGCGCAGCTGCAGGCCGCGCGCGGGCTCAAGCCGATCGACGAGCGCGCGCTGCCCTTCGGCAAGACCGTGATGTTGTTCGACTCCGTACCGCGCGACCGCCTCGCACCGCTCGGCGAAACCCGCACCCCGGGCCTGGCCGACCTGTTCGTCGCCACGATGAAGGGAACCTACGCATGAACGCCCCCGCGAAAGTGATGCCGCACCCGACCCACAAGTTCAAGCTCCTGCTCCGGCGCGAGTTCTGGGAACACAAGGGCGGCTTCCTCTGGGCGCCGCTGGTCGCCGGCGGCATCTTCCTGCTGCTCTCGATCATGGGCTTCGGCGTCGGCGAGATGGCCGCGCGCCGTTCCTCCGGCAACTTCGACATCGATGGCCGGGGCTTCAAGGTCAGCGGCATCGACCTGGGCGCCCTCACCTCGCACATGGACCAGGCGGACCTGCAGAAGCTCGGCCACGGCATCGACATGAGCCTGTTCATGGCTTCGAGCTGGCCCTTCATCGTGCTCGCGTTCGTGGTGTTCTTCTACTGCCTCGGCGCGCTCTACGACGACCGCAAGGACCGCAGCGTGCTGTTCTGGAAGTCGCTGCCGCTGTCCGACCGCGAGACGGTGCTGTCGAAGGTGGCGAGCGCGCTGCTGGTGGCCCCGGTGATCGCGGTCGGCGCGGCGCTGGCGACGATGGTCGGCTTCCTCGTGGTCCTCAGCGGCGCGGTGCTGCTGCACGGCGGCAACCCGCTCACCCTCGTGTGGGGTCCGGCGAGTCCGCTCACGGTCGCGGGCCAGATGGTCGTGATGATCCCGGTATACGCGCTCTGGGCGCTGCCGACCGCCGGCTGGCTGCTGCTGTGCTCGTCCTGGGCCAAGAGCAAGCCCTTCCTCTGGGCGCTGATGATCCCGCTGTTCGCCGGCATCTTCGTGACCTGGTTCGACCTGATGCACCTCTTCAACCTGGAGTCGGGCTGGTTCTGGAAGAACGTCGTCGGCCGCGCGCTGCTCAGCGTCGCGCCGGGCAGCTGGATCTCCGCGACCCACATGCCCGACCACTTCGGCAACGGCAACCCGCTCGACACGCTGGCCGCGGTTCGCACCACCTACGCGGTGCTGGCGACCCCACAGCTGTGGATCGGTGCGGTGGCCGGCGTGGCGATGATCATCGGCGCGATCCGCCTGCGCCGCTGGCGCGACGACAACTGAGCAATGGCTGGCCGGCCACGCGCCGGCCAGTCCTTCCCCGACATCGAAACGGAATCCATGCCATGAACAAGCTTCGCATCGCTTCCCTGGCCCTGGCCGTCGCGGCGCTGCCGCTGGCCGGCGGCTGCAGCTCGCGGCAGGCGCCCGCAGCGGACGACTCCGTCGCCGGCGCGGTGGCGCAGGCGTCGGCCGAGGCCGGCAAGGCCACGACCACGATCGGCAAGCAGGTCGAGCGCGAGATCGCCAAGGCACGCGTCGAACTGCGGACCAAGGACATCAGCCTGAACCATGGCGGTGGCCTGGAAATCAACGGCAAGCACTACGGCGGCAGCGGCGACACCGGTCCCGAAGCGTCGATCACGCCCCGGGGCGACCTGGTCGTCGGCGGCAAGACCGTCGCGACCACGCCGGCGCAGCGCGCGATGCTGCTCGAATACCGCGGACGCATGATCGACGTCGCCGAGGCCGGCATGGCCATCGGCGCGAAGGGCGCCGATCTCGCCGGCGTCGCCGTGTCCGAGGCGCTCGGCTCGATCTTCGGCGGCGGCGACAAGCAGCACATGGAAGATCGCATCGAAGCCAAGGCCAGCGAGCTGAAGGAAGAGGCGAAGCTGATCTGCACGCGCCTGCCCGCCCTGCTCGACGCCCAGCAGAAGCTCGCCGCGTCGATGCCGGAGTTCCGGCCGTACGCGAGCATGGACCAGGAAGACGTCGACGACTGCGCCCGCGACATCGATCGCGACGGCGCCTGGTCGACGAAGTAGTCCCGGGACGCGAAGCACTGCTGCCATGAACTTGCAGTACGCCGCCGATTCCGGCTTCTACCGCCTCGAAGACACCGCGCGCTGGCTGCGCGCCGACCCCAAGCACTGATCATTCCGCACCCGGGAGCACCCATGAAGTCCATGCATGCCGCCGTCCTGATCCTCGCCCTTTCGCCGCTGGCCGCCCACGCCGGCACGACGCGCGGCGAAGTCGCGCAGGACCTCGCCGACGCCCGCGCGGAAGTCCGCGCCGACCTGGCCCAGGAACGCGCCAAGCTCGAGAATGAAAACCTCTCCCTCGGCGACACCCTGCGCTTCGGCAAGGAAAGCAAGGCCGAGGCCGACAGGCGCCACGCCCTGCCCCCGGGCGAGATCACGCCGACGGGCGATTTCCTCGTCGACGGCAAGCCCGTCGCGATCGACGCGGACCAGCGCGCGCAGCTGCTGGCCTACCGCGCGCGCGTCATCGACCTGGCGAAGACCGGCATCGACGCCGGCGAGCGCGCGGCGATGCTCGCGATCGACGCCACCGACGTCGGGATGTTCCGCCTGTTCTTCGGCGCGATGACCGGCAGCCTCGAGCGCAAGGTCAAGGCCACCGTCGTGCGCGAGATCCAGCCCGCCGTGCTCCGCATCTGCCGCGGCCTGCCGGAGCTGCGCGATTCGCAGCAGCGCCTGGCCGCCAGCCTGCCCGAATTCAGGCCGTACGCGACGCTGGATGCGGACGACATCGATGACTGCGAGCGCGACGTCCGTAACGAACTCGCGATGCGCTAGCCGCGACGCTTTCCATCGACGCGCTTGCCACCGGGCTGTATGCCGCCCATGGCAAGCACGGCGGGATCCAGCAGCCTGCGCAATTCGGTCGCCGGCAGCCCGCTGTCCTCCAGGGCGATGTCGAACACCGGGCGGCCTTCCCTGTAGGCGCGCTTCGCGATCGCGGCGGCCTTCTCGTAGCCGATGATCGGGTTCAGCGCGGTCACGAGGATCGGATTGCGCGCCAGCGCCCCGCGCACGTTGCCCTCGCGCACTTTCAGGCCGGCAATGGCCGAATCGGCCAGCAGGCGCATCACGTTGGCGAGCAGGCGGATCGATTCCAGCAGCTCGCTGGCGACCAGCGGCAGCATCACGTTGAGCTGGAAGTTGCCGGACGCACCGGCGATCGTCACCGTGGCATGGCCGCCCATCACCCGCGCGCAGACCATGCAGGTCGCCTCGGGAACCACCGGGTTGACCTTGCCCGGCATGATCGAGGAACCGGGCTGCAGCGCCGGCAGCTCGATCTCGCCGAGGCCGGCGAGCGGGCCTGAATTCATCCAGCGCAGGTCGTTGGCGATCTTCATCAGCGCGACCGCGAGCGCGTTGAGCTGCCCCGACAGTTCCACCGAGTCGTCCTGCGACGCGATGCCCTCGAACTTGTCGGCGGCCGATTCGAACGGCGTGCCGGCGAGCGCGGACAGCGCCTCCGCCATCGCCTTGCCGAAGCGCGGATCCGCGTTGATGCCGGTGCCGATCGCGGTGCCGCCGATCGGCAGGCGCCGCATGCGCCTGGCCGCGTCGCCGAAGCGCAGCTCCGCCGACGCAAGCTGCGCCGCCCAGGCGCCGAATTCCTGCCCGAAGGTCAGCGGCATCGCGTCCATCAGGTGCGTGCGCCCGGTCTTGGTCTGGCCGCGCAGCGACTTCGCCTTGCGCTCGATGGCCTTGCGCAGGTGCCGCAGCGCGGGCAGCAGGTCCTCGTGGACCGCGAGTTGCGCCGACACGCGGATCGCCGTGGGCACGACGTCGTTCGAACTCTGGCCGAGGTTGACGTCGTCGTTCGGATGGACCGCGGGCGTGCCCTTCGCCGCGGCGCCTTTCGCCGCGGGACTCCCGGCGAGCGCGCGCGATGCGAGCGTCGCGACCACCTCGTTCGCGTTCATGTTGCTCGACGTGCCGGACCCGGTCTGGAATACGTCGATCGGGAAATGCGCGTCATGCTCGCCCGCGGCCACTTCCAGCGCCGCCTTGCGGATCGCCGCGGATTTCGCCTTCGGCAGCAGGCCGAGGCCGGCGTTGACTTCGGCCGCCGCCGCCTTGACCAGCCCGAGCGCGCGGATGAAGCCGCGCGGCATCGGCCGGCCCGACACCGGGAAATTCTGTACCGCGCGCTGGGTCTGCGCGCCCCATAGCGCGTCCGCGGGGACTTGCAGTTCGCCCATGCTGTCGTGCTCGATGCGGTAGTGCTCGACGGGGAGCCCGCCGGTGCGCCTGGCCATCCGCTGCCTCCATGGGTGCCTGAGGGGAGGATAGCGCCGCCAGCGTTTGGAATTGCAGCGCCTTAGAATGGCAGCCCCGCCCCGACCCGGCCGCGCCATGCCTGAAGCCCAGCTGCTCGCCCTGTCCCCGCTCGATGGCCGCTATGCCGCCAAGGTCGACGCGCTGCGGCCCGTGTTCTCGGAATACGGCCTGGTGCGCGCCCGCGTCCGCGTCGAGGTGGAATGGTTGCTGGCGCTCGCAGCCGAACCCGGCATCGTCGAACTCCCCGCGTTCGCGCCCGGTGCGATCGCGCGCCTGCGCGCGCTCGCCGACGGCTTCACGGTCGCCGACGCAGCGCGGGTGAAGGAGATCGAGCGGACGACCAACCACGACGTCAAGGCGGTCGAGTATTTCATCAAGGAACGGCTGCAGGGCGACGCCGCGCTGGGACCATCGCTCGAGTTCGTGCACTTCGCCTGCACCAGCGAGGACATCAACAACCTGTCCTACGCGTTGATGCTGGCCGAGGGCCGCGACCGGATCATGATGCCGAAGCTCGACGAACTGGTCGCCGGGCTGCGAGTGATGGCCCACGAGCATGCCGCGCTGCCGATGCTTGCGCGCACGCACGGCCAGACCGCGTCGCCGACCACCGTCGGCAAGGAACTGGCGAACGTGGTCGCGCGCCTCGAGCGCCAGCGCGCCGTCCTCGCCGCGCTGCCGATGCCGGGCAAGATCAACGGTGCCGTCGGCAACTACAACGCGCACGTCGCCGCCTATCCCGACGTCGACTGGCCCGCGTTCTCGCGCCGCTTCGTGGAATCGCTCGGCCTGTCCTGGCAGCCGTACACGACGCAGATCGAGCCGCACGACGGCATCGCCGAGCTCTGCGACGCGATGAAGCGCGTCGACACCATCTGCATCGACCTGTGCCGCGACGCCTGGGGCTACATCTCGCTCGGCTATTTCAGGCAGGCGGTGAAGGCCGGCGAAGTCGGCTCCTCGACCATGCCGCACAAGGTCAACCCGATCGACTTCGAGAACGCCGAAGGCAATTTCGGCATCGCCAATGCGCTGCTCGAACATTTCGCCGCCAAGCTGCCGATCAGCCGCTGGCAGCGCGACCTCACCGATTCCACCGTGCTGCGCGCGCTGGGCACCGCGTTCGGTCACGCGCTCGTCGGCTTCGACGCGCTGCTGCGCGGGCTCGGCAAGCTGTCGGTGAATCCCGAGCGCCTCGCCGCCGACCTCGACGCCGCGTGGGAAGTGCTCGCCGAAGCCGTGCAGACGGTGATGCGCCGCCACGGCCTGCCGAACCCCTACGAGCAGCTGAAGGCGCTCACCCGCGGCCAGGGCATCGACGCCACCTCGATGCGCGCCTTCATCGAGGGCCTGGACCTTCCCGCCGACGCGAAGCAGCGGCTGCTCGACATGACGCCCGCGACCTATACGGGTCTCGCCGCGCGCCTGGCGCGGGAGTCCTGAGATGCGTGCCGGCAGCCGCGCCATCGGCGTTGCGACGCTCGCCGCGATGCTGGCCGGCTGCGCGGCCACCCGCCAGCCCACCGACGCCGTCCCCGCCACCGATGCGACAGCGCATCCGATCGCCCAGCCACACGCCGGCACGGCGCCGCCCGCACCCTGCCGCGACGAAACCGACTGGAACGAGGCCACCGGACCGCGCCACGTCTTCGGCAACACCTGGTACATCGGCAGCTGCGGCGTCTCGGCGCTGCTCGTGGCGACGCCGGCGGGACACGTGATCGTCGACGCCGGCACCGCGGAATACGCGCCGCGCCTGCTCGCCAACCTGCGCGCGCTGGGCGTGGATCCGCGCGACGTGCGCATGCTGTTGAGCAGCCACGAACACCTCGACCACGTCGGTGGCATGGCGGCCTTGCAGGCGGCCACGGGCGCGCCGCTGCTCGCGCGCACCGCCGCCGTGCCCGCGTTGCGACTGGGCCGCGGCGACCGCAGCGATCCCCAGTTCGACGCGATTCCCGGCTTCGCGCCCGTTGCGAACGTCGTTGCGCTCGCCGACTCCGGCAGCTTCGTGCTCGGCGGCACGCGGTTCACCGCGCACGCCCAGCCAGGCCACACGCCCGGCGCGACCACCTGGACCTGGGACAGCTGCGAGAACGATCGCTGCCTGCACGTCGTCTACGCCGACAGCGTGAGCGCCATCGCCGACGACACCTACCGCTATTCCGCGCACCCCGAAGATCTCGCCGCCTTCAGGGGCGGCCTGGACGCGCTCGCCGCGTTGCCCTGCGACATCCTGCTGACACCGCATCCGGGCGCGAGCGGGCTCTGGCCGCGCCTGCGCGGCGAGGCCCCGATGACGGACGAAGGCGCGTGCCGCGACTATGCCGCCGCCGGACGGCGCGGCCTCGAGGACCGCCTGGCTCGCGAACGCGGGGGCGCGTCTCCGTGAGCCGGCGTCCACCCGCGCGCAAGGCGCTTCCCCTCGAAGTGGACGCCGCGAGCGGCGCTCCGCCGCTCGGCATGGCGCCGCAGGCATTCCTGCGCGACTACTGGCAGAAGCGGCCGCTGCTCATCCGCAATGCCTTCCCCGGCTTCGAATCGCCGATCAGCCCCGAGGACCTCGCCGGCCTTGCGTGCGAGGAACTCGCGCTGTCGCGCATCGTCGCGCACGACCGTTCGCGCGACGCCTGGCAGCTTCGCACCGGGCCGTTCCCCGAGGAACTGTTCCCCTCGCTGCCGCACCACGACTGGACGCTGCTGGTGCAGGACGTCGACAAGTGGGACGCCGATGTCGCCGCGCTGCTGCCGGCATTCGCGTTCCTGCCGCGCTGGCGCATCGACGACATCATGGTCTCGTTCGCCGCGCCCGGTGGATCCGTCGGCGCGCACGTCGACCAGTACGACGTGTTCCTGCTGCAGGCGCAGGGCCATCGCCGCTGGCAGATCGATGCTTCGCCGAATCCGCCACTGGCTTTCCGCGACGACGTCGACCTGAAGCTGCTGCGCGAATTCACGCCGACGCACGACTGGGTGCTCGGCCCCGGGGACATGCTTTACCTGCCGCCCGGCGTGCCGCACCACGGCGTCGCCGAGGATGCCTGCCTCACGTTCTCCGTCGGCATGCGCGCCCCGTCGTCCGCGGAACTGTTCGGCGACTTCGTCGACACGCTCGCCGCCGACGCCGACGATGCCGTGCGCTACGCGGACCCGGACCTCGTCCCGCCGGAGGATCCGAACGAGATCGACGACGCCGCGATGCAGCGCGCGCTCGCCGCGCTGAATGCATTGCGCATGAACGATCCCGACCGCCTCGGCGACTGGTTCGGCCGTTTCATCACCACCTACCGCAGCGCCGGCGCGGTCGCGGCCGATGCGGCGCCGCATCCGCGCATCGAAATCGAATGGCAGCTCGAACACGGTGCCGGCTGGTCGCGACATCCGTTGAGCCGCATGGCCTGGCGCCGCCAGGGACGCAACGCGCGCCTCTACGCCAATGGCGAGGCCTTCGCGCTGCCGGTCGCCGACGCGCGCCGCCTGGCCGCCGCGGCGACGCTGGATGGCGCCGCCTATGCCGCGCTCTCGCAGGCAGGCCGCGATGTCGCATTCGCCTTGTACGAGGCGGGCCATTACCGCCAGGACGACGAGGAAGAATGAGCGCCCCGGACGACCTCGCCGGTTTCGCCGCCACCGATGCGCACGGCAGCGCCGGTGCACCGCCGTTCCGGGTGCAGGCCGTCGAATACCCGCTGGCGATGGCGGAACTGCACGCGATCCGCGAAGCCGTGTTCGTGCATGAACAGCACGTCCCCGCCGCCCTGGAACGCGATGCGCTGGATCCCGCCTGCGCGCACGTCGTGGCCCGCACCCTCGCCGGCGAGGCGATCGGCACCGGTCGCCTGGTGCCGCCCGTCGGCGACGAACCGGCGCGCATCGGCCGCATGGCGGTGCTCGCGCCGTGGCGCCGCCACGGCGTCGGCGCGGCAATGCTGTCGGCGCTGCTGCGCCTGGCACGCGAACGCGGCTGGTACGAGGTGGCCCTGCACGCGCAGGCCGGCGCGATCGATTTCTACGTGCAGCACGGCTTCGTCCCGCGCGGACCGCGCTTCCGGGAAGCGGGCATCGAGCACCAGTCGATGCACCGCATCCTTGCCGGGGCATCGCAGGTGGCCCGCATCGCCGACGCCGTCGCCGCCTGCAACGCGATCGTGCTCGGAGCGCGGCGCACGATCTGCATCCGCGGGCAGGAACTCGACCCCGGCCTGTTCGACGCCGCGCCGGTGCTCGAGGCCTTGCGCCGCTTCGCCACCGCCGGCACCGGCGGCCAGGTGCGGATCCTGCTGCAGGATGCGGTGGCGCCGCAGCGCGCCCAGGCCCCGCTGGTGGCGCTCGCGCAGCGACTGCCCAGCGCCTTCGCCTTCCGCGAGGCTTCCGATCCGGTGGACCGCGAGTACGCCTCCGCTTTCGTCGCCAACGATGCCGGTGGCTACTACTTCCGCGGCCTCGCCTCGCGCCTGGAAGGCGAAACCGACCTCGCCGCACCGGGCCGGGCCCGGCAGCTGCGCGGCGAATTCGACCGCGCCTGGGAGCGTTCGCGCCCGATCGCCGAGTACCGCGCGCTCGGCATCTGACCAATTTGCTCGAACCAGGCGGTGGTGCAGTGCGGCAAGCGCTCCGGCTATAATTGCCGGACTTGCGTGCTGGTCTCCCGGCGGCGATCCAAACCCCGGAAAATCAGGCGCTTGCAGGTTGCAAGGCCCGCCCCCTTACCGAGCTTGCCGATCCCGAGTGGACAGTCTCCTGAAGCAGTTTGCCCAGTCCTCCCAGCTAGGCGCCAATGCAGCCTGGATCGAGGACCTGTACGAGCAGTACCTGGCCGCCCCCGACAGCGTCGGGCCGAAGTGGAAGGCCTATTTCGATGCGTTCAAGGGCCGCGAGGCCGGCGACGTGCCGCATTCGGCGGTCATGCGCGAAGTCGCGCAGGCCGGCAGGCAGGCGGCCGCGGGCATCGCGCAGGCAGGCATGGGACAGGCTGGCGCCACGGGCACCGGCGACGATCGCGACCGCGCCGTGGGCAAGCTGGTCACCGCCTATCGCTCGCGCGGCCACCTCGGGGCCAACCTCGATCCGCTGGGCCTGGCCGTCCGCCCTGATGCGCCGGACCTGACGCTCGGCTTCCATCGCCTCTCCGAAGCCGACCAGGGCACCGAATTCTTCACCGGCGGCGTCGCCGGCCGCGAGCGGATGAAGCTCGGCGACCTGCTCGCCCTGCTGAAGGCGACGTACACCGGCAGCATCGGCACCGAGTTCATGCACATCACCGACGCCGAACAGCGCCGCTGGATGTACGAGAAGCTCGAATCCGCCGCCGGCAACTACGGCCAGTCGAAGGAAGCGAAGCTGCGGATCCTCGAGCGCCTCACCGCCGCCGAGGGCCTGGAGCGCTACCTGCACACCAAGTACGTCGGCCAGAAGCGCTTCTCGCTGGAAGGCGGCGACAGCCTGGTCCCGCTGCTCGACGTGATGCTGCAAAGCGCGGGTGCCGACGGCGCGAAGGATGCCGTGATCGGCATGGCCCACCGCGGCCGCCTCAACGTGCTGGTCAACACGCTCGGCAAGCCGCCGCGCAAGCTGTTCGACGAGTTCGAGGGCAAGTTCGACCATCCGGAACACGCCGACCGCGCGCACACCGGCGACGTGAAGTACCACATGGGCTTCAGCGCCGACATCGCCACCCCGGGCGGCCCGCTGCACCTGGCGCTGGCGTTCAACCCGTCGCATCTCGAGATCGTCGATCCGGTGGTCGCGGGCAGCGTGCGCTCGCGCCAGCAGCGTCGCGGCGACCGCGAGCGCAAGCAGGTGCTGCCGGTGCTGATCCACGGCGACGCCGCGTTCGCGGGCCAGGGCGTGGTGATGGAACTG
>CAMLSB010000051.1 GCA_946482565.1 uncultured Lysobacteraceae bacterium | reverse complement strand
CGAAGCGTTCGCCCAGCCACCACCACGCGAGCAGCGCCGCCATCGGCACGTAGCTCTGCATCACGATCGCCGGCGAGGACAGGTTGCCGGCCAGGTGCAGCGACCAGAAGCTCAGGCCGAAATGCAGCACGCCGTT
The DNA here is from genome assembly GCA_946482565.1 of uncultured Lysobacteraceae bacterium. Next base: position 11,720 of record CAMLSB010000051.1, on the reverse strand, counting down.
GCAGAGGGCGACCGCCAGCAGCAGCGGCCATTGCCCGGGCGCGGGCCGGCGCAGGAACGCGCCGAGCAGCAACGCGAGGATCGCCAGCCGCACCGCGGTGAACAGGAACGGCGGGATCTCGCGCAGCGCCCACGCCGAAGTCAGGAAGTTCAGTGCCCAGGCGACGCAGATGACCAGGGCGATGCCGAGGTCGCGCCCGCCCAGCCCGCCGGCGCGCGCCGTCACTTCAGTAGCGCCAGCCGAGCTTGCGGTACAGCTTGGCGAGCACCCAGGCTGGGCCGATCAGCAGGTAGGTGAGGTCGGTGAGGAAGCTCGGCTTGCGGCCCTCGAGCTTGTGGCCGACGAACTGCGCGATCCAGGCGACGACGAACACGCCGATGGCGACGTACAGCAGCTGCGTCGTGCCCAGCGTCTCCTGCAGCCAGCGCGTCAGCCACGCCATCGCCACGAACACCACGAGCATGCCGTAGCCGAGTCGGCGCGAGTTGCGGAAATAGAACGACCACGCGAAGAACATCGCCAGCGCCGCCCACAGGCCCGGCCGGAACCAGGTGCCGCCGACGGGGATGCACCATAGCAGCGCGACCACGCTCCACAGGATCAGCGGCACCGCGACCACGTGGATGCGCTGGTTGGCCTCGTTGCGGTGGTCGCCGGAGTAGTGCGCGAACCAGCGGTCGATCGGGCGCGCCGGGATCGCAGTGTCGATCGTCTCGTCGGTCATCGCTTCGCTCCGTGCATCGGTCAGTCGATGGAAATGCCGGCCAGGCGCTGCAGCGCCTCGGCGTACTTGGCGCGCGTGCGCGCGATCACGTCAGCCGGCAGGCGAGGGCCGGGCGCGGTCTTGCCCCAGTCCAGCGTCTCCAGGTAATCGCGCACGAACTGCTTGTCGAAGCTCGGCGGGCTCGTTCCGACGAGGTATTCGTCGGCGGGCCAGTAGCGCGAGGAATCCGGCGTCAGCATTTCGTCCATGACGTAGAGGCGGCCGTCGGCGTCGGTGCCGAATTCGAACTTGGTGTCCGCGAGCAGGATGCCGCGTTCGGCCGCGTAAGCCGCCGCATACTCGTACAGACGCAGCGTCGCGTCGCGCACCTGTTCGGCGAGGTCGGCGCCGACCGTGCGCACCATCGTGTCGAAGTCGATGTTCTCGTCGTGGTCGCCGACCGCGGCCTTCGTCGACGGGGTGAAGATCGGCTGCGGCAGCTGTTCGGCCTGGCGCAGGCCGTCGGGCAGGCCGATGCCGCTGACGCGGCCGGTGCGCTGGTAATCCTTCCAGCCGCTGCCGATCAGGTAGCCGCGCGCGATCGCTTCGACGGGAACGGGCTTGAGTTTCTTCGTCACCACCGAACGCTGCGCATAGAGCGCGGGATCGACGCCGGCGGGCAGCACCGCCGCGACGTCGATGCCGGTGAGGTGGTTGGGCACGATGTGCGCGGTCTTGCCGAACCAGAAATTGCTGACCTGGCACAGCATTTCGCCCTTGCCTGGGATCGGGTCGGGCAGCACGACGTCGAATGCGCTGAGGCGGTCGGTCGCGACCATGAGCATCAAGGGGCCGGCCGAAGCATCGGAACCACCGGCGCCGGCCGGCAGGTCGAACACGTCGCGGACCTTGCCGCGATGACGGAGGGGCAGGCCGGGCAGGTCGGCTTCGAGCAGGGTGGTCGCCACGCAGGTTCCCGTGGAAGGCGGGCCGCCCAGTGTAGGGCTTCCGGCGGCAGCGGGTACACTGCCCCCATGCCACAGACCACGCAGCCGACCGTCATCGCCCCCTCGATCCTGTCCGCCGATTTCGCGCGCCTGGGCGCGGAAGTCGACGCGGTCCTGGCCGCCGGCGCGGACTGGGTCCACTTCGACGTGATGGACAACCATTACGTGCCGAACCTGACCATCGGCCCGATGGTCTGCGAAGCGCTGCGCAAGCACGGGGTCACCGCGCCGATCGACGTCCACCTGATGGTCGAGCCGGTGGACCGCATCGTCCCCGACTTCGCCAAGGCCGGCGCCACCGAGATCAGCTTCCACCCGGAGGCGAGCCGGCACGTGCACCGCACGCTCCAGCTCATCCGCGCCAGCGGATGCCGCCCGGGCCTGGTGCTGAATCCCGCGACGCCGGTCGACGTACTCGACTGGGTGCTGCCGGAGCTGGACCACGTGCTGCTGATGTCGGTGAACCCGGGCTTCGGCGGCCAGTCGTTCATCCCCTCGACGCTGGAGAAGCTGCGCGTCGTGCGCGGCATGATCGACCGCTGCGGCAAGCCCATCCGCCTCGAGATCGACGGCGGCGTGAAGCCGGACAACATCGGCGAGATCGCGGCCGCGGGCGCCGACACCTTCGTCGCCGGCAGCGCGATCTTCGGCCACCCCGACTACGCCGCGGTGATCGCGGCGATGAAGTCGGCGGTCGCGGCCGCCCGCAAGCCTGCCTGATCGGGATCGCGCCGACATGTCGATGGATTCCGCGCAGTTCGCCGCGCTCGCCGCGCAAGGACACACCCTGGTCCCGGTCGTGCGCGAGGTCCTGTCCGACCTCGACACGCCGCTGTCCGTCTACCTGAAGCTCGCCGACGGACCGCACACCTACCTGTTCGAATCGGTCGAGGGCGGCGAGCGTTTCGGCCGCTATTCGATCATCGGCCTGCCGGCCAGGCGCGTGTACGCATTCGCCGGCAACACGCTGTACGCGACCGAACATGGCGAGTTGCTGGAAGCGCGCGAGGTCGACGATCCGTTCGCGGAAGTCGAACGCCTGCGCGCCGCGCATTCGGTGCCGCGCGTCGAGGGCCTGCCGGCGTTCACCGGCGGCCTCGTCGGCTGGTTCGGGTTCGAATGCGTGCGATTCCTGGAGCCGCGGCTGCGTGATCCAGGCGCGCCCGGCAACGACAAGCCGGACGAACTCGGCACGCCCGACATCCTGCTGATGCTCAGCACCGAAGTCGCGGTGTTCGACAACCTCAAGGGCCGGTTGTACCTGGTGGTGCACGCCGATCCGACGGAGCCGCAGGCGCTGTCGCGCGCGAACCGGCGCCTCGACGAACTCGTGCACCGCCTGCGCCAGCCCGGCGCCGGTTATCCGCCGACGCTGCGGTCGGAGTCGGTGGACGAAGCGCACTTCGTCTCCGGCTTCACGCGCGAGGGTTTCATCGACGCGGTCGGCAAGGCCAAGGAATACATCGCCGCCGGCGACGTGTTCCAGGTCGTGCTGTCGCAGCGGCTGTCGATTCCGTTCACCGCGCGCCCCGTCGACGTCTATCGCGCGCTGCGCGCGCTGAATCCGTCGCCGTACATGTATTTCCTCGACATCGGCGGCACGCAGGTGGTCGGCAGTTCGCCGGAAATCCTCGCGCGGCTCGAATACGACGATGCGGGCCGCGGCACCGTCACCGTGCGCCCGATCGCCGGCACGCGCCGGCGCGGCGCCACGCCCGCGCAGGACGCCGCGCTCGAGGCCGAACTGCTCGCCGACCCGAAGGAGCGCGCCGAGCACCTGATGCTGATCGACCTCGGCCGCAACGACGTCGGCCGCATCGCCGAGCCCGGTACCGTGGAAGTGGGCGAGCGCTTCGGCATCGAGCGTTACAGCCACGTCATGCACATCGTCAGCGAAGTCACCGGCACGCTGTGCGAAGGGCTCACATACGCCGACGTGCTGCGGGCCACGTTCCCCGCCGGTACCGTCAGCGGCGCGCCGAAGATCCGCGCGCTGGAACTGATCGCCGAGCTCGAGCCGATGAAGCGCAACGTGTATGCGGGCGCCATCGGCTACATCGGCTGGCAGGGCGATGCCGACACCGCCATCGCGATCCGCACCGCCGTCATCGAAGACGGCAAGCTGCACGTGCAGGCGGGCGCCGGCATCGTCTACGACTCCGATCCCGCCGCCGAGTGGGACGAGACGATGAACAAGGGCCGCGCGCTGTTCCGCGCCGTGGCCGAGGCGGCCAAGGGACTTTGATCCAGCAAGGAGTGGACAGATGAAGATGCGAATCGCGTTCCTCTTCGCCGCGATGGCGATCGGCGGGCAGGCAAGCGCCCAGGCCATCAACGGCGCGCCGTTCGTAGCAGTGCATGGGGAGGCAACGCGTGAAATCGTTCCCGATCTCTTCCCACTCAGGGTCACCCTGTCCGAAACCAGCACGAATCCGGCGACTCAGACGAGAATCGAGGCGCTCGCCGCCCGGATCCTGGCCATCGCGGACCGGATGAAAGTCGCCCCTGCGGACCTTTCCATTCCGAACCTGTCGATTTCCCCGGATTACGAGTACGACAGCAAGGCCGAAAAGCAGGTCTTCCTCGGCAACACCTACGAGCGCGAAATCAAGGTCCGCTTCCACGCGCTCGATGCCTTGCGGGAATTCATCGCAGGCCTGCCGGGCGACAAGGCCGTGAGGCTCGATACGGAAAACTTCGAGACGTCCCGTTCGCAGGCGTTCAGGCGGGAACTGCTGGACGAGGCGATTGCCGATGCGCGGACAACGGCCGAAGCGCTGGCGGCCGGTGCGGGCCGCAAGCTCGGACCCGTTCACACGATCTCGAACCAGGCATTCAACATCAGCTACTCCGACGATGGGCGCGCCCATTCGCTGGGTACGGTCACCGTGATGGGATCGAACGCGGCCGCGCCGCCGCCGCCGGTCGTGTTGCGGGAAGGCCGCATCACCCTGGACCAGGACGTCTACATCATTTACGCGCTGGAATAGCGCGTGCCGGCAGGCGGCGGATGGCCTTGCGAACGGCCCCGCCGCGGAAGATTAAATTTCCTTCATGTTCCGGCCATCGCGGCGCGAGCCGCGCGGGGCGAGGCTGTCGTGGTCGCGGCGGCCTCGCCTGCCACGGCACCCTTTCCTTCAGGAGCCGTCGAAATGAACAAGTACGTCGCCACCGTCCTCGCCGCGTCGCTCGCCGTCGCCGCGACCTCGGCGTTCGCGCAGTCCGCCCCCGCCGCCGCCCCCGCTGCGCCCGCCGCGAAGGCCGCGCCGGCCAAGGCGCCGATGAAGAAGGCCTGGAAGCACAAGGCCGCCGCCAAGCCGGCCGCCAAGGCCGACGCCGCGAAGGACGCGTCCAAGCCCGCCGGCTGATCGCGCGCAGTCGATCGTGCGTCAGGCGCGGCGCCCCGGGCGGATCCCGGGCGCCGCGTGCCACTGCCCCCGCCGTTCTCCCCAGGGCGGCGGGGGTATCCTTTTGCGGGTCCCTGGAGCCGGCATGCGCATCCTGCTCGTCGAAGACGACCCGCACACCGCCGCCTTCATCGCCAAGGGCCTGAAGGAGGACGGCCACGCCGTCGACCAGGCCGACAACGGCCGCGACGGCCTGTTCATGGCCGGCACCGAACGCTACGACGCCATCGTCCTCGACCGCATGCTGCCGCAGGTCGACGGCATGGCCGTGTTGCGCACGCTGCGCGGCACCGGCGACCGCACGCCGGTGCTGCTGCTCACCGCGCTGGGCGAGGTCGATCATCGCGTCGAAGGCCTGCGCGCCGGCGCCGACGACTACCTCGCCAAGCCCTTCGCCTACGCCGAACTCAGTGCGCGCCTCGACAGCCTCGCGCGCCGCGGCGCGGGTGGCGGCGCCGAGCCGGTGCGCCTGCGCGTCGCCGACCTCGAGCTCGACCTGTTGCGCCGCGAAGCGGTGCGCGCCGGCCGCCGCATCGAACTGCAGCCGCGCGAATACCGCCTGCTCGAATACCTGATGCGCCAGGCCGACCGCGTGGTCACGCGCACGATGCTGCTCGAGGCGGTGTGGGACTACCACTTCGATCCGCAGACCAACGTGATCGACGTCCACATCAGCCGACTGCGGCAGAAGATCGACCAGGACTTCGCCACGCCGCTGCTGCACACCGTGCGCGGCGCGGGCTACCGGCTCGGCGCATGACGCCGCTGGTGCGCTCGACCAGCGCGCGGCTCGCGGTGTCGGTCGCGCTCGCGTTCCTGGTCGGGTTCGCCCTGCTCGGCGGCGGTGTCTACCTCGCGGTGTCCGCGCTGATCGCGGGCGACGCGCGCCAGGTCGTGAGCGCCGATGGTGCGGGCCTCGCCGAGCTGTACCGCGACGGCGGGGCCGGTGCGCTCGCGGACGAATTGCGCGCGCGCCTCGCGCATCCGAACGACGCGGATGCGGTGTACGCGTTGTTCGACCCCCGCGGCGCCGCGATCGTCGGCGCGCCCGCACGCCTGCCGCCGCGCCGCGACAAGCCGCGCGACGACGCGGTACGTGGCGGCAAGGCCGCGCGCGAGGTCGGCGGCGGCCGCTGGCTCGAATTCCGGATGCCGCCGGCCGACGGCGGCGGCCGCGTCGTCGCCTGGATGCAGCAGCTGCCCGACGGCAGCGTGTTGATGGCCGGCCTGAAGATGCGGTCGACCGACCGTTTCCTCGCGGTGATGCTGCGTACGGCGCTCGCCGCGCTGCTGGTGGCGGCATTGCTCGGCGCGCTGGTGGGCCTGTCGGCGGCGCGCTGGGTGTCGCGGCGCCTGCGTGGGCTCGACCACGCCGCCGGCCGCGTCGCCGCCGGCGAGCTCGGCCTGCGTGCCAGTACCGACGGGAGCGACGACGCGTTCGATCGCGTATCGCTGCGCTTCAACACCATGCTCGACCGCATCGAGGAACTGCTCGACGGCGTGCGCCATGCCACCGACCACATCGCGCACGACCTGCGCACGCCGCTCACGCGGCTGCGCAACCGCCTGGAGCTGCTGCGCGACGGCGGTCGCGGCCGCGACGGCGGCGACGACATGCCGGCCCCCGAACTGGACGCCGCCATCGCCGAGACCGACCAGCTGCTGCAGTCCTTCTCGGCCCTGCTGCGGCTGGCGCGCATCGAGGCGCAGGCACCGGCCGACGACCAGCCGGTCGTGGACCTGGGCGCCGTCGCCCGCGACGCGCTGGAGCTGTACGTGCCGATCGCCGCCGAGCGCGGCATCGCCCTGCGCGACGCGGCATCGACGTCGGCGGCTTCGCCTGCGACGTCGATGCAGGTGCGCGGCGATGCCGACCAGCTGTTCCAGCTCGTCATCAACCTGCTCGACAATGCAGTGAAGTTCAGCGATGCCGGTGGCGAGGTCGTGCTCGGCCTGTCCGCGGACGGCGGCGACATCCGGCTCGAGGTCTCCGATCGCGGCCCCGGCATCGCACCGGCGGACCGGATGCGGGTGCAGGACCGCTTCGTGCGGCTGGAGGCGCACCGCGGCACGCCGGGCACCGGCCTCGGGCTGAGCCTGGTCCGCGCGATCGTGCTCCACCACCGCGGCGGCATCGAGCTGGCGGACAACGCGCCCGGCCTGCGGGTCGGCGTCCGCCTGCCGCGCGCCTGAGCGCAAGCCTTTCCACCGCGCCGGTTTGCCACTGCGCGCGGGCGCCGCCAGAATGCCGGTTCCCCACGCGCGGCACGGCCGCCCGGAGCCGTCGTGCTGCTGGTGATCGACAACTACGACAGTTTCACCTTCAACCTCGTGCAGTACCTGCAGGCGCTGGGCGCGGAGGTCGAGGTGGTGCGCAACGACGCGCTGTCGGTCGCGCAGGTCGCGGCGCGCGCGCCGGAGCGCATCGTGATTTCGCCGGGGCCGTGCACGCCGGACGAGGCCGGCATCTCGCTCGACGTGGTGCGCGAGCTCGGGCCTTCGATCCCGATCCTCGGCGTGTGCCTCGGCCACCAGGCGATCGGCCAGGCCTATGGCGGCAGGGTCATCCGCGCGGGACGGATCATGCATGGCAAGACCTCGGCGATCCGGCACCGGGGCGAGGGCGTGTTCGCCGGCCTGCCGGACGGCTACGAGGCCACGCGCTACCACTCGCTCGTCGTCGACAAGGCGGCGTTGCCGGAAGGCCTCGAAGTGACCGCCTGGACCGAGAACGAGGACGGCAGCCTCGAGGAGATCATGGGCCTGCGACACCGCGAGCATCCGGTGCACGGCGTGCAGTTCCATCCCGAATCGATCCTCACCGAGCACGGCCACGCGCTGCTCGGTAATTTCCTGAAGACCGGGAGCATGGCGCGATGAGCGCATCGAAGGGCGGCGCACTCAACGAAGGCGCGCCGGTCGCGGCCGCGTCGATCGACCCGCGCGAGGCGCTGCAGCGCACGATCGAGCACCGCGAGATCTTCCACGACGAGATGGTCGGCCTGATGCGCGCGATCATGCGCGGCGAGGTGCCGCCGCTGCTGGCCGCGGCGATCCTCACCGGGCTGCGGGTGAAGAAGGAGACGGTGGGCGAGATCGCGGCCGCCGCCTCGGTGCTGCGCGAATTCGCGCGGCCTGTCGAGGTCGCCGATCGCGCGCACCTGGTCGACATCGTCGGCACCGGTGGCGATGGGGCGCACACGTTCAACATTTCCACCGCTTCGATGTTCGTCGCCGCGGCGGCCGGTGCGCGCGTGGCCAAGCACGGCAACCGCAGCGTCTCGTCGAAATCCGGGGCCGCCGACGTGCTCGAGGCGCTGGGCGCCGACATCGAGCTGCAGCCGGAACAGGTCGCGCGCTGCCTCGCCGAGACCGGCATCGGCTTCATGTACGCGCCCATCCACCACCCGGCGATGAAGGCGGTGGCGGCCGTGCGGCGCGAGCTCGGCGTGCGCACGCTGTTCAACATCCTCGGGCCGCTCACGAATCCGGCGGATGCGCCGGCGACGCTGATGGGGGTGTTCCATCCCGACCTCGTCGGCATCCAGGTCCGCGTGCTGCAGGCGCTGGGCGCGGAGCGCGCGCTGGTGGTCTGGGGCCGGGACGGCATGGACGAGCTGTCGCTCGGCGCGGCCACGCTGGTCGGCGAGCTGCGCGACGGCGCGGTGCGCGAATACGACGTGCATCCCGAGGATTTCGGCATTGCGATGGCCCACACGCGCAACCTGCGCGTGGCCGATGCCGCCGAGTCGAAGGCGATGCTGCTGGCGGCGCTGGACGACACGCCCGGCCTGCCGCGCGAGATCGTGGCCTTCAATTCCGGCGCCGCGTTGTACGCGGCCGGGGTCGCCGACTCCATCGCCGACGGCATCGCGCGTGCGCGCGCCGCCATCGCCAGCGGCGCGGCGCGCGCCCGGCTGGATGCGTTCGTCGCGGCGACGCGTCGATCGTCCCCCGGGGCGTTTCCGGCTTAGAATCGGCACAGCCCGCCCCCACGCCCTCACGATGGACGCGCAGGACTTCGCCAGCACCCCCGAACCGCCGTATTACGCCGTGATCTTCGCGTCGCGCCGCAATGAATGGGACCCCGTCGGCTACGCCGAGGCGTCGCGCCGCATGGTGGAACTGGCCGCGAAGCAGCCCGGCTTCCTCGGCGTGGACAGCGCGCGCGACGCGAACGGCTTCGGCATCACCGTGAGCTACTGGCGCGACGAGGCCTCGATCGCGGCCTGGAAGCGCCAGGCGGACCATGCGGCGATCCGCATCCGCGGGCGCAAGCTCTGGTACCGGCATTTCGAAGTCCGCGTCGCGAAAGTCGAGCGCGCGTACTCGGGGCCCATCGACGACATCGGCGCGGGCACGCCATGAGCACGATCCTGGACACCATCCTCCGGCGCAAGGGCGAGGAGGTCGCCGAACGACGCACGCGCGTGCCGGAGGCCGAACTCCGGGCGCGCGCTGCCGCAATGCCGCCGGCACGCGGGTTCGCCGCGGCGCTCGATGCGCGCGTGGCGGCCGGTGCCGCCGCCGTCATCGCCGAGGTGAAGAAGGCGAGCCCGTCGAAGGGCGTGATCCGCGCCGATTTCGACCCCGCCGCGATCGCGCGCAGCTACGAGGCGGGCGGCGCGGCCTGCCTGTCGGTGCTCACCGACGCCGATTTCTTCCAGGGCAGCGAGGCCTTCCTGCAGCAGGCACGCGCCGCCTGCGCGCTGCCGGTGCTGCGCAAGGACTTCACCATCGATCCGTACCAGGTGGTCGAGGCGCGCGCGATCGGCGCCGACTGCATCCTGCTGATCGTGGCCGCGCTCGACGACGCGCGCCTGCACGACCTCGCCGCGCAGGCGATGGCGCTGGGCATGGACGTGCTGGTGGAATCGCACGACGCCGCCGAACTGGAACGCGCGCTGCGCGTCCCCGCCGTCGCCGGGCGCGCGCCGCTGATGGGCGTGAACAACCGCGACCTGCGCACGTTCGAGGTCTCGCTCGATACCTCGATCCGCCTGCACGCGATGCTGCCGCCCGGGCGCCGGCTCGTCTCCGAGAGCGGCATCGCCACGCCCGCCGACGTTCACCGGCTGCGCGAGGCGGGCATCGACGCGTTCCTGGTCGGCGAAGCCTTCATGCGCGAAGCCGATCCGGGCGACGCGTTGCGTCGGCTGTTTTCGGCAAGCGCGGCAACGCCGGGCGCGGCGCCGGCATGAGCGCGTTCGCCGAGACCTCGCTGCCCTACCGGCAGCTGGTGGTCTTCGACTTCGACCACACGCTCTACGACGGCGATTCGGGTTCGCACCTCGTCTCCTGGCTGATCGAGCGCGCGTGGTGGCGACGCGCGCTGGCGCTGCTCGCCGCGCCGCTGCTGTTGCCGCTGGTGGCGTGGCTGCCTTCGCGGCGGCTGGGCATCTCCGGCTTCCTCTGGATCGCCACCGTCGGCGAAACGCGCCCCATCGAGACGCTGATCGACGCCTACGTCGCCGCCAATGCCGTGTCGATCCGCGCGCGCCTGCTGCCGAGGGCGCTTGAGGTGCTGCATCGCCATCGCGGCGCCGGCGATCGCGTGCTCGTCGCCACCGGCGCGCCGCCGGAACTGGCGCGCGCGATCCTCGACTTCGTCGCCCACCAGGACCTGCCGATCGTCGGCAGCCTCGGCGAGCGTTTCCTCGGCGGCTACGTCACCACGCAGCATTGCCATGCGCGCAACAAGATGCGGATGATCTGGGACCGCGGCTACGAGCGCATCGAGATCGCGTATTCGGACAGCGTCGCCGACCTGCCGCTGCTGCAGGCCGCGCGCAAGCCGGTGGTGGTGAACCCGAAGCCGTCGCGCGTGGCGTATTTCCGCAAGACGCTTCCGGAAGGGACGCCGATCCTGAACTGGGGATGCGGATCGCGCGGCGGCGATCGGGACTGACACCACCCTCGTCGCGGCTTGCGGCGATGCCGCTTCAGTCGCAGAGCATCTTCACGAAGCGGCGCGAATCGTCGTTGTAGCCGCAATCGCGGTAGAACGCATGCGCATCCACGCGGCGCGCGTTGCTGGTGACCTCGATGCGATGGATGCCGTGGCGACGCGACAGCTGCTCCACCTCGCGCAACAGCAGTCGCCCGATGCCGGAACGCGCGCATTCGGGGGCGACCACCAGCGCGGTGATCCGCGCCAGCTCGCTGCCGTGGGCGAGCGAATAGAGCGTGTACAGCGCGACCAGGCCGCAGGCTTCACCGTCGAGTTCCGCCAGCAGCAGGTGCTGGCGCCGGTCGGCGATCACCACGGCGATGCGCTCGGCCGCTTCGTGGTCCTCGCAGGGATAACCGAGGTGGCCGAGCAGCCGCGCGACGTCGCTCGCGTCGCCGGTGGCCGCGGGGCGGACCCGGGCGGTGGCGGCGGCGCGTGCGGCGACCGGCTCCATCCCCGGTTCAGCGCGTGCCGTACAGGACGATGGTCTTGCCGTGCGCGTGCAGCGAACCGTCGGCCTCGAGCTTCTTCAGCACGCGGCCGGCCATCTCGCGCGAGCAGCCGACCAGGCGCGACAGCTCCTGGCGCGAGATGCGCAGCTGCGTGCCCTGCGGGTGGGTCATCGCCTCCGGCTCGCGCGTGAGGTCGTGCAG
>CAMLSB010000050.1 GCA_946482565.1 uncultured Lysobacteraceae bacterium | reverse complement strand
GTGTTCTCGCGCCAGAACCTGCCGCACCAGGCGCGCAGCGAGGCGCAGGTCGCGGCGATCGCGCGCGGGGGTTACGTGCTGAAGGATTCCGCCGGCGCACCTGAGATCATCCTCGTCGCGACGGGCTCCGAAGTGGGCCTCGCGATGGATGCCGCGGCGAAGCTTGGCGACGGCGTGCGCGTGGTGTCGATGCCGTCGACCGACGTGTTCGATCGCCAGGACGCGGCGTACCGCGAATCGGTTTTGCCGTCGGCCTGCCGCAAGCGCGTCGCGATCGAGGCGGGCACGGCCGATTTCTGGCGCAAGTACGTCGGCCTCGACGGCGCGGTGGTCGGCATGCACGGTTTCGGTGCGAGTGCGCCCGCCGAGGCGCTGTTCCCCGAGTTCGGCTTCACCGTCGACGCCGTCGTCGCCGCCGCCCGCGCCCTGTAGAGCCGAGCCATGCTCGGCTGATCCGGAGCAAATGCAGCCGACCGTGGGTCGGCTCCGCCAAGGGCTTGACATCTTCGATTACAGGCGTAAATTCACGACCGTATAGTTTACGGATGTAATCGATGCAGGTCAGCGAAGCCGAATCCGTGGTGATGGAAGTCCTCTGGGAAGCCGAGGCCGGCGGCCGTTCGCCACTCCCGGCCGAGGACGTCGTGGCCGCGCTCGCGCAGCGCCAGGACTGGCAGGAAGCCACCATCAAGACCCTCCTCAACCGCCTGTTGAAGAAGGGCGCGATCAAGGCGTCGAAGGACGGGCGCCGATACCTGTACACGCCGGTGCTCAGCCGGCAGGCCTGGCTGATGGACGAAAGCGAGGGGTTGCTGCAGCGGCTGTTCGACGGTCGCGTCGCGCCGCTGGTGGCGCACTTCAGCCGCCACCGCAAGCTCGGCCCGAAGGACGTCGCGGAACTGCGCAAGCTGCTCGAGGAGATCGACGATGGAAAGCCGTGAAGCGATCGCGTTGCTCGTCCAGGCCACGCTCGTCGGGAGCGCCGCGATCGCGCTGGTGCTGCTGGCACGGCAACCGCTGCGGCGCGCGTTCGGCGCGCGCGCGGCGTACGCGGCGTGGTGGCTGGTGCCCGCGGCACTGGTCGCCCTCGCGATTCCGTCCGCACCTTCGGTCGATGTCGCAGCGATCGGCGTGCGTTTCGCAGCGCCGTTGAGCGTCGCCGCCGATTTCGCCGGCAGCGGGGCCGGCTTCTCCTGGCAACCGTGGGCGCTGGGCGCCTGGGTTTGCGGCGCGATCGCTTTCGCGTTGCTGATGGCGGCCGCGCAGGCGAAGTTCCGCGCCTCCCTGGGCGCGCTGCGGCCGCACGGGGATGCATGGCGCGCGGAACATGTCGCCGAAGGATTGCCCGCTACGGTCGGCGTGCTGGCGCCGCGCATCGTGGTGCCTGCCGACTTCGAGTCGCGCTACGACGCGCGCCAGCGCGACCTCGTCCTCGCCCACGAACGCACGCACGTCGTCCGCGGCGACGCATGGGCGAATCTCGCGGTCGCCGCGCTGCGCTGCCTGTGCTGGTTCAACCCGCTCGCCCACGTCGCGGCGCGACGCTTCCGCCACGACCAGGAACTCGCCTGCGACGCGATCGTCGTCGCGCGCCACCCGCAATCGCGCCGCGCCTACGGCGATGCGCTGTTCCAGGCCCAGTTCGGCGCCGAAGCGTCGCCGCTGGCCTGCCACTTCGGCTTCGGCCACCCGCTCAAGGAGAGAATCGCCATGCTCAGGGAACCCATCGCCACCCGTCGCCGCCGCATCGCGGGCAATGCGGCCGTCGCCATCCTCGCCTCCGCCGCGGCCTTCGCGGCCTGGGCCTCGCAGCCTCAGGATGCCGCCTCGAACGGCTCGGAGACCGCGGCAAGCGATGTCGTCGGCACGATCAAGATCAACCCCAGTGACTTCCCCGTCGGCGAAGTCCGGATCCCGCCGCCCGCTTATCCGAAGGATTCCGTCGACGCCGGCTCCGGTGGCACGATCATGCTGCTCATCGACGTGGCGGCCGATGGCAGCATCACCGGAGTGAGTGTCGAAAGTGCGACGACGTCGGACCGGAGACTGGTTGCCGCGGCAGCCAAGAATGCATGGGACTGGAAGTTCACCCCGCAGGTGAAGGATGGCAAGCCGGTCGCAGGGCGCGTTCGCGTACCGGTGACGTTCTCGCCCGGGGAACCAAAGGCATCCGCACAGGGTTGATCGCGATGATGCAAACGAAGACGGCCGCCCGTCTTCCGGCAGCGGCCACTTTCTTCCTGCTCTCGGCATGCGCGACACCCGTTGCGCATGTCGCTTCAGCGCCGGACAGCACGCGCGTCGACCATGCATTGCTGCAGCCGGCTGGCCAGCCGCAATACCAGATGGACGAACTCTCCCTGTTCGTGATGCCGTCGGAGCTTGACTCGCCGGCGCCGGCGTTTCCGCCCGGTGTCGCCGCGGGCGACGTGGCGCCGGTCACCGTCTGCGTGGAAGCCTGGCTCGACGCGGCCGGCGACATCTCGCGGCTGGCGCCGTTGCATGGCAGCGATCGTTGTCCCGGGCAGGCGAATGCGCAGGTCGCACCGTACGAAGAATCGGTGATGCATGCGATGCAGGCGTGGAGCTTTTCCGCCGCCGCGATCTGCCACTTCCCGGAGCACCTGCGCGCGCAGCGCGAGCGTGGCGATTGCCGGGGCAGGGAAATCGCGCTCACGCACGTGCCAGTGCGCCTGACGTATGCGTTCACGTTCGAGCGCCATGCGGGCAAGGCGCAGGTCGCGTCCTCGCGGCTGGTGGGCGGGCGTGGCGCGTCGAGCGGGGAACCGGGCCGCTAGGCGAACAGCAGCTTCGCCGCGGCGACGAGCAACACCACGCCGAGCATGCGGCGCAGCCCGCGCACCGGCAGCCAGTGCAGCCCGAGCTGGCTGCCGAGCAACGCGCCCACCGCGACCACGCCGAGCCACAGCGGCAGCATCGACGGCAACGATCCGGTCGCATGCAGCAGGCCGGCGAGTCCGGTCAGCGAATTGATCCACACGAAAGCGACGGATGTGCCGCTCGCCTCGCGCGTCGGCATCCAGCGCGCGAACAGCAGCAGCGGCGTGAGGAAGATGGCGCCGCCCGTGCCGGTGAGCCCCGACAGCACGCCGATGCCCGCGCCCACCACGAGGCCCGGCAACCAGGGCACCCGGCGCCCCGCGGTATCGCGATCTTCCTGTTCGGCGCGGGCGGCATGCCGGAACACGCCGATCGCGGCGACGAGCAACACGATGCCGAGCAGCATCGAGTAGCTTTCGCGCGGCAGCTTCACCTGCGCGGCGAAGAACGCGGCGGGCGCGGACGCGAGCACGAACGGCAGCACGTTGCGCCAGCGCACGTGGCCACCGCGCCACCAGCGGAACAGGCCGATGCCGCCGACGAGCAGGTTCAGCGCGAGCGCGGTCGGGCGCACTTGCTCCGGCGCGAAGCCCATCAGCGCCATCGCGGCGATGTAGCCGCTCGCGCCTGCATGGCCCACCGAGGCATAGATCGTCGCGACGGCGAGGAACAGCGCCGCCAGCAGCAGGTCGGGCGAAGTCACAGGACGTTGATCGGCAGGCGCAGGTAGCGGATGCCGTCCGCCTCGGGCTCGGGGAGCGCGCCCGCGCGGAGGTTCACCTGCAGCGCCGGCAGCAGCAGCGCCGGGACCGCGAGCGTCGCGTCGCGTGCGTCGCGCATCGCAACGAACTCCGCTTCCGTGGTGTCGTCGCGGAGGTGGATGTTGCCGCGCTTTTGCGCGCCGATGCTCGTCTCGCACGCGACGTCGCGCCCGCCCGGACCGTAGTCGTGGCACACGAACACGCGCGTGGCCTCGGGCAGCGCGTAGAGCCGGCGGATCGAGCGGTACAGCGTGGCGGCGTCGCCGCCGGGGAAATCGCAGCGCGCGGTGCCGCCGTCGGGCATGAACAGCGAGTCGCCCGGGAACAGCGCGTCGCCGACGAGATAGGCGCAGCTGTCGCCGGTGTGGCCTGGCACGGCGATGACGCTTGCCTGCAGCGCGCCGATCGCGAAGGCTTCGCCGTCGGCGAACAGGTGGTCGAATTGCGAACCGTCGACCGGGAAGTCGTTGCCGAGCCCGAACACCGGCCGGAACGTCGCCTGCACGGTGCGGATGCCTTCGCCGATGGCGAGCCGGGCGCCCGGCAGCTGCCGGCGCAGCCAATCGCCGGCGCTGAGGTGGTCGGCGTGCGCGTGCGTCTCCAGGATCCATTCGACGCGCAGGTCGTGTGCATGCACGTGGTCGAGCAGCGCCTGTGCCGACGCGGTGCCGGTGCGCGCCGCCGCGGCATCGAAATCCAGCACCGGGTCGACGATGGCCGCGGCGCCGCCGTCGCCTTCGCCCACCACGTAGCTCCAGGTATTGCTGCCCGGATGGAAGAACGGGCGGACCAGCGGTGCCATGGACGGGCCCGGATTCGCTAAGGTAGGCGCCACTTTAGCTTGGAGCCGCCCGATGAAGCGCAGCGCGTTGCCGGCCGCCCTCTTTGCCGTCGCCTTCCTGGCCTGTGCGCCGGCGCGTGAAGCGCGCGCGCAGGCGGCTCCTGCCGCTGCGGCCGGGCAGCCCGCGTCGACGCAGCCGGCTGCGCCCGCGCAGGCGGCGCCCGTGCCATCCGCGCCCGCGCCCGGCCAGCCCGCATCGCAGTGGCACCAGCCGCGCCCGGGCCTGTACACGGGCGGCCAGCCCGCGCCCGCCGACTGGGCCGCGCTGAAGGCGCAGGGCGTCACCATGGTCGTGAACCTGCGCCCGGACGCGGAAATGGCCGGCCGCAATGAAGCCGCGGAAGTCGCCGCCGCCGGCATGGCCTACATCGGCATCCCGGTGGCCGGCGCGGATGCGGTGAACGCCGACAACGCGCGGCGGCTGTGGACGCTGTTGAAGACGAGCGACGCGCCGGTGTTCGTGCATTGCGCGTCGGGCAACCGCGCGGGTGCGCTGCTCGCGATCGGTGCCGCGCATTCGGGCGGAATGACGCCGGAAGCCGCGCTGGAATTCGGGCGCCAGGCCGGACTCACCAGCCTGGAGCCGGTCGTGCGCGAGCGCCTCGGCATGCCACCGCAGGTGCCGGCGCCGCCCGCGAAGCCCTGACCGGCGCGGCATCGCAGCGGCGTTCGCCGCTGCAGCGTCGTGTGCGTCCTGTCGCGCGCCTCAGCTGCCGCCGAGGTCGGCGTCCAGGATCTGCGCCAGCCGCCATGCGGCCTGTCGCACGCGCTGCTCCGCCAGCGGGCGGAAGGCGTCGAGGTAGGCGCTGTCGAGCTTGTGCCCGGCGGGATAGAGGTGCCGCGCGTCGACGAGGCGGCAGGACTCGCCTGCCCAGGCTTCGGGACCCGTCGCCGGGCCGTCCGGCGGCATCGGCGGCCACGGCAGCTTGTCGAGCTTTTCGGCGTAGGGCTCGACCGCCGGCATGTCGCTGCCGAAACCGGTACTGCCCAGGATGTAGAAGTCCCAGACCGAATGCAGGTTGGTGCCCATCACGCCGTCGACGTAGTTCTTGCGCGCGTAGGCTTCCGGCTGCAGGTCGGTGCGCAGGCTGACCTGGAACTTGTTGCCGCCCGCGTCGTCCTTGTCGTTGGCGTGCATCGGCTGGTGGATGTCGCCGACGAAGTGGACGATGAACTTCAGCGCGTCGCGCCGCGCTTCCAGCGGCTGCGAGCGGTCGGCGAGGATCTTGCGTTGCGCTTCGATCGCGCCGATGACGCACTGGCCGTCGGGGCAGTCGCGCGGCGGCACGTAGTCGCAACCGGCGCCGGGCGGGATGCTCACGTAGTGCCACTGCGACGTTGCCTTGAAGCGCTCCGGATCGAGGTCGCGCAAACGGTCGGCCCAGTCGGCCACGCCGGCGAGCGTCGGATTGGCTTCGCCCGCGAGCAGCAACTTCACCTGGGCCTCGGCCTCGGGGCTCAGGTGGCGCTCGGCGAGCGCGCCGACGAGGCGGTGGCCGAGCGCGCTCCAGGCCAGCGCCGGCGCGCTGGCGAGCAGCGTCGCGAGCAGGGCCAGGAAGATCACCGGGAACCGGGTGGCGAAGCGGCGGTGCGGCCTTGCGGGGGGCTTCTGCGTGGGCATATGGGGCCTGCGGTTCAGTGGCATGGGGTCCGGGGACCGGCCGGGCGGCCGGGTGGCGGTTGCGGGTTAAAATACCCGGATTCCACGGGAATCTCCCGTACCTTCCTTACTTCCAGGAGTCAGGCGACATGGCGATCAGGGTGGGCATCAACGGTTTCGGCCGGATCGGGCGCAACGTGCTGCGTTCGGCGGTGCAGAACTTCGGCAACGACATCGAGATCGTGGCCATCAACGACCTGCTCGAGCCGGACTACCTGGCCTACATGCTGAAGTACGACTCCGTGCACGGCCGCTTCGACGGCGACGTCGCGGTGGACGGCGGCCACCTGCTCGTCAATGGCAGGAAGATCCGCCTGACCCAGGAACGCGACCCGGCCAACCTGAAGTGGGACGAAGTGAAGGCGGACGTCGTCATCGAGTCCACCGGCCTGTTCCTGACGAAGGAAACCGCGCAGAAGCATCTCGACGCCGGCGCGAAGAAGGTGATCCTGTCGGCGCCATCGAAGGACGACACGCCGATGTTCGTCTACGGCGTGAACCACAAGACCTACAAGGGCGAGGCGATCGTCTCGAACGCCTCGTGCACCACCAACTGCCTGGCCCCGCTGGCCAAGGTGTTGAACGACAAGTGGGGCATCAAGCGCGGCCTGATGACGACCGTGCACGCCGCCACCGCGACGCAGAAGACCGTCGACGGCCCGAGCAACAAGGACTGGCGCGGCGGCCGAGGCATCCTCGAGAACATCATCCCGTCGTCGACGGGCGCGGCGAAGGCCGTCGGCGTCGTCATCCCGGAGCTCAACAAGAAGCTCACCGGCATGTCGTTCCGCGTCCCGACCTCGGACGTGTCCGTCGTCGACCTGACCGTAGAGCTCGACAAGCCGGCGACCTACGCCGAGATCTGCGCCGAGATGAAGGCGCAGTCTCAGGGCGCGCTGAAGGGCATCCTCGGCTACACCGAGGACAAGGTCGTCGCCACCGACTTCCGCGGCGATGCGCGCACCTCGATCTTCGACGCCGAGGCCGGCATCGCGCTCGACCCGACGTTCGTCAAGCTGGTCGCGTGGTACGACAACGAGTGGGGCTACTCCAACAAGTGCCTGGAGATGGTCCGCGTCGTGGCCGGATGACGCGCGCGCTGCCCGCGCATTCCACGGAGCCCCGCCTTGCGCGGGGCTTCGTGCATTCAGCGTTCGAGGTATTGCAGCTTGTCGGGGACGCCGTCCCATTCGGCGGCGTCGTCGGGCGCGGGTTTCTTGCGGTCGAGTACCGGCCACAGCGGCGCCAGCTCCGCATTGATCGCCAGGAAGTTCTCCTGGCCCGCCGGGACGTCGCCGTCTGGGAAGATGGCGCCGACCGGGCATTCGTCCACGCAGAGGGTGCAGTCGATGCACGCCTCCGGGTCGATCACCAGGAAATTGGGACCCTCGTGGAAACAGTCGACCGGGCACACCTCGACGCAGTCGGTGTGCTTGCACTTGATGCAGTTCTCGGTGACGACGTGGGTCATGGGCGTGGCGCGGGGGTGCTGCCAGTGTGCGCCTGCCGGCGTTCCGCGACGATGACCTGGATCAAGGCAGGCGCGGCCGCATTGCGCGACAATGGGGAGGCATGATCCCAGCAGCGCCCGACAGCACCGCCCACGACGACGCCATTCCCACGCAGGAACAGCTGGCGTTGCTGGTCGACCGCTTCTACGACCGCATCCAGGCGCATCCCGACCTCGGCCCGGTCTTCAACGCGGCCGTGCACGACTGGCCGGAACACAAGCGCCTGCTCACCTCGTTCTGGTCGTCGGTGATCCTGCGCGCCGGCACCTATCGCGGCAATCCGATGCAGGCGCACCGGCCGCACCCGATCACGACGCGGCATTTCGTGCAGTGGCTCGCGTTGTGGAAGGAAACCGCGACGGAGGTCCTGACGCCGGCGCAGGCCGAACTGGTGCAGGCCTACGCCGATCGCATCGGCCGCAGCCTGCGCTACGGGCTGGGCTTGCCGGAGCCCGGCGAAGGGCCGGTGCCGCTGGGGCCGCGCGCGCCACTCCTGCGCGGCTGAGCGAAGCGCCTAGCCGAACTTGCGCGGCCAGGCCCGCGCCCAGTCGAATCGCAGGTCGCGGCAGACGTAGATGTCGGGCCGCCTGCCTTCGTCGTTGTCGACCCCGTGCGGAATGCGGATGCGGCCGGCCAGGACGCAGGTCGCGCGTGTTTCGCGGATGTGGGCGGCGTCGCTGCCGACCACGATGACGGTGGTGGGCGGCGGATCGCCGTATCCGCGGGCCCAGAAGCTGTTGGCCTGGCTGATCGCGGGCGGCACGCCGTAGCGCGGACCATAGCGCTCGAACGCACCGGCTTCGCCGTAGTTGTTCGCGTAGATCGCCGTGCGCTTGCGTTCGGCTTCCGGCAGCGCGTGGTAGACGCCGGCGACCTGCGCCACCAGTTCCGGCCATCCGATGCGGTCGGAGAACTGCGGGTGCACGGATGCGGTGGCGTTCCATAGCGGTGAACCGATGGCGGCCAGCGGCAAGGCGAACAGCGAGGTCGTCAAGAAGGCGGCGGCCAGGACCAGCGCCGTGGCGCCGCGGCAGAGCATCGCGGCGCGGCGCGGCAGGCGCGCGAGGCCATGTTCGAGGCAGGCCGCGCCGGCCGCCAGCAGCATCGGGTAGGCGGGGGCGAGGTAGTACTCGCGCGCATCGACCAGCCAGTACAGCAGCAACGCGGTGCCGTAGAACCATGCCAGCGCGCGACCACGCGCCGCGTCCTTCGCGAGCGCGAGCCACGCCAGCCCCGCGACCCAGAGCGGCAGCGTCAGGGGATTGGCGCCGACCGACAGTTGCGCCGGCAGGAAGGCCGCGGTCTGGCCCATGCGGATGTCGCGCGCATGGATGTACTGGACGAAGTCGAGGTAGACGAATCCGTGCTGCCACTGCCACCACGCATTCGGCGCGAACACCAGCAGCGAAAGCGCGGCGCCCGCCCACGGCCACGGCGTGGCGAGATGGCGTCGCAGCGGCGTCGCTAGCACGCCGGCGACGATGCCGATGGCGCCGACCAGCATCGTGTAGCGGGTCATCATGCCCAGCCCGATCGCCAGGCCGAGGCCGAGCCACCAGCGCCGGCTGTCCGATCCGTCGTCGCGGGCATTGGCGATCTTCAGCAGCATCCACGCCGCCAGCACCCACCACAGGTAGTCGAGGCCGGAATAGCTCAGCATCGTGCCGGAGACCATCGAGAACGGCGCGCAGCACACCGCGATCGCCGCGATCGCCTGGGCCGGGCGGCCGCCGCCCAGCTCGCGCGCCATCAGGCCGGCGAGCAGCGTGGCCAGCGCCTGGGCCAGCGCCGAGGGCAGGCGAAAGGCGGTGAGCGAATCGCCGAACCACTGCATCGACACATGCGCGAGGAAGGACGTTACTGGCGGATAGGCGACATAGCCCCAGGCGAGGTGGCGGGCATCGGAAAGAAAGGCGAGTTCATCGCGGTCGAAACCGTAGCGGCCGGCGAGCAGCGCGTGCAGCAGGAAACGCGCCAGCGCGAGCGCCAGCAACAGGCCCAGTGCGGTGCGCGGCAGGGTGCGGCGCCCCGGTGGCGCGCCAGTCGGCATCGGTATCGGCGTCGTCGGCGGCGGCGTCGGCATCGCTTGGCTCCCCATTCCCCGCAGCAGCTTAACGGACGGAACGAAGGCCGCGGCTGCGGGCGGATTTGCCGCGCAAGCGCCCGGCCGCGACAATTGCCGTCTCGCGACCGCCCCCGGGACGACATGACCATCCAGCGAATGACCGACCTCGACCTGCGCGGCCAGCGCGTGCTCATCCGCGAGGACCTGAACGTGCCGGTCGACGACGCCGGCAGCATCACCTCGGAACTGCGCATCGAGGCCGCGCTGCCGACGCTGCGCATGGCGCTCGACGCCGGCGCCGCGGTGATGGTGATGTCGCACCTCGGCCGCCCGAAGGAAGGCGCCTGGAGCGAAGCCGATTCGCTCGCGCCTGTTGCCCGACGCCTGTCGCAGCTGCTCGGCCGCGAAGTGCCGCTCGTGCGCGATTACCTCGATGGCGTCGAAGTTGCGCCCGGCCAGCTCGTGCTGCTCGAGAACTGCCGCATGAACGTGGGCGAGAAAGCCGACGACGAGACCTTGTCGAAGCGCTACGCCGCGTTGTGCGACATCTTCGTCATGGATGCCTTCGGCACCGCGCACCGCGCCCAGGCCTCGACCCATGGCGTGATCCGTTTCGCGAAGCAGGCCTGCGGCGGCCCGCTGCTGATGGCCGAGCTCGATGCGCTGGGCAAGGCGCTCGACAAGCCCGCGCGCCCGCTGGTGGCGATCGTCGCGGGCTCCAAGGTCAGCACCAAGCTCGAACTGCTGTCGTCGCTGGTCGGCAAGGTCGACCAGCTGATCGTCGGCGGCGGCATCGCCAACACCTTCATCGCCGCCGAGGGTTTCGGCGTCGGCAAGTCGCTGTACGAGCCGGACCTGGTCGACACGGCGAAGAAGATCATGGCCGATGCGCACGCGCGCGGTGCCGACATCCCGGTGCCGACCGACGTCGTCGTCGCCCCGGAGTTCAAGGCCGATGCGCCGGCGACGGTGAAGGCGGTCGATGCGATCGCGGCGGGCGACATGGTCCTCGACATCGGCCCGGAAACGGCCGCGCGCTACGCCGCGATGGTCGCGAAGGCCGGCACCGTGGTCTGGAACGGCCCGGTGGGCGTGTTCGAGTTCGATGCCTTCGGCAAGGGCACCGAGACCCTGGCGCGCGCCATCGCCGCGTCGCACGCCTTCTCCATCGCCGGCGGCGGCGACACGCTCGCCGCCGTCGACAAGTACGGCATCGAGGACGAGATTTCATACATCTCCACGGGCGGCGGCGCGTTCCTGGAATTCCTGGAAGGCAAGACGCTGCCGGCGGTGGCCGCGCTCGAAGCCCGGGCCTGACACCGGGCCCGCCGCCCGCCGCGACTGCCGGCGGCGCGCCTCCGGCCGTCGCGGCGCTGTGCTAGCGTTCCGCGCATGAACCTGCACCGCCGCCGCACCCGCATCCTCGCCACCCTCGGCCCCGCCACGGATCCGCCCGGCATGCTCGACGCGCTGCTGCGCGCCGGCGTGGACGTGGTCCGCCTCAACTTCTCCCACGGCGATCCGTCGGCGCAGGTGGCGCGCGCGCAGGCCGTGCGCGCGGCCGCTGGACGCGTCGGCGTCGAGGTCGGCATCCTCGCCGACCTGCCGGGCCCGAAGCTGCGCATCGAGCGCTTCGCCGCCGGCAAGGTGCAGTTGCGGGCCGGCGAGCGCTTCGACCTGGTCGCGAGCGTCGACGCGCCGCCGGGCGACGAGCGCCAGGTCGGCGTCAGCTACCTGGGCCTGCCGCGCGACGTGCGCCCCGGCGACACGCTGCTGCTCGACGACGGCATGATGCAGTTGCGCGTCGAGCACGTCGAAGGCGAGCGCATCATCAACACCGTGCTGAACGACGGCGCGCTGTCCGACCGCAAGGGCCTGAACCGCCAGGGCGGCGGGCTTTCGCTCGGCGCGCTGACCGACCGCGACCGCGAACTGATCGGCGTGGCCGCGGGCATCGGCGTCGATTTCATCGCGGTGTCGTTCTGCCGCAACGCGGCCGACATGGAGGAGGCGCGCACGATCGCGCGCAGCCACGGCTGCGACGCCGCCATGTGCGCGAAGATCGAGCGCACCGAGGCCATCGAGAACCTCGCCGAGATCATCGACGCGTCCGACACCGTCATGGTCGCGCGTGGCGACCTCGGGGTGGAGATCGGCGACGCCGAGTTGCCGGGCCTGCAGAAGAAGATCATCCGCGAGTCGCTGGCGCGCAGCAAGGTCGTGATCA
>CAMLSB010000049.1 GCA_946482565.1 uncultured Lysobacteraceae bacterium | reverse complement strand
GCGGCCTGGCCGATCTGGCCTTCGTACGCGGCGACCGAGGCGGTGTTGACGATGACGCCGCGCTCGCCGTCCTCGCCGGCGTCGTTGTGCTGCATCAGCGCGGCAGCGGCCTTGGCGACGTTGAAGCTGCCGACCAGGTTCACCATCACCGTGCCCTGGAACTGCGACAGCGGCATCGGGCCGTCCTTGCCGAGCATGCGGCCCGCGCCGAGGATGCCCGCGCAGTTCACCGCGACGTTGAGTCCGCCGAGGAAGTCGCGCGCGGCGGCGACGTTCGCCGACACGCCGGCCTCGTCGGACACGTCTGTGCGGAAGTAGCGCGCATTGCCCTCGCCGAGTTCCGCGACCGCGGCCGCGCCCTTCTCGTCGTTGAGGTCGAACAGCGCGACCTTGCCGCCATGGGCGACCAGGTGGCGGGCCACGGCGAGGCCGAGCCCGGAAACGCCGCCGGTGACGATGGCGCGGGTGGCGGACAGCTGCATGGGGGACTCCGGGAGGCGGAAAGCCCGCCATTGTAGAGCCGACCCATGGTCGGCTGAAGCCTCTGCCACAGGCCGAGCCGACCATGGGTCGGCGCAACGAGGGATCAGGGCTGGCGGTAGACCGTGCCGTCCTTCATCACGAACACCGGATCCCCCAGCGCCGAGATGTCCGCGGTCGGGTCGCCGGCGAAGGCGGCCAGGTCGGCCCGCAGGCCCGGGGCGATACGGCCCTGCCGCGCCTGCTGGCGCAGGATCTTCGCGGCGACATCGGTGGCGGCGTGCAGCGCCTGCGCCGGCGTCATGCCCAGCCGCACCATCCATTCGGGTTCGCGCGCGTTGTCGCCGTGGCGGAACACGCCGACATCGCTGCCGTTGCCGATAATCGTTCCGGCGGCGAGCGCGTTGTGGAATCCCTGTGCCGCCTCCCGCATCCGCGGCGTCGGCTCCGACGTCCCGGGCACGTAGTGGTTGAAATAAGTCTCGGTCGATTCCACCGCCGTCAGCGTCGGCAGGTAGGCGATGCCGCGCTCGCGCATCAGCCGGAAGGTCTCCGGCGTGCCGCCGTAGCCGTGCTCGATCGTGTCGACGCCGGCTTCGATCGCCATGCGCATGCCGGCATCGCTGGCGGTGTGCGCGGCGACGGGGCGCCCGGAGACGTGCGCGGCGTCCACCAGCGCCTTCAGTTCCGCCGCGGTGAACGTGGTCTGCGTCGTGCCGCCCGGGCCCCAGCGGTAGTCGGTGTATACCTTGATCCAGTCGGCGCCGTGTCCGGCCTGTTCGCGCACCGCGCGGATGACTTCGTCGATGCCGCTCGCTTCCTGCGCGCCGCCGGGCAGGTCGGCGTCCGGCCGGAATCCGCGCGGCCCGGGCCCGTAGCTGCCGGTGGCGACGATCGCGCGCGTCGCGACGAACAGGCGCGGCCCCGGAATCAGCCCGTCCTCGATCGCCTGCCGCACCGCGACGTCGTCGTAGCCCGCGCCTTCGGTGCCAAGGTCGCGCAGCGTGGTGAAGCCGGCCAGCAGCGTGTCGCGCGCATGGTTCACCGCTTCGATCGTGCGGTACGCCGGCGACTCCTTGAGCACCTGGTCGTTCCAGGACGCCTCGTTGTACGGATGCAGGAACACGTGCGAATGCAGGTCCACCAGCCCCGGCAGCAGCGTGGCGCCGGGCAGGGCGATGCGCTGCGCATCGGCGGGCGCGTCGATCGACGCGGCGGGGCCGACGGCGGCGATCGTGCCGTCGCGCACCAGCACCGCCCAGCCCGCGTGCGCGGCATCGCCGTCGGCGGTCCAGACGCGATCGGGGAGCAGCAGCCAGGTGCCGTGCGCCGGCGTCGCGGCATGCGCGACCGGCCAGCACAGCGCGAGGATCAGGAAGGCGGCGAATGTCTTGCGCATCGGCGGTGTCCCCGGTTCGCGGCGATGGATCGGGCCAGCTACAGGTCGAGAAAATAGAACGTATTGCAGCCGCCGTGCCCGGTCGCGCCCATCGGGCCGTCGATGCGGCGGAAGCCGCTGCGTTCGTACAGGCGCATCGCCGCGTCCATGCCGGTCAGCGTTTCCAGGTAGCACCGCGCGAAACCGAAGTCGCGAGCGGCGTCGAGGCAGCGCGCCATCATCGCCGCGCCGGCGCCCAGGCCGCGCGCTTCCGGCAGGAAATACATCTTGCGCAGCTCGCAGGTGCCGGCATCGCCGCCCTCCAACGGGGCCACGCCGCCGCCGCCCAGCACGCGGCCGTCGCGTTCGATCACGAAGTAGGCGCTGCGCGGCGCGGCATAGGCGCGGCTCATCCAGTCGACTTCCGGATCGCTGATCGCGAAGCCGCTGCCGCAGGCGCCGAATTCCGGCATCACCGTGCGGATGACGTCCGCCATCGCGGCATCGTCGCCGGCCTGGATCGGTCGAATCGACCAGTTCGCTTGCATGCTGGACCAGCCTCAGGCCGCGGGTGCGGCCGCTGCGGAAGGGGCGTCGGCCTGCCGCAGGCGCGCGGCATAGCCTTGCGGCGACAGCCCCGGCGCGAACAGGAAACCCTGGCCGACCTCGACCCCGAGTTCGAGCAGGAATCGCCGCTGCGCCTCATTCTCCACGCCCTCGGCGACCAGCGCCAGCCCGAGGCTGCGGGCGATGCCGCACACCGCCTGGCACACCGCCACGTCGGAGCGGTTTTCCGGCACGCCCTGCAGGAACATCTGGCTCAGCTTCAGCCCGTGGATCGGCAGCCGCCGCAGGTAGTTGAGCGCGCTGTAGCCTTCGCCGAAGTCGTCGATGGTCAGCATCACGCCCAGGTCGCGCAGCGCGGCGAAGGTGCGCTGCGTGTCTGGCGCGTCCTCGATCAGCACGCGCTCGGTGAACTCCAGTTCCAGCGCGGTGCCTGGCAGTTCGAATTCGTCCAGCAGCGCGCGCACCGAGCCGGCGAGGTCGTCGCCGAGGAATTGCCGGTACGAGACGTTCACCGCGATGCGCCCGAACGCCAGGCCTTCCGTGCGCCATTGCCGCGCCTGGCGGCAGGCTTCGCGCAGCACCCAGCCGCCGATGCGGACGATGTCGCCCGTCACCTCCGCATGCGCGATGAACTGGTCCGGCCGCATCTGCGCGAACTGGTCGTTGGTCCAGCGGATCAGCGCCTCCGCGGCCACGGTTTTGCCGCTCGCCAGCAACACCTGCGGCTGGTACACGAGGTGGAACTCGTTGTTCTCCGCGGCCCGGCGCAGGTGCGCCTCGATCCGGTGCCGCTCCTGCTGCGAATGCGCGAGCGCCGGCGTGTAAGCCTGCCAGCCGTTGCGGATGCGGCGCTTGCTGTCGTACATCGCCGAGTCGGCGTTCTGCACCAGCGCCTGCACCGTCGTGCCGTCGGCGGGCGAACGCGCGATGCCGATGCTGGCGGTGATCGCGAATTCCTCGTTGTCGAAGCGGAAGCTGTCGCCGAACGCGTCGAGGATGGCGTCGGCGGTGCGTTCCGGCCGCGATGGATCGCCGCCGATCGGGCACACCACCAGGAACTCGTCGCCGCCGAAGCGCGCGATCATGCCGTCGTCGCCGACGGCGCGGCGGATGCGCGCCGAGGCCGAGACCAGCAGCTCGTCGCCGGCGCCATGGCCCAGCACGTCGTTGACGACCTTGAAGCGGTCCAGGTCGATGTACAGCACCGCGACGGGCGAGGGCACGGGCCCGTCCAGCATCGCGACCAGCTCGCCGAGGATCGCATCGCGGTTGAGCAGCCCGGTCAGCGGGTCGGTGCGCGCCTGCGCGCGCAGCGCTTCCTCGGCACGCTTGCGTTCGGTGATGTCCTGCACGGTGCCGGTCAGGTGCCGGGCGAGGACGCCGCCGGCCACGGCCTCGCCGATCGCGCGCACCCAGAACGGCGCGTCGCCGCGGCGGCCCTGCAGTTCGAGGTCGAAGCCTTCGCCGCTGGCGAGGGTGCGGTCGATGGCCGCCTGCAGCCGCGCCCGATCCGGTTCGAGCAGCACCTGCTGCGCCTCGGCCATGCCCAGCGGCAGCCGGTCGAGGCCGATGATGCGCAGCGTTTCCTCGCTGAGATAGAGGCGGTCGCGGCCGGCGTCCCACTGCCAGGCGCCGATGTGCGCCAGCGCCTGAACGCGCTCGAACAGCGCGCTGTCGCGCTTGAGGTCGGTGACGTCGGTGAACAGCGACATCACCTGGTGCGGCATGCCGGCATTGGCCGCGAACTGCGGCACCGAGGTCACCGCGAACCAGGTCAGCTTGCGCAGGCGCACGTTGTAATAACCGAGGATCGTGTTCTCCTCGACGCGGCCCGTGCGCAGCGCGCGCAGCGCGGGCAGGTCTTCCGGCGGGAGTTCGCGGCCGTCCTCGCCGATGATGTGCCAGCGGCCGGGCTGCATCTCCTCGTCGAGCGTGAGGCCCGGCTCGACGTTGAGCATGCGGATCGCCGCGGCGTTCGCGTACACGACGCGGCCGGCGGCATCGCGCATCACGATGCCCTTGTCCATCACCGCCATCAGCTCGCGGTAGCGCATCTCGGCCTCGGCGCGGCCGCTGAGGTCGCGCGCGACCGCGACCAGGCAGGGCTGGCCTTCGTACTCGAAGTTCGCCGAATGCACTTCCACCGGGAAGCGGCTGCCGTCGGCGCGCATGTTGGTGACTTCCACCACGTACGTGCCGCCGTGGCTGAGCGCTTCGTACACCGGGCCCATGTGGTCGCGCGGCAGTTCCGGGTTCAGCACGTGGATGGGCTGGCCGATGATCTCCCCGCGCTCGCGCCGGTAGGCGGCGATGCCGGCGCGGTTGAGGTCGAGCACGGTGCCGTCCCAGGCGATGACGCTGACCGGATCCGGGACGGCGTCGAACAGTGCGCGATAGCGCTGGCGCTCGGCGATGCCCACCGCGATCGAGACCTGCAGCGCATCCGCGGCGTCCTGCAGCAGGGCGCGCGTGTCCTCGTCGGTGCTCGCGTCGGCGATCGCGCCCAGCAACGTCGCGAGCACGCCCTCGGCGTCCGTCGCCCGCGCGGGCATGTCCCGGTTCACGCGACGGCGGCCGCCTGGGTGACCTTGCTGCCGCTGGCGCGGCCGAGCAACGCCGCGAGCCAGCGTCCGGTCTCCACCAGCCGCGGAAGGTCCACGCCGGTGGCGATGCCCATGCCGTGCAGCATGTACACCACGTCCTCGGTGGCGACGTTGCCGCTCGCGCCGCGCGCGTACGGGCAGCCGCCCGTGCCCGACACCGACGAATCGACGACGGCGACGCCTTCCTCGAGGCAGGCGAGCAGGTTCGCCAGCGCCTGCCCGTACGTGTCGTGGAAGTGGACGGCGAGCGCCGCCATCGGCACTTCGGCGGCGACCGCGAGCAGCATCGCGCGCGCCTTCACGGGCGTGCCGGTGCCGATGGTGTCGCCGAGCGAGACTTCCGAACAACCCATGGCGTGCAGCGCGCGCGCCACGCGCACCACGTCCGCCAGCGGCACCTCGCCCTGGTACGGGCAGCCGAGCACGGTGGACACGTAGCCGCGCACCGCGACGCCGTCGGCGCGCGCGCGTTCCATCACCGGTGCGAAGCGCTCGAGCGATTCATCGATGCCGGCGTTGGTGTTGCGGCGGTTGAACGCTTCGGACGCGGCGGTGAACACCGCGATGTCGCGCGCGCCGGCGGCGATCGCGCGCTCGTAGCCCTGCAGGTTCGGCACCAGCACCGGGTAGCGCACGCCAGGCTTGCGGTCGATCGCGGCCATCACTTCGGCGGCGTCGGCGAGTTGCGGCACCCACTTCGGGCTGACGAAGCTGGTGGCCTCGATGCACGGCAGCCCGGCGGCCGAGAGGCGATCGATCAGTTCGACTTTCGCGGGCGTGGGAACGATCGCCTTCTCGTTCTGCAGCCCGTCGCGCGGGCCGACTTCCACGATGCGCACGCTGGCGGGCATCGGCATGTCAAGGCTCCAGCGACACCAGGACGGCCTCGGCCTCGACGAAGTCGCCGGCAGCCGCGCATACGCCGGCGACGATGCCGTCGCGCGGCGCCTTCAGGGCGAGTTCCATCTTCATCGCCTCGACCACCACGAGTTCCTGTCCCGCCACGACCTTGTCCCCCTCGCGGACCCGGACCACCACCACCCGGCCGGGCATTGGGGCCCGGACCCGGTCGTCCTTCACCGCAGACGCGTCGTTGTCCGGACGATACACCTGTACGGGTGCGAATGGAGTGCGGCGGATCCCGTCGTGCACGACGAGGCGGCTGGGGTCGGCGTGCACGAGGAAACGCCGCGCGGAATCGCCAAAACGCGCATCCAGCACCCCATCGGCCAGTCGTGCGCCGGCAACGGTGACCGGGGCCTCGCCATCCGTCGTGATGCGGTACTCGCCGGCATTGCCCTGGGCGGTCGCGACGAGGCGCTGCCCGCGCACCAGGAAGGCGAGCCGGCGCATGCCGGCGTGGCCCAGCCGCCAGCCATCGGCGCTCGCCCAGGGCGAACCAGGATCGCCGGAGGCCGCGGCCGCGGCGGCGCAGGCGCGTTCCTGCAGCAGCAACTGCACCGTGCAGGCGGCGAGCAGCGCATCGCGCGGCACGGCGTCGCCCACCTGCGGCACGAACTCGTCGAGGTGCCGGTCGAGATAGCCCGTGTCGATCGTGCCGCCGACGACGGCCGGATGGCGCACCAGCCGCTCGAGGAAGGCGATGTTCGACTTCGGCCCGGCGACGTCGCACTGCGCGAGCGCTTCGCGCATCCGCGCCAGGGCTTCGTCGCGATCGGCGCCGTGCACGATGAGCTTGGCGATCATCGGGTCGTAGAAGATCGTGACCACGTCGCCTTCGACCACGCTCGAATCGATGCGCACCGATGCCGACGCCGCCGGAAGGCGCAGCCGCTCGAGCTTGCCCGAACCCGGCAGGAAGCCGGCTTCCGGATCCTCGGCGTAGAGGCGCACCTCGATCGCGTGGCCCAGTTGCGGCACGCCCGTCTGCGCGAGCGGCAAGGCTTCGCCCGCGGCGACGCGCAGCTGCCATTCCACCAGGTCGAGGCCCGTCGTCATCTCGGTGACCGGATGCTCGACCTGCAGCCGCGTGTTGATCTCCATGAAGAAGAATTCGCCCGAGGGCGCGACGATGAACTCCACCGTGCCCGCGTTCGCGTAGTCGATCGCGCGCGCCGCCTGCACCGCGGCCGCGCCCATCGCCGCGCGCAGCTCCGGCGTCAGGAACGGCGAGGGCGACTCCTCCAGCACCTTCTGGTAGCGGCGTTGCGCCGAGCACTCGCGCTCGTTGAGGTGGATCGCGTGGCCGTGCGCATCGCCGAACACCTGGATCTCGATGTGCCGGGGCGATTCGACATAGCGCTCCAGCAGCACGCGGTCGCGGCCGAATGCGTTGGCCGCTTCGCGCTGGCAGCTTTCGAGGTTCGCCGCGAATTCGTCCGCGGAACGCACGATGCGCATGCCCTTGCCGCCGCCGCCGTGTGCGGCCTTGATCATCAGCGGGAAACCGATCCGCGCGGCCTCGCGCGCCAGCACCTCCGGCGACTGGTCCTCGCCCGTGTATCCGGGCACCACCGGCACGCCCGCCGCCTGCATCAGGTCCTTGGCGCCGGCCTTGCTGCCCATCCTGCGCATCGACGCCGCCTTCGGGCCGATGAACACGACGCCGGCCGCTTCCACCGCGTCGGCGAAGTCGGCGTTCTCGCTGAGGAAGCCGTAGCCCGGATGGATCGCCTGCGCGCCGCTGCGCAACGCGACTTCGAGGATCGCGTCGCCACGCAGGTACGAATCCTGCGGCCGCGGCCCGCCGATCGGATACGCCTCGTCGGCAAGGCGCACGTGCTGCGCGCCCGCGTCGGCTTCCGAATACACCGCGACCGTGCGGATGCCGAGCCGCCGGCACGTGCGGATCACGCGGCACGCGATCTCGCCACGATTGGCGATCAGCACCTTCCCGAACATCGGTTGATCGGACATCAGCCCTGCACCCACGACGGCGGGCGCTTCTCGAGGAAGGCGGCGATGCCTTCCTGGCCTTCGGGGGAGACGCGCAGCGCGGCGATGAGTTCGGCGTTGGCGGCGTCGAGTTCGTCGCGGGACGTCGGCGAACCGTCGTTGGCGAGGACCGTGCGCACCAGCGACTTGGCATCCGCGGCGGCGCGCGGGCCGGCCTTGAGCAGCAGGTCGACCTGGCGCTGCACGGCGGCGTCGAGCGCGTCCGCGGCGACGACCTGGTGCAGCAGGCCGATGCGCCGTGCCTCGGCGGCGTCGAAGATCTCGGCGGTGGCGAACCAGCGGCGCGCCTGGCGCGCACCGATCGCGGCGACCACGTAGGGCGAGATCACGGCCGGCAGCAGGCCGAGCTTGCTCTCGGTCAGGCCGAACTTCGCTTCGGGCACGCCGATGGCGATGTCGCAGGCGGCGACGAGGCCGACGCCACCCCCGAACGCGGCGCCATGGACGCGGGCGATGGTCGGCTTCGGCAGCTCGTCCAGCGCGCGCAGGAGGCCGGCGAGGGCGAGCGCGTCGTCGCGGTTGGCGGTTTCGCCCGCCGCGGCCATGCGCCGCATCCAGTTGAGGTCGGCCCCGGCGGAAAACGAAGCGCCGGCGCCTTCCAGGACCACGACCCGCACGGCCGGGTCGGCGCCCAGCGCGAGCAGCGCGTCGACCAGCCCGGCGATCAGCGCGTCGTCGAAGGCGTTGTGCAGTTCGGGGCGATCGAGGCGCAGCCGGGCGACGGGCCCGTCGCGGTCGAGCAGCAGGGGGGCCTTCATTCGTCGATCCGGGCGTCCATGGTCCCGGAATGATACCGGCCGACCGGGAGCGCGGCCCCCGGAGCGAATGCGATCCATTCGCGTTTGTCGTAGAATCCGGGCTCCGCATTCACCCGGCACACCCATGTCCTGGACTGGTTCCGCGTTTCCGCGCCGCTGGCTGCTGTCCCCGGTCCTGGCGGCCGTCCTTGCGCTCGGCAGCTTCGGCGCGCAGGCGAATCCGCAGGCGCAACGGGTGTGGCAGCTGCTCGACTACATCGCCGTCGACTACGCCGGCGCGGTCCGCGACGGCCAGGTGCTGAGCGACATCGAATACGCGGAGATGAAGGAGTTCTCGGGCACGGTCGCCGAGCGCATCGCGCAGTTGCCGGAGCAGCCCGGGCGGGCCGCGCTGGCATCGCAGGCGCAGGCCTTGCGTGCCGCGGTGGACGCGAAGGCGTCGCCGGCCGACGTCCGGCGCCAGGCGCGCGCGCTGGCCGATGCGCTGCTGCAGGCCTACCCGATGCCGCGGGCGCCGTCGCAGGTGCCCGACCTGTCGGGTGCCGCCGCGCTGTACCAGCAGGATTGCGCCGCGTGCCACGGTGCCACCGGCGCGGGCGACGGTCCGGCTGGTGCGGTGCTCGATCCGCCGCCGATGGACTTCACCAACGCCACGCGCGCGCGGCAGCGCAGCGTGTTCGCGCTGCAGCAGGTGATCGAGCAGGGCCTGGCCGGCACCGCCATGGCGAGCTACGCGCACCTGCCGGAGTCCGATCGCTGGGCGCTCGCGTTCTATGTCGGCCAGTTCGCGTTCCCGCAGGCGCGCGCGGCGAGCGGCGAAGCGCTGTGGCTGCAGCGCGCCGACGTGCGCGCCGCGATCCCGGACCTCGCCGCGCTGGTGCATGTGCTGCCCGGCAGCGTCGCCGGCCTCGACCAGGCGCAGGCCGACGATCTCGCCGCGTTCCTGCGTCGCAAGCCCGATGCGGTCGCCGCGACGCCGGCGGCGAACGCGAGCGCTGGCGCGGCGGCCAACGACAACGCGAAGACCCTCGCGCTCGGCCGTGCGCGCCTGCAGGAAGGCATGGTCGCGTACGCCGCGGGCGATGCCGCCACCGCCCGCGACCGCTTCCTGTCGGCCTACCTCGACGGCTTCGAGCCGGTCGAGCCGGTGCTGGCCGCGCGCGACAAGGCGCTGCTGGCCGAAGTCGAGACCGCGATGATCGCGTTGCGCGCGAAGGCGGCCGCCGGTGCGGGCGTCGCCGACGTGCAGGCGCACGTCACCGCCGCGGAGGCGCTCTACGACCGCGCCGGATTCGCGCTGGAAGAGCAGGGCGCGGGCGCCACGACGGCATTCGTCGGCTCGCTGACGATCCTGCTGCGCGAAGGACTCGAAGCGCTGCTGCTGGTGATCGCGATGGTCGCGTTCCTGCGCAAGGCCGAACGCACCGACGCGATGCCGTACGTGCACGCAGGCTGGATCGGCGCGCTGGTTGCTGGCGGCGCGACCTGGCTGGTGGCGACGCGGTTGGTGGAAGTGAGCGGCGCCAGCCGTGAGCTGACCGAAGGCCTGGGGTCGCTGGTCGCGGCGGTGGTGCTGGTGTCGGTGGGCATCTGGATGCACGGCAAGAGCCAGGCCGATGCGTGGCAGCGCTACGTCAAGGCACGCATGACGAACGCGCTCTCGCGCGGCTCGGCGTGGTTCATGTTCATGCTCGCCTTCCTGATCGTGTACCGCGAAGCCTTCGAGACGGTGCTGTTCTACGTGGCGCTGTGGAGCCAGGGCAACCACGCCGCGGTGATCGGCGGCGCGGCGACCGCGGCGCTCGCGCTCGCGGCGATCGCCTGGCTGATGCTGCGCTTCAGCCGCAAGTTGCCGTTCGGCAAGTTCTTCTCGATCAGCGCGATCCTGATGGCGGTACTCGCGGTGGTGCTCGCCGGCAAGGGCGTGGCCGCACTGCAGGAAGCCGGGTGGCTGTCGCTGACGCTGGTGAAGGCGCCTCGCATCGAGCTGCTCGGGATGTATCCGACGCTGCAGGGCCTGGTGGCGCAGCTGCTGGTGCTGGCCGCGCTGGTGGCGGGCTTCGCCTGGAACGGGCGCAACGCGCGGGTGCGGGCGGGCTGATGCGTCGGAGCCGACCGTGGGTCGGCTCTGCGGAGTGCGTCGGAGCCGACCGTGGGTCGGCTCTACGAAGGGTCAGTGCTTGCGGCGCGCCTTCGCGCCGGTGGCTTCGGTCATCTCGACCTGCAGGGTGAAGCTGCGCTCCTCGCCGGAGAAGAGCGCGCCGACGCCGATCACCTGGCGGTTCACTTCCTCGCCGCGCTCGTTGCGGATGGACAGCACCATCGCGTACTCGTAGGCGCTTTCACCCGCCGGCGGAACCAGCGTGCCCTCGATGGCGAGCGGCACGATCTTGTTCTTCTCGCGCAGGACCGACGCCTCGTCGTAGCGCAGGTGGCCCCGGCACGCGGGGCACACGCTGGCGCTTTCGAGGATCGTCGCCTTGCAGTGGGGACAGGCGCGCGTGGCGCCCGGCGTCCCCGGGCGCACGGTGCTCATGCGGCGGAGAAGCTGTCCGCCTTGCCGCTGCCCTTGTCTTCCCAGCCGAAGTCGGCCTGGCCACGCATGCGCGCGCCCGACGCGACGGTCATGGTGCCGCACTTGACGTCGCCGGCCAGCACGCCGCCCTGCTGCAGCTCGACCTGCTGCGCGCCCTCGATGTTGCCCTCGAGCTCGCCGGCGATCACCACGCGCCGCGCGCGCACGCCGCCGGTGAGCTTGGCGCCGTGCTCGATGGTGAGGTCGCCCTGCACGTTGACGTCGCCCTTGAACTTGCCGGCGATGCGGACGTTGCCGCTGCCTTCGATCTTGCCCTCGATGGTGAGGTCGGACGCGATCAGCGATTCCTTCGCGACGACCTGCGGGCGCGGCGCCGTCGACGACGGGATCGCGGCCGGGTTCGCGTCGGCGGCGGCGGGCTGGCCTGCTTCGCGGAACGGCGGCAGGTCGGGGGTGAACGGTGCAGCGTCCTTCCTGGGCGCGGTTTTCTGGTCGAAGATCGCCATCGTATTGCCCTCTAGCGGGGTTGGATGGGGGCTGAGCCCCCGGTCGGCCGAGCCTACTACATCCGGAACACGCCGAAATGCATGCCCGTCGCGATTTCCGCGTTCAGCGACGCGGAGATGCCGAGGCCGAGCACGCGGCGCGTATCGGCCGGATCGATGATGCCGTCGTCCCACAGCCGCGCGGTCGCGTACCACGGGCTGCCCTGCGA
>CAMLSB010000048.1 GCA_946482565.1 uncultured Lysobacteraceae bacterium | reverse complement strand
CCGCGCACCGCCGCGACCACCGGCACCTGCGCGTACTTGATGCGCTGGCTGGTGGCCTGGAAGTTGGCGACCATCGCCTCGAAGCCGGCGACATCGCCGGCTTGCAGCAGGCCGAGCGCGCCGGCGAGGTTGGCGCCCGCGGAAAACGGTTCGGAAGGCTGCCACACCACCATCGCGCGGAAGTCGTTCTCGGCAATGGCGATGGCCTGTTGCAACCCGGCCATCACCTGGTCGTCGACGGTGTGCATCTTGGTGCGGAACGAGGCGACCAGCACGCCGTCGCCGTCGTGCCAGGCGCGCACGCCGTCGTTCTCGAACACGGTCTCGCCCGGGTCGGCGCGTTCGCCCAGCACCGGATCCGGGAAACGCTGGCGGCGATAGACGGGCAGGGCGGAGCGGGGCAGCTTCGCGTTGCGGCCGGGGCTGTAGCTGCCCTCGGCGCCATGCACGCCGTCGCGGCCGTCGAACACCCAGTCCGGCAGCGGCGTATCGGCCATGGCCTTGCCGGCGACGATGTCCTCGGCGATCCAGTCGGCGACCTGCTTCCAGCCGGCGGCCTGCCAGGTCTCGAACGGGCCGAGCGACCAGCCGTAACCCCAGCGGATCGCCAGGTCGACGTCGCGCGCGGTCTCGGCGATGTCGGCGAGGTGGTACGCGCTGTAGTGGAACAAATCGCGGAACACCGCCCACAGGAATTGCGCCTGCGGATCTCCGCTGGCGCGCAGTGCGGCGAACTTCTTCGCCGGATCCTTTTCCTTGAGCATCGCGGCCACTTCCGGCGCGACGTCCGCGGCGCTGGCGCGGTAGTCCTTCGCGCCCAGGTCGAGCACGAGGATGTCCTTGCCGCGCTTGGTGTAGATGCCGGCGCCGGTCTTCTGGCCGAGCGCGCCCTTGGCGACCAGCGCCTGCAGCCATGCCGGCGCGGCGAAATGCCGGTGCCAGGGATCGCCGGGCAGGGTATCGGCCATCGTGCCGATCACGTGCGCCATCGTGTCGAGGCCGACGACGTCGGCGGTGCGATAGGTCGCCGACTTCGGGCGGCCGATCGCCGGGCCGGTCAGCGCGTCGACGGTGTCGAAGCCGAGACCGAAGGCCGCGGTGTGGTGCATCGTCGCTAGGATCGAGAACACGCCGATGCGGTTGCCGATGAAGTTCGGCGTGTCCTTGGCGCGGACCACGCCCTTGCCC
Source organism: uncultured Lysobacteraceae bacterium (assembly GCA_946482565.1). Next base: position 10,807 of record CAMLSB010000048.1, on the reverse strand, counting down.
AGCGTGTTGGTGAGGAAGGCTTCGAGCGCGTCGAGCAGCGCCGGATCGGTCGTGCGCGCGGGGATCAGCTCGGCCAGGTGCATGTAGCGCGGCGGGTTGAAGAAGTGCACGCCGCAGAAACGGTGCCGCATCTCCTCGGGAAGCACTTCGGCCAGCGCATTGATGCCCAGCCCGGAGGTGTTGCTGGCCAGCACCGCGTGAGCCGGCACGTGCGGGGCGATGCGCCTGTAGAGGTCCTGCTTCCAGTCCATGCGTTCGGCGATCGCCTCGATGACCAGGTCGCAGCCTTCGAGCAGGGCAAGGCCGGTCTCGTAGTTCGCGGGCACGATCGCCTCGGCCAGCGCCTTCGACGCCAGGGGTGCCGGCGAGAGCTTGCCCAGGTTCGCGATGGCCTTCAGCACCACGCCGTCGGGCGCGCCGTCCTTCGCGGCCAGGTCGAACAGCACCGTGTCCACGCCCGCATTGGTCAGGTGGGCCGCGATCTGCGCGCCCATGACGCCGGCGCCCAGGACCGCGGCGCGTCGGACAAGCAGTTTCTCAGGCATGTCTTGTATCTCTTTGATAAAACGTGAATTTACTCAGGAGGTAAAGCCGGCGACAGCGAAGCGGATCAGCTCGCGCGCGGCGCGTTCGCGGTGGGCGGACTCGCTCGAACCCGACGGGCGCTTGATCATCCCGAAGTCGGCCATCGCATAGGTCAGCGCGCCGGACAGGAAGTCCAGGCGCCAGTACAGCTGGTCCTTGGGCAGGTCCGGCAGGCAGCGCGAGATCGCCCGCGCGAAGGCGCGCGGCACGTGGCCGTACTGGTCGGACAGGAACTTGCGCAGGCTGTCGTTCTTCTCGGCGTAGGCGCGGGCGATGACGCGGATGAAGGCGCCGCCGCCGTGGCGGTCCTGGGCCATGGCCAGGGCCGGCTCGACGAACGCCGCGAGCACCGCCTCCAGGTCGCAGGCGTCGTTGGCCATGGCGGCTTCCAGCCGGGCCACGCGCTGCGCGCTCATCTCGTCCATCCGGCGGCGGAAGACCTCGTTGACGAGGTTTTCCTTGCTGCCGAAGTGGTAGTTGACCGCGGCGATGTTCACGTCCGCGCGGCTGGTCACCTGGCGCAGGGAGGTGCCCGCGAAGCCGTGCTGGGCGAAGAGTTCCTCGGCGGCGCCGAGGATGCGGTCCTTGGTGGAGAAGGTGGTGGTCGCCACGGATCGTGCCCCGGCCATGAATCAAACGATTGTTTGATCCTAGCCCCGGCAGCCCGGTGCGTCAACGCGTCCTGTCCAGTCGCCGAATCCCGTGCGCTCGGTTCCGCCCAGTTGCGGCTGGATGCGTTAGAATTACCGTAGCCATGTCGGCTAAACCCGCGTTCCCACGCGGGTTTTTCTGTTATCCTCGGGCGCTCGACCCCATCGGGGATGGGGATCGGCCGCCCGCCTATCCGGAGAGTTTTCCAATGGCGCTGGAGCGCACCCTGTCGATCGTCAAGCCCGATGCCGTCGCGAAGAACGTCATCGGCGAAATCTATTCGCGTTTCGAGAAGAACGGCCTGAAGGTCGTCGCCGCGAAGATGAAGCACCTCTCGAAGCAGGAAGCCGAAGGCTTCTACGCCGTCCACCGCGAACGCCCGTTCTTCGCCGCGCTGGTCGAGTTCATGAGCTCCGGCCCGGTGATGATCCAGGCGCTGGAAGGCGAGGGCGCGGTGCTGAAGAACCGCGAGCTGATGGGCGCGACCAACCCGAAGGACGCCGCGGCCGGCACCATCCGCGCCGATTTCGCCGACTCGATCGACGCCAACGCCGTGCACGGTTCCGACTCGCTGGAGAACGCCGCGATCGAGATCGCGTACTTCTTCCCGGCGACCGACGTCTACGCCCGCTGAGCCGATGATGGACCGGACGCGCGACATCGCGATCGAAGTCGTCCCCGACGCCGCAGCCGCGGCGCCGGGCACGGCCGCGGCGCGTGCGTCTGGCTCCGCCAACGCCGCGCCAGCCGCGGCGAGCGCGTCGTCCGCGTCGAAAGCCGCGGACGGCCGCACCAACATCTTCGACCTCGACCGCGCCGGCCTGGAGCGCTTCTTCGAGGAAGGCCTGGGCGAGAAGAAGTTCCGCGCCCAGCAGGTGATGAAGTGGATCCATCACCGTTACGCCACCGATTTCAACGACATGACCGACCTCGGCAAGGCGCTGCGCGCCAAGCTCGAGGAGCGCGCGGTGGTGCACGCGCCGACGGTCATGTACGACAAGGCGTCCACCGACGGCACGCACAAGTGGCTGCTGGGGATGGACCCCAAGAACGCGATCGAGACGGTCTACATCCCCGACAAGGGGCGCGGCACGCTGTGCGTGTCGTCGCAGGTGGGCTGCGCGCTCAACTGCACGTTCTGCTCGACCGCCACCCAGGGCTTCAACCGCAACCTGTCGACCGCCGAGATCATCGGCCAGGTCTGGGTTGCCGCGCGCCATCTCGGCAACGTCCCGCACCAGCAGCGCCGCCTCACCAACGTGGTGATGATGGGCATGGGCGAACCGCTCGCCAACTTCGACAACGTCGTGCGCGCGATGAGCATCATGCGCGACGACCTCGGCTACGGCCTGGCCAACAAGCGCGTGACGTTGTCGACCGCCGGCATGGTGCCGATGATCGACCGCCTCGCCGCCGAGAGCGACGTCTCGCTCGCGGTGTCGCTGCACGCGCCGTTCGACGAGCTGCGCGACACGCTGGTGCCGCTCAACAGGAAATACCCGATCGCCGAGCTGATGGACGCCTGCGTGCGCTACGCGTTGCGCAAGAAGGGCGAGTCCGTCACCTTCGAATACACGCTGATGAAGGGCGTCAACGACCAGCCCGAGCATGCGCGCGGCCTGGTGCAGCTGATGCGCGAATTCGACCGCCGCGTGCAGATGAAGGACGCGGCCAAGGTCAACCTCATTCCGTTCAATCCGTTCCCCGGCACGCGCTACGAGCGCCCGGGCGACGACGCGATCCGCGCGTTCCAGAAGCAGCTCAACAATGCCGGCATGATCGCGCCGGTGCGCCGCACCCGCGGCGACGACATCGATGCGGCCTGCGGCCAGCTCAAGGGCCAGGTGATGGATCGCACGCGTCGCCAGGCGGATTTCAAGCGCAGCCTGCTGCAGGGCGGGGGGCCATGAGGCTTCCGGCCGGGCGTGCCGCCGCGATGCGCGCGATGCTGCGCGCGACCCTCGCGTGCGCCGCCGTCGCGGCCACGCTCGCCGGCTGCTCGCGCCTGACGTTCATCAAGCCGAGCACCGACCGCAACAGCTACACGCAGGTCGCGCCCGATTACGACGTGCGCGAGGACAAGGGCGAAGCCAGGCGCCTGCTGGCGCGCGAGCGCGCGTCCGCCGCGGCCGAAGCGCTGCGCGGCGGCGACCTCGCCCAGGCGACGCAGCTTGCGCAGAAGGCGCTGGAGGGCGATCGCTCGCTGGCGGCCGCGCACACCGTCCTCGCGATCGTCGCCGAACGCCAGGGACAGGCCGGGCAGGCCGGCGAGCACTACGCCGCCGCGGCGAAGCTCGCGCCGAACGAAGGCACCACGCTCAACAACTACGGCGCATGGCTGTGCGGTGCCGGCAAGCCCGCCGAGTCGCTGCCGTACTTCGACCGGGCCCTGGCCGACCGCGGCTACCGGACACCGGCCGCGGCGCTCGCCAATGCCGGTACCTGCGGGTTGCGGGCCGGGCAGGCGGCCCGCGCGGAGCGCGACCTGCGCAATGCGCTCGCGCTGGACCCGCGCGAAGCCACCGCGCTCGCCGGGATGGCGCGCCTCGAATACGGCGCCGGCGACTACCTGCAGGCCCGCGCGTTTTCCGAACGGCGACTGTCGGCCGCGGCGGCAACGCCCGAAGTCCTGCAACTGGCGTCACAAATCGAGCAGAAACTCGGCGACGCAGCCGCGTCCGCCCGCTATGTTCAACGGATGAGGGACGAATTCCCTCAATCGCAGCAGGCTCCCCGGGGGGGTGAGAGTCAGCCATGATCGAGAACACCCACGAATCCGGCGCCCTGCACGCCGGGCATCCCCATGAGGGGGTCGGCCGTCGCCTGCGCGATGCGCGCGAGGCAGCGGGCCTGACCCTGGCCGAGGTCTCCTCGCGCCTGAAGATGCCGCTGCGGGTCGTGCAGTCCCTGGAAGCCGAAGACTGGTCGCGCCTTGGCGCGCCGGTGTTCGTGCGCGGCCAGCTGCGCAGCTACGCGCGCCTGCTCGGCATCGACGCGACGCCGGTCGAAGCCGCCGCCGGCGTCTCCGTCGTCGAGCCGCCCGTCCTGGTGCCGCGCACCTACACCTCACCGCTGCAGCGCTTCGCCGAGCATGCCGCGCGTCGTGCGGTGTACATCGTCATGACCGTCGCGATCGCGATCCCGGTGTGGCTCGCGACGCGGCCGCAAATGGATCTCGCCGCCGGCGATGCCGCGCCGCTCGACGCGCCTGCGTCGTCGCATCCGGTCCACGCCGCGACCCGCCGCCTGCCGGTCCGCCAGGCCGCGTCGGGCACGGCCGGCGACGGCCCGCATCCGCTGGTCGCCTCGATCGCCGCGTTGCCGCCCCGCGAGGGACCCGCCCTGGCGCTGCAGTTCGAGGGCGACAGCTGGGCGCAGGTGATCGCTCCGGACGGCCAGCTCGTCGAGCAGGCCCTGATGCATGCCGGCGACCGCCGCAGCTACGCGGCGGGCGAGGTCGGGGCCGTGGTGCTCGGCAATGCGGGCGCGGTACGCGTCAGCAGCCGCGGCCGCGAGGCCGACCTGGCGCCCTATCTCCGCGCGAACGTCGCGCGCTTTACGGTATCCTCTGACGGTTCCCTCGCGCCTGCCGCCGACTGACGACTCGCGGCCGCGAGTCCCGTCCTACCCCCCAATGGCGGCTGCATGGCAATCGACGATCTTCTCGACGAACACGAACAGGGCGAACGCGTCCGCGGCTGGCTGCGCGAGAACGGCGGCGGCCTCCTGACCGGAATCCTGCTGGGCCTGGCGCTGATCCTCGGCTGGCAGTGGTGGACGCAGCAGCGTTCGCACAAGCAGTTGCAGGCCGGCGACGATTACCAGGCCGCGATCGATGCGCTGCAGGCGAAGAAGCCCGACGTCGCGCGCCCGCACCTGGCGGCTTTGCCGAGCGGCGCGTACGCGACCCTGGGCGCGCTCGCGATGGCGAGCTCGCAGCTCGAGGCCGGCAAGCGCGACGACGCGATCGCCACGCTGCGCGCGGTCAAGGCAAGCGATCCCGAGCTTGCCGGCGTGGTCCGCCAGCGCCTCGCGCGCCTGCTGCTCGATGCGGGCAAGCCGAAGGACGCGATGGCGATGCTCGCCAGCGACAAGGACGCGCCGATGGCCGCCGCGATCCGTGGCGACGCCTACGTCGCGCTGGGCCAGCTGCCTGAAGCACGCACCGCTTATGGGCAGGCGCTGTCCGGCCTTGCGGTCGGTTCGCCGCTGCGCAACCTGGTCGAGATCAAGCTCACCGATGCAGGCGGCACGCCGCCGAACGACGGAGCGCGCGGCTGATGGCCCGCACGCACGAGGTTCGCAACGCGCGCGCGCGCGCCGGGTTCGTCCTGCTGCTCGCCGGCGTGGTCGCGCTGGCCGGCTGCAGCTCGGTGAAGCACCTGTTCACCACCAAGAAGGCGCTGGCGCTCAAGCCGGCGGAGCTGACCGAGTTCACGCCGACCGCCAAGGCCGAGCGCGTGTGGTCGACGTCCGTGGGCGATGGCGAAGGCCATCTCGGCGCGCGCCAGGGTCCGACCGTCGCCGACGGCCGCGTCTATGCCGCCGGCAGCGAAGGCGTCGGCGCGTGGGACCTGCAGACCGGCAAGAAGGTCTGGTTCCATGAAGACAAGAAGGAAAAGAAGGACAAGGACTCGGAAGCGCAGCGCCTCGGCATTTCCAGCAGCCCCGGCGTGGGCGACGGCCTGCTCGTGGTCGGCGGGCTGGAAGGCGACGTGCTCGCGCTCGACGCCGCCACCGGCGAGATGAAGTGGAAGGCCAAGGTCGGCACCGAAGTGCTTGCCGCGCCCGCGATCGGGCAGGGCACGGTGCTGGTGCGTTCGATCGACGGCCGCGTCACTGCGTTCGACGCCTCGAACGGTGACCGCCGCTGGTTCTGGACGAAGGAGACGCCGGCGCTGACCGTGCGCGGCAACAGTTCGCCGCTGCTCGTTCCGGGCGCCGTGTTCATCGGCAACGACGACGGCACGCTTTCCGCCATCGCGCTCGCGACCGGCCGGCTGTTGTGGGAACAGGTGGTCTCGCCGGGCGAAGGCCGCAGCGAGCTCGACCGCATGTCGGACGTCGACGGCACGCCGGTGCTCGACGACACCACGCTCTACGTCACCAGCTTCAAGGGCCAGACGCTCGCGATCGATGGCCCCAGCGGCCGCCCGATGTGGTCGCACGATGCCGGCGGCCAGGGCGCCGTGGCGGTAGCGCCCGACAGCGTGCTGGTCAGCGATCCGCACGGCACGGTCTGGGCGCTCGCCAAGGCCGACGGCAGCGCGCTCTGGCAGCAGCCCGCGCTCGCGCGCCGCAACCTGAGCGCGGTGGCGGTGCAGGGCAACTACGCGGTCGTGGGCGACATCGAAGGCTACCTGCACTGGATGCGCCTGCAGGACGGCGCGTTCGCCGCGCGCGCGCGCGCCGGCAGCGATCCGATCCGCGGCCGTCCCGTGGTCGCCGACGGCCTGCTGGTCGTCGAAGGCACGGGCGGCGAACTGAGCGCCTGGCGCATTTCGCCCTGACCTCGACATGCTCCCCCTCGTCGCCCTTGTCGGCCGCCCGAACGTCGGCAAGTCGACGCTGTTCAATGCGCTGACGCGCACCCGCGATGCCCTGGTGCACGATGCGCCGGGCGTCACCCGCGATCGCAACTACGGCGTCTGCCGCCTCGACGAGGCGCGGCCGTTCGTGGTCGTGGACACCGGCGGCATCGCCGGGATCGAGGAGGGGCTGGCCGGCGCCACCGCGCGCCAGTCGCGCGCCGCCGCCGAGGAAGCCGACCTGATCCTGTTCATCGTCGACGGGCGCGAAGGCGCGTCGTCGCTCGACGACGAGATCCTCGCGTGGCTGCGGCGGTCGGCGCGGCAGGTGTTCCTGGTCGTCAACAAGGTCGACGGCCTCGACGCGCAGGCCGCGCGCAACGAATTCGCGCGCTACGGCTTCCGCGACGTCATCGGCATTTCCGCCGCGCACCGGCAGGGCATCGACGAGCTGCTGCAGCGCGTGCAGGCGGCGCTGCCGGACAGCGGCGACGCCGAGGTCCCGGACAACGATCCCGACCGCATCCGCATCGCCTTCGTCGGCCGCCCGAACGTCGGCAAGTCGACGCTGGTCAACCGCATCCTCGGCGAGGAGCGGATGATCGCCTCCGACGTGCCGGGCACGACCCGCGATTCGATCGCCGCCGACATCGAGCGCGACGGCCGCAAGTACCGGCTGGTGGACACCGCCGGCCTGCGCCGCAAGTCGAAGGTGGAAGAGGTCGTCGAGAAGTTCTCGATCGTGAAGACGCTGCAGGCCATCGAGCAGTGCCAGGTCGCGGTGATCATGCTCGACGCCGGCGAAGGCGTGACCGAACAGGATGCGAGCGTGCTCGGCGCCGTGCTCGACGCGGGGCGCGCGCTGGTCGTGGCCGTCAACAAGTGGGACGGGCAGAGCGACTACCAGCGCCGGCAGACCGAATCGCTGCTGGCCCGCAAGCTTTCGTTCGTGGAATGGGCCGAGTCGGTGCGGATCTCCGCGCTGCATGGTTCCGGCTTGCGCGAACTGTTCCGTGCCGTGCATCGCGCGCACGCTTCGGCGACGCGCAGCTTCGGCACCTCCGAGGTGACCAGGACGCTCGAGACCGCGATCGAGGCGCATCCGCCGCCGGTCGTGCGCGGCCATGCGCCGAAGCTGCGCTTCGCGCATCCGGGCGGCGAGAATCCGCCGACGTTCGTCGTGCACGGCAACCGCCTGTCCGCGTTGCCGGAATCGTACCGGCGCTACCTCGAGAACTATTTCCGCAAGCGCTTCAAGCTGGTGGGCACGCCGGTGCGCTTCGTGTTCAAGGAAGGCGACAACCCGTACAAGGACAAGAAGAACGTCCTTACCGGACGCCAGGTGGCGAAGAAGAAGCGCCTGATCCGGCACGCCAAGCGCGGCAAGTGAACGCCGTCGCGGGCACGACGCTGGGCATCCTCGCCGGCGGCGGCGCCACCCGCCTGGGCGGCCGCGACAAGGCCTGGCTGGAACGCGACGGCACGCCGCTCGTCGTCGCGCTGGCGCGACGCTTCGCGCCGCACACCGACGCCGTCCTTGTCGGCGCGAACTCCGGTTCCGGGCGTTACGCGGCGCATGGATTGCCGGTGGTCGGCGACCGCGTCGCCGACGCCGGGCCGCTGGGTGGCCTCGACGCGCTGGCGGCGGCTTGCGCCACGCCGTGGCTGCTCACCTTGCCCGTGGACCTGGTCGCGATCGACGACCGCCTGCTGCGCAACTTGCGCGCTGCAGGCGAGACGGGCGCCTGGGCCGAGGACGACGACGGCCCGCAGCCGCTGGTTGCGCTGTGGCGCGTCGCGGCCCTGCGCGCGGCGTTGGCGCCGGCGCTGGCCTCGGGCGATCATGCGGTCCATGCCTTGCAGTCGCGCCTGGGCATGGCGCGCGTGCGCTTCGCCGGCGCGCGCTTCGGCAACCTCAACACGCCCGGCGACCTCGCCGCCGCGGGCATCGCGCCCTGATCCCTGCCACTGATCCCGGACACCGACGCATGCCGCAGGACTTCCCGTTCCCGACCCGCATCGCCTTCGAGGAAGCGCTCGCGATCATCGAGCGTGTCGCGGATGCGAGGCGCATGCCGGTGGAGCGGGTCGCGTTGCATCGCGCGCACGGCGCGATCCTCGCCCGCGACCTGGTGGCCGGGGTCGCGCAGCCACCGTTCGACAACTCGGCGATGGACGGCTTCGCGCTGCGCCACGCCGACCTGCATGGCGAAGGCACGACGCTACGCCTGGTGGGCGAGCAGTTCGCGGGCCGCGCCCTGGATCTCGCCGTAGGCGCGGGCGAGTGCGTGCGCATCACGACCGGCGCGCCGCTGCCCGCGGGCGCCGACACGGTGGTGATGAAGGAAAACACGCGAATCGAGCCGGCCGGCTTCGAGCACGCCTCCGGGGAGCATGCCGTCGCTCCAGGGCGAGGCGACATCGTCGCCATCCTCGTGCCGCCGTCACCCGGCCAGCATGTCCGCCGCGCCGGCGAGGACACGCGCGTCGGCGATACGGTGCTCGCGGCTGGCGTGCCGCTTTCGCCCTCCCGCCTCGCGCTGGCCGCATCGCAGGGGTTGGCGGAACTCGAGGTCGCGCGCAGGCCGACGGTGGCGGTGTTCACCACCGGCGACGAACTGGTCGAACCGGGCATGCCGCTCGCGCCCGGGCAGCTCTACAACTCCAACCGCGAGCAGCTGATGGGCCTGTTGCGCGCCGACGGCCTGGACCCGGTGGCGTGGCCCACGCTGCCGGATGATCCCGCGCGGATCGAGTCCGCGCTCGTCCATGCAGGCCACGCCTTCGACGTCGTGCTGACCTGCGGCGCCGTGTCGGCGGGCGAGAAGGACCATCTTCCGGCGCTGCTGCAGGCGCAGGGCGACGTGCACTTCTGGAAGGTGCGGATGCGGCCCGGGATGCCCGTGTTGTTCGCCGGCGGCGGAACGCTCGGCGACGCGCTGTTCCTTTGCCTGCCCGGCAATCCGGTGTCGGTGCTCGCGACCTACCTCGCGCTTGCCCGTCCGCTGCTCGACCGCCTGCAGGGCAGGGCGATGCCGAGGCCGCGCTGGCGGGCGCGGCTTGCGGCGCCCTGGCGCAAGGCGCACGACCGCCTGGAATTCCTGCGCGGGCGCCTGCACCAGGCCGATGATGGCCGCCTGGAGGTCGAGCCGAACCCCGCCGACGGTTCGCACCGCATGCGCGCGGCGGCCGATTCGGACGTGCTCATCATGCTGGCCGAGGGCGCGCACGACTATCCGGCGGGCGCGCCGGTGGACGTACTCCCGTATGCGGAACGCGGATAATCGGGGCATGGATCCCCAGGCCCGGCAGGTTCCCGAAGTCGATGCGGCCACCGCGCACGCGCGGCAGCGCGCCGGCGCATTGCTGGTCGACGTGCGCGCCGCGCACGCGCGCGCGCTCGGCATGGCCGAAGGCGCGCTGGGCGCGGCGCGCGAAGCGCTGGAAGCCGAGCCCGGCGCGTTCCTGCCGCCAGCCGGCGCCGGCACCGAGATCCTGCTGATCTGCCAGGGCGGCCGCCGTTCGATGCTGGCGGCGCAAGCGTTGCAGGCGCGCGGCTATCGCAACATCGCCTCGGTGGCCGGCGGCACCACGGCCTGGGCCGACGCCGGCCTGCCGATGACGCGCGCCGATGCCGACGACGATTTCCTCGACCGTTATTCGCGCCACCTGCGCTTGCCGGAAGTCGGACTCGAAGGGCAGCAGCGGCTGGCGAAGACGACGATGTTGCTGCTCGGCGCGGGCGGCCTCGGTTCGCCCGCCGCGCTGTACCTCGCGGCCGCGGGCGTCGGCACGCTGCGCATCGCCGACGACGACGTGGTCGAGCGCAGCAACCTGCAGCGCCAGGTGCTCCACGCCGAGGACCGCATCGGCATGCCGAAGGTCGCGTCCGCCGCCGCGACGCTTGCGGCGCTCAATCCGCGCGTGCGCGTCGAAGCGATCGCCGAACGCGTCGACAGCGGCAACGTCGAGCGCCTGCTCGAAGGCGTGGACGTGGTCGTCGACGGCGCCGACAACTTCCCGGTGCGCTACCTGCTCAACGA
>CAMLSB010000047.1 GCA_946482565.1 uncultured Lysobacteraceae bacterium | reverse complement strand
CATGGATACGAGCGGCCGCATCGACAAGTTCAAGAAGCGCTACGCCAAGTAAGCGCTGCCGGCGCCGCGAAGCGTCGCGCCAGGACGGCCGCCCCCGGGGCGGCCGTTTTCGTTTTCTGCGATAATGCCCGCTTTCCGATGACCCCCTTGCGCGTCGGCGATCGAAGCCCGGCGCGTCGCATCGAGGAGCGACAACCGTGTCCGCCAAGCCTTCCCTCGACCAGGTCACCCTGGCCGCAGCCGACAAGTCCGTGGTCCTGCCGGTGCAGTCCGGCACGCTCGGCAACCCGTGCATCGACATCGCCAGGCTGCCGAAGGAAACCGGCTGCTTCACCTACGACCCGGGCTTCACCGCCACTGCCGCCTGCAAGTCCGCGATCACCTACATCGACGGCGACGCCGGCGTGCTGCTGTACCGCGGCTACCCGATCGAGCAGCTCGCCAAGCAGTCGAGCTTCCTCGAGGTCGCCTACCTGCTGATGAACGGCGAGCTGCCGTCACCGGCCGAGTTCTCGAAGTTCGACAACGAAGTCACGCATCACACGATGATGCACGAGGCCTTCAAGAGCTTCCTCGGCGGCTTCCGCCACGATGCGCACCCGATGGCGATGGCCGTCGGCATGCTCGGCTCGATGGCCAGCTTCTACCACAACACGCTCGACCTCGAGGATCCGGAGCAGCGCCGCCTGGCCGCGATCCGTTTGATCGCGAAGGTGCCGACGATCGCCGCCGCCTGCTATCGCCACTCGATCGGCTGGCCGCTGCGCTATCCGCGCAACAACCTCGAGTACGTCGATCGCTTCCTGCACATGATGTTCGAGGTGCCGAGCGAGCCGCTGGTGCTCAAGCCGGTCGCCGCGCGCGCGCTCGACCTGCTGTTCATCCTGCACGCCGACCACGAGCAGAACGCGTCGACCTCGACCGTGCGCCTGGTCGGCTCGACCGGCGCCAACCCGTACGCCTGCGTGGCCGCTGGCGTGGCCGCGCTGTGGGGCCCCGCGCACGGCGGCGCGAACGAGGCGGTGCTGAAGATGCTCGCCGAGATCGGCGACGCGAAGCACGTGCAGTCCGCCGTCGACAAGGCCAAGGACAAGGAGTCGGGCTTCCGCCTGATGGGCTTCGGCCACCGCGTCTACAAGAACTTCGACCCGCGCGCGAAGATCATCCGCGAGATGTGCCACGAAGTACTGGCCGATCTCGGCGTCAACGATCCGATGCTCGACGTGGCGATGAAGCTGGAGGAGGCCGCGCTGAACGACGAGTACTTCATCCAGCGCAAGCTCTATCCGAACGTCGACTTCTACTCCGGCATCATCTACAAGGCGCTCGGCATCCCGACCGAGATGTTCACCGTGATGTTCGCGATCGCGCGCACCGCGGGCTGGGTGGCGCACTGGCTGGAGCAGCAGGAAGATCCGGAAGCCAAGATCGGCCGTCCGCGCCAGATCTACACCGGCCACGCCGCCCGCGACTACATCCCCTCCGCGAAGCGCTGACGCCCCGCGCATCCGCAGCATCGAAGAAGCCGGCCTCGCGCCGGCTTTTTCGTGCATTGATCCCGGCTTCGGCACGAATGCAATTCCCCTTCGGGGCTGGGCGACGCGACGACGTGTGTGTGGTCCGCCGCGTCGACGAGTCATCCAGGACTCACTCCGCGGGCGCGGGCCATCCATGGCCCGCTCGGCCCACACACACGCCGTCACGCCGCCTACCCCAAGCGCGTCTCCCCCGCTTCTAGTAAGAGCGAAAAGCGGCGGCGTGCGGGGCGGTGGAAGCGTGCAGGGAGTTCCGGGGGCGTCGGCGCCATGGATGGCGCCGAAGAGCCTACAGGGACGTATTCACGGCGTCCCCCGGAAGTCCCTGCACGCTTCCACCGCCCAGCCCCGAAGCCAGGGCTTTTAGCGGGATTCGTAGGCGGAGATCTCGTCGGCCGCGAGGAGCGCGCGCAGCTGCGACGCGGATGCGCGCCGCATCGGCTTCTCGTCGACACCCGACAGCGGCGCCTGCCGCAGCACCTGCGCTGGCAGTACCGTCAGGTCGAAGGTGAACTCTTCCGCCGAAAACAACCACACCGGCGCATCGAACACGCGCTCCGGATCCAGGCGCAGCCGGCGCGTGCGCGCTTCCGCGGGGATGCCGTGCTCCCCGAGGAAGCGCGGCACCGCGTCCGCATCCTCGGCGTGGAGGTGCAGGGCGACGGCGGCGTTGGCGTCCGCGGTGCCGTCCAGCACGCTGCCGACCAGGCGCGGGTCGAACGGAGCGAGGAATTCGAGCGCGCGCAGCGCCGCTTCGCGCCGTGCCTGCAGGCCGGCGGCGTGCGCGTCGCCGGCGAACAGGCGCTGGTATTCGCGCAACGCGTCCTCGATCTCGCGGTTGCGCGGCAGCGAGGCGTCGTCGTGGATGCCCAGGCGTTCGGCGGCCTTGAGCTTGGCCAGGTGGTAGTCGCGGATGCCGCTCTCAGCCATCAGCCGCGCGGCTTCGTGGGCGAGGCGGTGACGGCGTTCGCGGGTCCGGGTCTGCGCATGTTCCTGCGCGTGGCGGCGGGCGTGGGCGTGTGGCATGGCGCGCGCTCCTGCGGTCGAACCCGGCTCGACTCTAACCCAGTCCGGCCGCGCGCGCGCGACCGCCGCGCGCGCCGGATGCGGCATCCCTCAGAAGATGTCGAACGCCGCCTCGTCCTGGAGGTCCTGCTGGTCCTGGACGGAGTCGGCCTCCGCCTGCATCTTGTCGAGGTCCTCGGCCTTGACCCACTCGACGATGCCCGCGCTTCCGGCGGGCAGCAGGCGTCCGCCGGGAGCGACCGCGACCTTGACCATGCCTTCGGGCGGATCGTTGGGCGCGACCGGGCGGCCTTCGAGCGCGACGCGCATGTATTCGATCCAGATCGGCAGCGCGGCCTTGCCGCCGTATTCGCGGTAACCGAGCGACTTGAAGTCGTCGCGACCGACCCAGACCGTGGTCACGACGTTGGCGCCGAAGCCGGAGAACCAGGCGTCGCGATGGTCGTTGGTCGAGCCGGTCTTGCCGGCCACGTCGTCGCGCCCCAGCACCTTGGCTGCAAAACCGGTGCCGCGCTTGACCACGTCGCGCATCATCGACACCAGCTGGTAGGCGACGCGCGCGTCGATGGCACGCGGTGCGAGCACGGTGTCGGGGGGAAGCGCCACGGGCGCGGCCTCCTCGCCGCCGCCGCCGGACGTCTCGCGCGCGGCCGGCGCCGGACCGGCGGGACCCAGGTCGAAGCCCGCGACCACGTTCGACGCGCGCACGGTCGAAGCCGTCACGTTGCCGACGCCGCAACCCGGGCAGGCCGTCGCCGGCTTTTCCTTGAACAGCACGCGCCCGTCGCGGTCGCGCACTTCGTCGATGAACCAGGGCGTGATGCGGAAGCCGCCGTTCGGGAACGTCGCGTAGCCGCGCGCGATCATCATCGGCGTCAGCGAGGCGCTGCCCAGCGACATCGACAGGTTCGGCGGCAGCAGGTCCTCGTCGATGCCGAAATGGCTGATGTAGCGGCGCGCATAGTCGATGCCGATCGCGTCGAGCAGGCGCACCGACACCAGGTTGCGCGACTGCACCAGCGCCTCGCGCAGCCGCATCGGCCCGGCGAAGTCGCCGGTATCGTTCTGCGGCCGCCATTCGTGCCCGACACGATCCTTGAACACCACCGGCGCGTCGAGAACGATCGAAGCGGGGTTGAAGCCGCGCTCCATCGCCGCCGCGTACAGGAACGGCTTGAAGCTCGAACCCGGCTGGCGCCGTGCCTGGGTGGCGCGGTTGAACTTGTTGCCGGCGAAGCTGAAGCCGCCGACCAGCGCGAGCATCGCGCCATTGTCCTTGTCCAGCGAGACCAGCGCCGATTGCGCCGTCGGCAACTGGTCGAGCTGCCAGGTCGCGGCCGCTTCCGGATGCTTCGGGTCGGCGACGCTGCGCAGCCGCACCATGTCGCCGCGCGCGACGAGCGCCGACGGCGCCTTGTTCGTCCAGCGGCTGCTGGCGGCATCGAGCGTCGTGGTGCTGCCATCCGCGAACGCGACATCGGCGGTGCCATCGCCGGTGCGCAGCACCACGGCTGGCAACAGGCCGCCCTGCGCCGGGATGCCGCGCAGGCGCGCGGCCGCGGTCGCGGCATCCTCGCCGGGGACGAGTTCGAAATGCTGCTCCGGCTTGCCGCGCCAGCCGCGGCGGTGGTCGTAGGTCACCAGCCCGTCGCGCACCGCATTCTGCGCCGCGTCCTGCAGCACCGGGTCGATGGTCGTGGTGACGTGGTAGCCGCGCGTCAGCACGTCTTCGCCGTAGCGGGCCACCATCTCCCGCCGCACCATCTCGGCGACGTAGGGTGCGTCGACCTGCACGGGCACGTCGTGCGGCGCGGCATGCATGGGCACGGCCTGCGCGGCGCGCTCGTCGGCCGGGCCGATGAACTTCAGCTCGCGCATGCGCTGCAGCACGTAGTCGCGGCGGATCCGCGCGCGCTGCGGGTTGGTCACCGGGTTGCCGCTCGACGGGAACTTCGGGATCGACGCCAGCGTCGCCGCTTCGTCCAGCGACAGTTCGTCCACCTTCTTCCCGTAGTAGAACTCGGCCGCCGCGCCGATGCCGTAGGCGCGATTGCCGAAGAAGCTCTTGTTGAGGTAGAGCTGGAAGATCTCGTCCTTCGTCAGCTCGCGCTCCATCTTCATCGCGAGCATCATCTCCACGAACTTGCGGGTGAAGCTGTATTCCGGAGTCAGGTAGAACTGCTTGGCGACCTGCTGGGTGATGGTCGAGCCGCCGGGCACGCGCTTGTCGTTGGTGGTGGCGAGCAGCCAGATCGCGCGGGCCACGCCTTTGTAGTCGACGCCGTGGTGCTGGTAGAAGCGGTTGTCCTCGATCGCGATGAAGGCCTGCTTGACCTGCTCGGGCACGCGGGCGATGTCCACGGGATAGCGCCGGGCCTCGCCGAATACCGCCATGAGGCGGCCATCGCGGGCGTGGACGTAGAGGGGCTCCTGGAGTTCCACGTGCCGGAGGGACTGGACGTCCGGAAGGCGCGAGGAGACGACGTAATAGACGATGCCCAGGGCGAGGGCGCCCAGCAGGGCGGCGGCTACGGAGGCCAGGAGGGCCCAGCGCAGCAAGCGGCGGAACGGCGGCATGGGCGGGGCGGGTCCTCGGGTTGATTTGCCGGGCGGGGAAGCCCGGAATGGGGCCAGTATAGGGGTGGGGGCGGCCCCGACTCCTGCGACGGCCGTCGCGAAGCCGGGTCGCGGGTGTTGCCACCGGGGCCAAACTCCGCTATTTAAGGCGCCGGGACACGTTGTGCGCGTAAGCGCCCGTGAATAAGGGGAAATTTGTGGGGCTGATCACAAAAAGCCAGCCACCCCGGATCGGTGTCGACATCAGCTCGACGGCCGTGAAGCTGTTGCAGCTGTCCCGGGCGGGTGACCGCTACCGGGTGGAGCACTACGCCATCGAGCCCCTGCCCGCGAACGCGGTCGTGGACAAGAACATCGCCGAGCCGCAGGCCGTGGGCGATGCCATCCGGCGCGCCATGGCCCGTTGCGGCAGCAAGGCGCGCCACGCCGTGGGTGCCGTGGGCGGTTCGGCGGTGATCACCAAGCTCATCCCGATGCCCGCGGACCTGACCGACGACGACCTCGAGTCGCAGGTCGAGCTCGAGGCCTCCAACTACGTGCCGTATCCGATCGAGGAAGTGAACCTCGACTTCGAGGTGGTCGGGCCGATGCCCGGCAACGAGGACATGGTGCAGGTCCTCCTGGTCGCCTCGCGCGCCGAGAACGTCGAGACCCGTGCGTCCGCGCTCGAGCTGGGCGGCCTGGCCCCGAAGGTCATGGATGTCGAGACTTTCGCCATGGAGAACGCATTCCGCCTGCTCGGCGATGCCGGCCCGGCCGACTCGCTCGTGGCCCTGGTCGACATCGGCGCCACGATGACCACGCTTTACGTGATTCGCGACGGGCGCAGCCTCTACAGCCGCGAGCAGGTGTTCGGCGGCAAGCAGCTCGACGACGAGATCATGCGCCGCTACGGGCTCAACCTCGAGGAAGCGCGCTTGGCCAAGCGCCAGGGCGGCCTGCCCGACAGCTACCGGAACGAGGTGCTGCAGCCGTTCCGCGAGGCGCTGGTGCAGCAGGTCAGCCGCCTGCTGCAGTTCTTCTACGCCGGCAGCGAATTCAACCGGGTCGACCGGATCGTGCTCGCCGGCGGCACCGCCTCCACCACCGGCGTCGCGCCGATGGTCGAGGAACAGCTCGGCGTCCCGACCACGGTGGCCAACCCGCTGGCGCAGATGACCCTGGGCCCGCGCGTGCAGGCTTCGGCGCTCGCCCAGGACGCGCCGTCGCTGATGATCGCCGCCGGCCTGGCGCTCAGGAACTTCGACTGATGGCACGGATCAACCTGCTGCCCTGGCGCGCGGAGCGGCGCAAGCTCCGCCAGAAGGAGTTCCTGACGATGGTCGGGTTCGCGGTCATCGCCGCGATCGCGATCACGTTCCTGATCTCCAGTTATTACGGTTCGCAGATCACCGGGCAGAACGAGCGCAACGACTACCTGCGCGACCAGATCAAGCAGGTCGACAAGCAGATCAAGGAAATCAAGTCGCTCGACGAGAAGAAATCGAGGCTGCTCGCGCGCAAGGCCGTGATCGAGCAGCTGCAGGCCAACCGTTCGAAGATGGTGCACCTGTTCGATTCGCTGGTGCGGACCATCCCCGACGGCGTGGTCCTGACCTCGGTGAAGCAGACCGGCGACAAGCTCACGCTGCAGGGCCGCTCGCAGTCGAACGCGCGGGTCAGCACCTACATGCGCAGCCTCGAGGGCGCCGGCTGGATGACGCGGCCGGAGCTGTCGATCATCGAGGCGCGCGCGGGCGACAACAGCCTGCCGTACGTGTTCACGCTGACGGTGATGCTGGCCAACCCGAACGCGCCGAAGGACGAGGACGGCGATGGCGTGCCCGACGCGCCGGATCCCGCATCCACCGAAGCCGGAGCGGCCGCGACGCCGACGGACGCGGCTGCCCCCGCCGATGCGCCCGCCGCGGACGGCGCCGCGCCTGCCGTTGCCGAGCCTGCCGCCCCGGAGCCGACTGCTTCGGGCGTCCCCGAGCCGGCCGCGGATGAAGGCGACCAGCCCGCCGATTCCGGCGCCGCGCCGGAGCCGGAACCTGCCGCGCCCGCACCCGACGATGGAGGGCCCGGGAAATGAGCCGCCGCAAGATGGCCGTCAAGGACCTCAACTTCAACAACACCGGGTCCTGGCCCCGGGAATACAAGCTCGTCTTCTGCGGGATCGTCGCGGTGGTCATCATCGCCCTCGCCTGGTGGCTGTTCATCCGCGGCAAGACCGAGGAACTGACCGGCCTGGAGAAGCAGGAAACCGACCTGCGCGCCGAGTTCGAGAAGAAGCAGGGCCGCGCCTCCAACCTGGAGCCGCTGAAGCTGCAGCTCGCGCAGATGGAACAGCAGCTGCAGCAGATGCTGCGCCAGCTGCCGAGCAAGACCGAGATGCCCGACCTGATCGTGGACATCTCGCAGACGGCGCTCGCCACCGGCCTGACCAGCGAACTGTTCCGCCCGGGTCGCGAAGTCCCCCGCGAGTTCTACGCCGAGAAGCCCATCGCGCTGCGCATGGTCGGCAGTTACCACCAGTTCGGCGCGTTCGTCAGCGGCGTGGCGTCGTTGCCGCGCGTGGTGATCCTCACCATGCACGACATCTCGCTGCGCCCGAAATACCCGACGCGCGCCGGCATCCGCCGCGACATCCCGCTGGTGCTGTCGGGTACGGTCAAGACCTACCGCTACCTCGACGACAAGGAACCGGGTGGCGTGAAGGTCAAGAAAGCCAAGCCGAAGAAGGGGAAGCGCTGACATGCGCGCGCATCGCACCTTCGCCCGCCGCACCGCCGCCGCTGCGCTCGTGCTGCTCGCCGCGACGCTGCTCGGCGCCTGCGGCCGCAGCGTGACCAGCGGGCCCGGCGACGCCTCCAACCTGCAGAAGTGGGTCGCCGAGGTGAAGAAGCGCCCGGCGCCAGCGCTCGAGCCGCTACCGGTGATGCAGCAGTTCGAGACCTTCGAATACGCGGCGCAGTCGCTGCGCGACCCGTTCAGCAATGCGTTCTCCGCGGAGAGCGGCACCGGCGGCCCGCGCCCGGATCCGAACCGGCGCAAGCAGCCGCTCGAGGATTTCCCGCTCGACGGCCTGCACATGGTCGGCACGATCGGGCAGGGCGCCAGGCTCGAGGCGCTGGTGCGCGCGCCCGACAAGGTGACCTACCGGGTACACCCGGGCATGTACCTGGGACAGAGCGACGGGCGCGTCACGGGCGTGTCCGCGGACAGGATCGAACTGGTCGAACTCGTGCCCGATGGCGCGGGCGGCTGGCTGGAGCGGCCGGCGGCAATTTCGCTGGAAGCAAAATGAATTCGAGGGGACAGACGATGACCTTCACCATTGCCCATCGCATGCGGAACGCCCGCCGAACGCCCACCCGGGCGATCGCGGCCGGGCTCGCTGCCGGCTTGCTTGCCGCCCTGGGCGGGCTGCAGGCCGCGCCGCTGCCCGCGCAGGCGCTGACCGCCGTCGCCCAGGCCGCCACGACCGTGGCCGTCGACCCCGCGCGCACGATTCCCGGCGCGTTGACGGTGTCGCGGATCGACTTCAAGCGCGGCGACAACGGCGCCGGCCAGCTCATCGTCCGCTTCAGCGGCGATGGCGCGATGCCGGACCTGCACCCCGCCGGCTCGCGCCTGGTGGTGGACATCGCCAACGCCACGCTGCCGCCGCAGTTGCAGAAGCCCATCGACGTGAGCGACTTCGCCACGCCGGTGATGCGCATCGCCCCGGCCCGTGCCGGCGTCGGCACGCGCATCGTGCTCGACACGCGCGGCTCGGTGTCGCCGATGGCGTACCAGACCGGCAACGACTACATCGTCGAGGTCGCGCCGCGCGCCGTCGCCGCCGCTCCGGCGGCCGCCGGCAGCGCGGCTACCGCCGCCAGCGGCGCCGAACCGGCGTACAGCGGCCAGCGCGTCACCTTCAACTTCCAGGACGTGCCGGTGCGCACGGTGCTGCAGCTGCTCGCCGAGGAGGCGAAGGCCAACCTGGTCGTGTCCGACAGCGTCGGCGGCAGCGTGACGCTGCGCCTGATCGACGTGCCGTGGGACCAGGCGCTCGACATCGTGCTGCGCGCCAAGAGCCTCGACAAGCGCCGCAACGGCAACGTGCTGTGGGTCGCGCCGCAGGCGGAGATCGCCAAGTACGAGCGCGACGTCGAAGCGGCGCGGATGGCCAGCGAGAACAACGCCGAGGTCGTCACCGAGTACATCCCGATCAGCTACGGCAGCGCGCAGGACATCGCGCGGCTGCTGACCGAAGGCAGCCGCGGCAGCGCCGGCGGCGAGGGCGGCCGGAGCCGCGGTTTCCTGTCTCCGCGCGGCAGCATCAGCTTCGACCAGCGCACCAACACGCTGCTGGTGATCGACATCCCGGCACGCGTGGAAGGCGTCAAGCGCCTCGTCGAGGAACTCGACAAGCCGGTCGACCAGGTCGTCATCGAGGCCCGCATCGTCATCGCCAACGAATCGTTCGCCCGCGAACTGGGCGCGCGCTTCGGCGTCAGCGGCGCCTCCGGCAAGGACGGGGACATCAGCACCGTCGGCTACGGCGGCAGCCTCGAGGCGTCGCAGTCGAACGCGCAGTCCCGCGTCAACGCGATCAACAAGCTCACCGGAACGCCGGGCGAGGACCTGAGCCCGCCGTTCAACGTCACCCGCGGCCTGATCACCAACCTGCCGAACACCATCGGCGGCGGCGGCGCGCTCGCCCTGTCGATCCTCAACGCGGGCCAGCTGCTCGACGTCGAGCTGTCGGCGATGCAGACCGAGGGCCGCGGCGAGATCATCTCCAACCCGCGCATCGTCACCAGCAACCAGAAGGAAGCGGTGATCAAGCAGGGCGACCAGATCGGTTACCTCACGACCACCGGCGGCCAGCAGGGCAACCTGCCCAGCGTGCAGTTCAAGGACGCCATCCTGCAGCTGAAGGTGACGCCGACGATCACCGCCGACGGACGCGTGTTCCTCAACATGGACGTGCAGAAGGACGACCTCAACGGCTTCGTGAACACCGGCGTGGGCCAGGTGCCGCAGATTTCCACCCGCCAGGTGACGACCTCGGTGCTCGTCGGCGACGGCCAGACCGTGGTCATCGGCGGCGTGTACGAGTTCAAGGACCAGCAGTCGCTGTCGAAGGTCCCGTTCCTGGGCGACCTGCCGGTGCTGGGCAACCTGTTCAAGAAGCGCAACAAGACCAACAGCAAGGCCGAACTGCTGATCATGGTGACGCCGAAGGTCATCCGCGTCGCGCAGCGTCCGGGCGGCTGAACCTCGCGGGAGCCGGCGCGCAGCGCGCTGGAACGGACATGCATGAAGGGGCCCGCGGGCCCCTTCATGCATTCCGGCACTGAACGTTCGGCGCCGATGGCGGTCAGAATGGACCCGGGCGCGATCCGCGCCGCAGCGCGCCGACGCCCATGGACACGCCCAGCCACGACACCGCCAGGCTCCACGACGCCTTCCGCGAACTGCGCGCGGCGTTGTCGGCGGGCATCGTCGGCCAGGAGGCGCTGGTCGAGCGCCTGCTGGTGGCGCTGCTGGCCGATGGCCACCTGCTCGTGGAGGGCGCGCCGGGCCTCGCCAAGACCACGGCGGTGCGCGCGCTGGCGGCGCGCCTGGACGGCAGCTTCGCGCGCGTGCAGTTCACGCCCGACCTGCTGCCTTCGGACCTGACCGGGACCGAGGTGTGGCGGCCGCAGGACGGTCGCTTCGAATTCCAGCCGGGACCGATCTTCCACGAAGTGCTGCTGGCCGACGAGATCAACCGCGCGCCGGCGAAGGTGCAGTCCGCGCTGCTCGAGGCGATGGGCGAGCGGCAAGTGACGGTCGGACGGCAGACGTATCCGCTGCCCGACCTGTTCCTGGTGATGGCGACGCAGAACCCGATCGAGCAGGAAGGGACGTTCCCGCTGCCGGAAGCGCAGCTGGACCGGTTCCTGATGTACGTACGCATCGGCTATCCCGACGCGAAGGTGGAAGGCGAGATCCTGCGGCTGGCGCGCGAGCGCGCGCTCTCGGGTCGCGCGGAGGCCGCGCCGGTGCGCAGGATGCCGCTCGCCGACGTGTTCGCCGCGCGCGCCGCGGTGCTCGGCCTGCATGTCGCCCCCGGGGTCGAGCGCTACCTGCTCGAACTGGTGCTGGCCTCGCGCGATGCCGCGCGCTACGACGCCGACCTCGCCCGGCGCATCGCCTGGGGCGCGAGCCCGCGTGGTTCGATCGCGCTGGAGCGTTGCGCGCGTGCCCACGCCTGGCTCGCCGGCCGCGACTACGTGACCCCCGACGACGTGCGTGCGGTCGCGCCCGACGTGCTCCGCCACCGCATCCTGCCCAGCTACGAAGCGACGGCCGAAGGCTGGGATGGCGGCCGCCTCGTCGCCGCGTTGCTGGATCGCGTGCCGTTGCCCTGAGGCGTGCATGGCCGCAGGGATCGTCCCGACGCTCGCCGAACTGGTCGCCCTCCGCGAGGCGGCGCGCGCGCGCTCGCCGGCGCGGCGCGGGCGCTTCGGCGCGTCGGGGCAGGCGCAATCGCCATTGCGCGGCCGCGGCATGGAATACGCCGAATCGCGCGAGTACGCGCGCGGCGACGACGCGCGCCACATCGACTGGCGCGTGACCGCGCGCACCGGGCGCGCCCACACGAAGCTGTTCCAGGCAGAGCGCGAACGGCTGACGCTGCTCGTCGCCGACACCGCGCCCGCGCTGTATTTCGGCACGCGGGTGCGCTTCAAGTCGGTGCAGGCGGCACGCGCCGGCGCGCTTGCGGCATGGTCGGCGATCGGCGACGGCGACCGCGTCGCCGCGCTGCGCGGAAGCGCGCGCGAACCGCCGGTGGCGCCGGCCGCGGGCACGCGCGGCGCCTTGCGCGTGCTCGATGCGCTGGTGCGCTGGTACACCGCGCCGCCGGCGGACGACGCCGGCCTCGACG
>CAMLSB010000046.1 GCA_946482565.1 uncultured Lysobacteraceae bacterium | reverse complement strand
AGGTCGCCGATGGCGAAGATGTGCGGCACGTTGGTGCGCATCTGCGCGTCGACCGCGATGAAGCCGCGCTCGCTGACGGCGACGCCGGCCTTCTGCGCGTCGAGCTTGCCGCCGTTCGGCGCGCGGCCGACGGCGACCAAGACGCGGTCCCAGGTGTTCGCAGCGGGCATGCTCGCGCCTTCGAACGTGCACTCGATGCCCTGCTTCGTGGCCTTCGCGGCCACGACCTTCGTCTTCAGGTGCACGGCGACGCCCTGCTTCTTCAGGCGGTCGGCGAGCGGCTTGAGCAGGTCCGCGTCGGCGCCGGGCATCAGCTGGTCCATGAACTCGACCACGGTGACCTGGCTGCCGAGCGCGCGATACACCGTCGCCATTTCCAGGCCGATGATGCCGCCGCCGACGACGAGCAGCGACTTCGGCACGTCGGCGAGTTCGAGCGCGTCGGTGGAATCGAGGACGCGGGCATCGTCCCACGGGAACATCGGCAGTTTCACCGCCTGCGAGCCGGCGGCGATGACGCATTGCGCGAAACGCAGCAGCTGCGTCTTGCCGTCTTCCGCCGCGATTTCGAGTTCGTTGGCGGACACGAATTTCGCCGTGCCCTGCACCACGCGCACCTTGCGCTGCTTCGCCATGCCGGCGATGCCCTTGGTGAGCTGGCCGACGACCTTGTCCTTGTAGGCGCGCAGCTTGTCGATGGCGATCGCCGGCTTGCCGAAGTCGACGCCGTAGTCGCTGGCGTGCGCGGCCTGCTCGATGACGTCGGCGGCGTGCAGCAGCGCCTTCGACGGAATGCAGCCGACGTTGAGGCAGACGCCGCCGAGCGCGGCGTAGCGCTCGACGAGCACGGTGTCGAGGCCGAGGTCGGCGGCGCGGAACGCGGCGCTGTAGCCGCCGGGGCCTGCGCCGATCACGACCATCGCGCATTCGATGTCGGCCTTGCGGCCGGTGCCGGCGGCGGCCTGCGGCGCGGGTGTCGACGGAATCGCAGCCGCTTGCGCGGCGGGCGCGCTGGCGGGCTTCGCGGATGCGGGCGCGGGGGCGGATGCGACTGGCGCAGGAGCGGTTGCCGCGGCGGCCGGCTTCGCCGCCGGCGCTTCCGCGGCGCCTTCGGCTTCGAGCACCGCGATCGCGCTGCCCTCGGCCACCGTGTCGCCGAGCTTGACCTTCAGCTCACGGACCACGCCAGCGGCCGGCGACGGCACTTCCATCGTCGCCTTGTCCGACTCCAGCGTGACGAGGCCCTGGTCCTTCGCCACCGTGTCGCCGACGGCGACGAGCAGTTCGATCACCGGCACGTCGTCGTAGCCGCCGATGTCGGGAACCCTCACTTCGATCTTGTTGGCCATGCGCGTGCGCCCCGGTTACAGCATCGCCCGGCGCATGTCGCCGAGCAGCTGCGCGAGGTAGGCGGTGAAGCGCGCGGCCGCGGCGCCATCGATCACGCGATGGTCGTAGCTCAGCGACAGCGGCAGCACGAGGCGCGGCTGGAACGCCTTGCCATCCCACACCGGCTTCATGGAAGACTTCGATACGCCGAGGATCGCGACTTCCGGTGCGTTGACGATCGGCGTGAACGCCGTGCCGCCGATGCCGCCCAGCGAACTGATCGTGAAGCAGCCGCCCTGCATCTCGGCCGGGCCGAGCTTGCCCTCGCGCGCCTTGGCCGCGAGTTCGCCGGATTCGGCGGCGATCTCCATCACGCCCTTGCGGTCGCAATCGCGGATCACCGGCACGACCAGGCCGTTCGGCGTGTCGGCCGCGAAGCCGACGTGGAAATACTTCTTCAGCACCAGGTGGGCGCCATCGGCGTCGAGCGAGGCGTTGAAGTTCGGATACTTCTGCAACGCGGCGACGCTGGCCTTGATGATGAAGGCGAGCATCGTGAGCTTCGCGGCGCCGCCCTTCGCGATGGCCTTGGCGTTCTCGTCGTTGAGCGCGACGCGCAGCGCCTCGAGCTCGGTGATGTCGGCATCGTCGTGCTGGGTGACGTGCGGGATCATCGCCCAGTTGCGCGACAGGTTCGCGCCGGAAATCTTCTGGATGCGCGTGAGCTCTCGCGTCTCGACCTCGCCGAACTTCGCGAAGTCGATCTTCGGCCACGGCAACAGGTTCAAGCCGCCGCCGCCACCGCCTGCGACCGCACCGGCGCCGGCTCCGCCCTGCAGCGCCGACTTCACGAACTTCTGCACGTCGTCCTTCGAGATGCGGCCGCCGCGCTCGCTGCCCTGCACGCGCGACAGGTCCACGCCGAGCTCGCGCGCGAACATGCGCACCGCAGGGCTGGCGTAGGGCACCTTGCCGGGCATCACCGCGTCGGCGTCGAAGCGCACCGGCGGCGCGGAAGGCGCCGCGGCGGGCGCGGACGCGCGAGCCGCTTCGGCCTGCACGAGGCGATCGGCCTGCGCGGGCACTTCCACCGGCGGCACGCTGGTCGCGGTCTCGGCGGCGCGCGTTTCCTGCTTCGGCGCTTCCGGTTCCGCGCGCGGGGCCGCGGCGGACGCGGCCGGCGCGGCCGGCGCGCCTTCGTCCGCCGCCTCGACCATCGCCACCACGCTGCCCTCGGACACCGCGTCGCCCACCTTGACCTTCAGTTCGCGCACCACGCCCGCGAACGGCGCCGGCACTTCCATCGTCGCCTTGTCCGACTCGAGCGTGACCAGGCCCTGGTCCTTGGCGACCGTGTCGCCGACCGCGACCAGCACCTCGATCACCGGCACGTCGTCGTAGCCGCCGATGTCGGGGACGCGCGCTTCCTTCAGCTCGGGCATGACGGTTGGGCCTCGGTGGGGTTTCGGGACCTTCCATTGTGCCGCCAGCGCGGAGGCGGCGCCAATGCGGCGCGCAGGCAGCGTGAAAACGGCGGCTTCCGGCGCTCCCAGTCAGGTTGCATGCGCGAAAAGGTTCATGCGCGCCCCGTTACCGTGGCGCCGCCCTACTCCCCAGGGGCGCACAAGACATAACGAGGAGTCCCCCATGCAAGCCATTCGAAGCAACCCCAAGATCCTGGCCCTGGCGCTCGGCGCGATCGTCGCCGGCGGCATGGCCGCCCCGGCCTTCGCGCAGGACGCGGGCACCGCTGCCGGCAGCCGCTTCTCCGTCGTCGGCGGGTACGCCCACCAGGAGCCAACCGGCGACGGCACGATCGCCGGCAGCAAGGCAGAGTTCGACGGTTCGGGCGCGGCGACGCTCGGCCTGAACTACAACCTCAACGACAACTTCTCCCTCGAGGCCTGGGGCGCGGCGACCAGGTTCCAGCACCGCGTCACGACCGCCGCCGACGGCAAGATCGGCACGGTCGACTCGCAGCCGTACGCGCTGAGCGCGCAATACCACTTCCGCCAGCCCGACGCGACGGTCCGGCCGTTCGTGGGCCTGGGTTACTTCGAGAACAACATCAACCACGAAGACCAGGACAACCTCGGCCCGTACGCCGACAACCACATCGGCATGACCACCGCGAAGGGGCCGATGGCGACGGTGGGCATGGACCTCAACTTCACTCCGCGCGTGTTCGCGCGTGTCGACGCGCGTTACATGCATGGCGGTTCGGACATCGCAGTCGACGGCGCCAAGGTCGGCCAGGCCGACCTCAACCCGGTCGTGGTGGGCGCCGGCATCGGCGTGCGCTTCTGACGAGGACGCATCACGCCGCGTAGAACGGGACCATGTTCCGCTCCACGCATGCCCGAAGGCCCCTCGATCGTCATCCTGAAGGAACAGGCCGCCCGGTTCGCCGGGCAGGTGGTCCGGGAAGTTTCCGGCAACAGCAAGCAGCCCCTGCAGCGCATGCAGGGGCTGCGTTTGCTTGACGTGTGCAGCTGGGGCAAGCATTTCCTGCTGCCGTTCGACGAATTTTCGCTGCGCATCCACTTCCTGCTCTTCGGCAGCTATCGCATCGACGACCCCAGGGATGGCGTCGCGCCCCGCGTGCGGCTGGTCTTCGACGACGGGGAACTCGACCTCTACGCCTGTTCCGTCCGCTTCATCGAGCAGCCGCTCGACGAGGTGTACGACTGGAGCGTCGATGTCATGGCCGACGCATGGGATCCGGCGCAGGCACGGAAGAAGCTGCGCGCGCGCCCGGAGGTCATCGCGGCCGATGCGCTGCTCGACCAGGACCTGTTCGCGGGCGTCGGCAACATCATCAAGAACGAAGTGCTGTTCCGGATCCGCGTGCACCCGGAAAGCGAGGTCGGCGCGCTGCCGCCGCGCAAGCTGGCCGAGCTGGTGAAGCAGGCACGCGAGTACAGCTTCGACTTCCTCGCATGGAAGAAGGCCTTCGTGCTGAAGAAGCACTACCAGGTGCACACGAAGACGCACTGCCCGCGCGACGGGACGCGCCTCACCTACCGCAAGCACCTGGGGCGCGCGCAGCGCCGCGCGTTCTTCTGCGAAACGTGCCAGAAGCGCTACGGCGGCGCCACGGGGACCGCGCGCGCACCCTCCCGGCGCACGAGGTAGAGGCCGCTGGCGACGATGATCGCCGCGCCCAGCCAGGTCGCGCCGTCCGGCAGCACGCCCCACAGCGTCGCGTCCCAGAGCACGCCCCACACCAGCGCGGTGTATTCCAGCGGCGCCAGCAGCGAGGCTTCGCCCAGGCGGAACGCCTCGGTGATCAGGTATTGCCCCAGCGACCCGGCGATGCCGAGCGCGAGGATCAGCCACGCGTGCTCGGCGCGGATCGGGCGCCAGTCCGGGATCGCCAGCGCGCCGGCACCCACGGCCATCAGCACCATGAGCCACAGCACCATGGCCTGCGTCGAATCGGTGCGCGCGAGGACGCGCACGGTGATCGCCGACACCGCGTAGCCGAACGCCGCGAGCAGCACCGCGATGCCGGCCGCGCTGGCGACACCGCCCGCGCCGGGACGCAGCACCACGAGCACGCCGATGAAGCCGACGGCGATCGCGGTCCAGCGCCGCGGCCCGACGTGCTCGTGCAGGAACGGGACCGACAACGCGGTGATCAGCAGCGGCGCGACGAAGAAGATCGAATACGCGGTCGAGAGCGGCAACGTGCGCAGCGCGTACACGAACGCCGCCATCATCAGGATGCCAAGCGCGCCGCGCAGCAGGTGCAGCGGCCAGCGCGCGCGCAGCAGCGGGCGCAGGCCCGTGGTCATCGCGGCCCACGCCAGCAGGAACGGCAGCGACGCCGCACCGCGCAGCGATGCCACCTCGAACGGCGGATAGTGCGCCGACAGCGTCTTGAGCACCGCGTCCATCAGCGAGAACACGCCGACGCAGGCGAGCATCATCGCGATGGCCCGCGCGCGTTGCCCGGGCGTCCTGGCGGGACTGGAAGCGTTTTCCATCCCCCTAGGATGCGTCAGCCCCCGGAAAAAAGCGCGGGCCGTCACCCTGCTGCATGAATTCCGCGGCAGACTTGGCCCCAAGGCCAGGGACGGCCGCCGCGCCGCCCCGCCCATTCGTCCGCAATCCGCCCGGGGAGGGAACCCAATGCGCCTGCCAGACCTGTTCGTCCAACGCATCGCTTGCGCGTCGTTGCTGCTGTTGCCGCCTTGTGCAAGCGCCGGCGTGTTCGTCAACGAACTGCATTACGACAACGCCAACACCGACACCTCGGAGAAGATCGAGGTGCTCGCGCCCGCGGGAACCAGCCTCGCCGGCTGGAGCATCGCGCTCTACAACGGCAGCGACGGCACGCGCTACGCGACGCTTTCGCTCTCGGGCACGGTCGCCAACCAGTGCGGCGGCTTCGGAACCGCGACGGTGGCCGCCACCGGGATCCAGAACGGCGCGCCGGACGGATTGGCGCTCATCGACGCCAGCGGCGCGGTGGTGCAGTTCCTGTCGTACGAAGGCACGTTCACCGCCACGAACGGGCCCGCCGCGGGCCTGGCGAGCAGCGCGATCACGCAATCGGAATCCGCGAACACCGCCGCGGGAACGTCGCTGCAACTCGCCGGCAGCGGCAGCCAGTACGCCGACTTCAGCTGGCAGGCTTCGCGCACCAGTTCGTTCGGCGCCTGCAACGCGGGACAGTCGCCTTCTGGCGGAGACGGAGGCGGAGGCGGCGGCGGTGGAGGCAACGTCCTCCAGAACGGCGTGCCGGTGACGGGCCTGTCGGCCTCGACCGGCAGCAGCGTCGCCTACACGCTGTCGGTGCCCGCGGGCGCCACCAACCTGCACGTCGCCTCCGCGGGCGGCACCGGCGACGCCGACCTGTACGTGCGCTTCGGCGCCGCGCCGACGACATCGGTGTACGACTGCAGGCCCTATCTCTACGGCAACAGCGAAAGCTGCGACGTCGCCGCTCCGCAGGCGGGCACCTGGTACGTGATGCTGCGCGCATACACCAGCTTCTCGGGTGCCAGCCTCACCGCGGGTTTCACCCCGCCTTCGGGTGGTGGTGGCGGTGGTGGCACCGGTGATGCCGGCACCTACTACGACGGCATCGACACGACCAACGCCGCTGCGCTGCGCGCCGGCCTGCATGCGCTGATCGATGGACAGGCGAAGATCCCGTACACCGCTTCGACCACGGACACGTGGGACGTGCTCGCATTCGCCGACGAGGATCCGGCCAATCCCGCCGACGTCATCGACATCTACAGGAACGCGTCGTACCCGAAGGCCGCGGGTGGCAACGACGCCTACAATCGCGAGCACACCTGGCCCAATTCGCTCGGCTTCCCCGACGACGGCCCGACCAACTTCCCGTACACCGACCTGCACATGCTGATGGCCGCGGACATCGCCTACAACGCCGACCGCGGCAACCTGCCCTACGGCAACTGCAACGCGTCGTGCACCGAGTACCCGACCATCGCCAACGACGGCCGCGGCGGCGGCAGCGGCACCTTCCCCGGCAACTCCAACTGGAGCAACGGCACGGTGTGGCAGGCGTGGCGCGGCATGAAGGGCAACGTGGCCCGCGCGGTCCTGTACATGGACGTGCGCTACGAAGGCGGCAACAACCCGGTGACCGGCACCGCCGAACCCGACCTGCGGCTCACCGACAACGCCGCGCTGGTCGCGCCGACCGGCGGCAATGCATCGGTGGCCTACATGGGTCTATTGTCCGTGCTGCTGCAATGGAACCAGGAGGATCCGGTGGACGATGCCGAACGGCTACGCAACGATGCCGTGCAGAGTTACCAGGGCAACCGCAACCCGTTCGTGGACCATCCCGAATGGGCGGCGTGCATCTACCAGTCGGTGTGCAACTGAACGCCGGCATGCCACTGCAGGGCGACCCGATCGCCGCGACCCGCCTGTGGCTGGAGCGCGCGGTGATCGGGCTCAACCTCTGCCCGTTCGCCAAGGCGGTGCAGGCGAAGGGCCAGGTGCGCTTCGTGCTCAGCGACGACGAAGCGCCGGGGGCGCTGCTCGAGACCCTGGGTGCCGAACTCCTCCTGCTGCGCGATGCGCCGCCGGAGGACATCGACACGACGCTGATCGTGCACCCGCGCGTCCTGGTCGATTTCCTCGACTACAACGATTTCCTCGAGCAGGCCGATGCGCTCGTCGCGGAACTCGGGTTGGAAGGCGTGCTGCAGGTCGCGAGCTTCCATCCCGACTACCAGTTCGCGGGCACCGGGCCCGACGATGTCGAAAACTTCACCAACCGTTCGCCGTACCCGACGCTGCACCTGCTGCGCGAGGACAGCGTGGCGCGCGCGGTCGAGGCATTCCCCGATCCGGACGCGATCGTCGAGCGCAACGTCGAGACGCTGCGTCGCCTCGGCCGCGACGGGTGGCGCGCCCTGTTCGACTAGCGACTCCCGTCGCTTCGTGGCCAGGCTGCGGAACGTGGCCTCAGCCGAACAGCGCGGCGAGGTCTTCGGCGGAGAGCG
The DNA here is from genome assembly GCA_946482565.1 of uncultured Lysobacteraceae bacterium. The sequence continues at coordinate 4,300 of CAMLSB010000046.1, read as the reverse complement.
GGCGCCATTGCCCTGGTGCGAGATCGCCCAGCGCGAGTCCGCCCACCTGGCTGCGATGCAGTGCGGAGACGTGGTTGCCGACCGCCACGAACATCCGCCGCACCTGGTGGTACCGGCCTTCGGTGAGCACCAGTGTCGCGTGGCGCGCGTCCGCCACTTCGAGCCGGGCCGGCGCCAGCGGCGTGTCGTCGGATTCCAGCTGCAAGGTGCCGCTGGCGAACAATGCGGCCTCGTCGCCGCGCAGGTCGGCATCGAGCGTCGCCTCGTAGCGCTTGGCGAGCTTCGCCTTCGGCGCCGTGATCCGGTGCAGCAACGCGCCGTCGTCGGTGAGCAGCAGCAGGCCGCTGGTGTCGCGATCGAGTCGGCCGACGGTCGACAACAACGGCGAACGCAGCCGGAAGCGTGGCGGCAGCAGGTCGTAGACGATGCGGCCGGGGTCGCGCGTCGAGCAGGTGTATCCGACGGGCTTGTGCAGCATCAGCGCCAGGCCTTGCGGCGGGTCCAGCGGCTCGCCGTCGACGTGCACGTCGGCGTGCGCGGGCGCGTCGTCGGCATACAGCACTTCGCCGGCGGCATCGGTGATGCGGCCCTCGCGGAACATGCGCGCGACGTCCTTGCGGCTGCCGTAACCGAGGTTGGCGATGGTCTTGACGAGCTTCATGCCGCTTCGATGACCTTGAAACCGTCGCGGCTCGCGACTTCGCGCACGCGGGCGTAGCGGCCCGCCAGCGCGGCTTCGTACGGGAGATGCCGGTTCGCGACCAGCCACAGGCGGCCGCCCGGCGCGAGCGCATTGGCGGCCGCGGCGATGAACGCGCGTCCCAGGTCGACACGTTCGCCGGCGCCCTGTGCGTGGAAGGGGGAATTGCAGACGATGGCGTCGTAGCGTCGCTGGCCGAGGCCGGCGGCGACGTCGTGCCAGTGGAAGGCGAGCGACGCGCGGCTCGCCGCCGGCGTGGACGCCTGCATCCCGGCGAGGTTGGCGCGCGCCAGCTCGAGCGCACGCGCGTCGGCCTCATACAGGTCCAGCGACGCGACGGCGGGGCAACGCGCGAGCACCTGCATCGCGAGGTAGCCCCAGCCCGCGCCGAGGTCGGCAACGGCACCGTGCAGGTCCGTCGGCAAATGCGCCGCGAGCAGGCGCGATGCGGCGTCGACGCGATCCCAGGCGAACACGCCCGGACGCGACAGGAAGCTGCCGCCGGGGACAACTGCATCGGATGCGTGTCCTTCGAGGTCCCGGCCACCGGCCGCGACCGCGTCGACGATGCGCCGCGGCGCGTCGAGGTCGCGCCATTCGGCGGCGAGCACGGGATCGGCAGGACCATCGAGCGGTGCGGTCCAGAACACGCGGCAATGATGTTTCGACTGGCTGCGCAGTGGCCCCGCCAGGCGCGCGAGGTCGGCTTCGCCGGTGCGCGCGCCTTCCTGGTTGGGCATGCAGGCGACCAGCGTGCCGCCGGGCGCGAGCTGCCGCAGCGCCTGCGCGAAGCGCGCACGCGCATGCTCGCGCTGCCGCGGCGGCAACAGCAGCACCAGCGGATAGCGGGCCGCCGGGACGGCAACGTCCGCGCCGGCATCGAACCCGTCCCGATGCAGCGCATCGACTGCGGGCTTCCACGCCTGCTCGCACACCAGGCCGGGCAAGGGCCGCGCATGCAGCGGGCGGCCCGCGCGCGCGCCGAGGAACAACGCCCCGCCGGCTGCCGGCCAGGCAATGTCGCCCTCCAGGACGGGCAGGAACAGGGCTTCCAGGGCGGGATCGGCGACGCTCACCGGCGGAATTCTACCGGGGCAGGCGCACCCGCTGGCCGGGCGGCTTCGAATCCCTAACGCGCACTTGACCTCGCGCCAACATCCGATCCGCGACCCTGACCTTCGGCAAGCGAATGGCGAGGTGGGGCGATGCGGGCATTGTTCGTGGGCGGCATGGTCGACAACAGCGAGATGGACATGGCGCAAGCCGCGCCGCCGATGCATTACCCCGACGACACCGGCGCCGGACGGCCGCGCTACGACCTGCACCACGTCGGGCGCAGCGACGGCGACATCGCCTACGCGGTCTACGCCGCGCCGGGCCTCGCCGACGAGGAAGTGCTGCGGGTCGCGCGCGAGCGCGATTACGCGCGCCGCTTCGATGCGACGCCGGGGCCGGCGCCCCGCCCGGGCGCGCCGTGAGCCGCACCGCGCCACGCGTCCACGTCGACCCGGCCGCGATCGCGCGGCTCGAATCCATCGCCATGCAGCTGCGGCAGGAGAGCCACGTCGAAGTGCGCCTCGACGACGGCAGCGCGATCCGCGGCATCGTCGCCGCAACGCCGTCCATGCAGACCTTCTACGGCCCGGACGGCAACGAAGGCCTGAACGCCTTCGCCCGGATCGAGGACGAATCCGGCGGCAGCGACTACGTGTGGGTGGATCGCATCGCGAGCGTCGAGCACCTGCCGAACCCGACCCCGCCGGAGGCGTCGACGCGCACCCATCCGCCCGACCCGAACGCGCCGGCGGCGTAGCGCGTCAGCGGCGTGGCGGGTGCAGGCGCGCGCCGCCCTGGGCGAACGCCCACGACAGCGCCACGCACGCGCCCGCCGCCACGGCCCAGTTGAGCGCGGTCGATCCGCCGAGCAGCGGCGCAATTGCCTCGAAGCCTTCAAGCCAAAGCGAGCCGTAGTGCGCGATCGCGCTGATGAAGGCGATGGCCAGCACCATCGCGAACGCGCGCAGCAGCCAGTGTTCGAGCAGGTCTTCGCGCGCCGGGGCAGGCGCCGGGGCCACCAGCGCAGCGACCGACGCCGCGAAATCCGCCGGCGGCTCGCCGGGCGAGCGGCGCAGCGCCCGCGCGACCTCGCGGTACGCGGCGTCCTCGCGCAGTGCGCGTTCCTGCAGGTCCCATTCGCGCGGGTCGATGTTCATGCGGCGGCTCCGATGCTGGCGTCCAGCCATTCGCGCAGCCGCTTGCGGCTGCGGAACAGGTGGCTCTTGATGGTGCCCTCGGCGAGGCCCGTGATGCCGGCGATTTCGCCGATCGGCACTTCGTCGAGATGGTACAGGGTGAGGATCGTGCGCTGCAGCGGCGGCAGGCGTTCGATCGCGGCGTGCAGCTTCGACTGGACCTGTTCGTCGGCGGCCGAGCCCTCGAGGTCGTGGCCGTCGCCGACGTTGTCGAGCAGCGACGCGCCCTCGTCGTCGACCGCATCCACGAGCGGGATGCGCTTGCGCTCGAGGTGGCGGCGCGCGATGGACCACGCGACCTGCGCGATCCACGATTTCAGCGGCGCGTCGAAACGATACTGGTGCAGGCTGCGATGCACGCGCAGGAAGGCTTCCTGGCACAGCTCGCGGGTGTCCTCGGGATGCCGGACCATGCGCTGCACGACGTGCCAGCACAGGCCCTGGTATTCGCGCACCAGTTGCTCGAACGCGCCGGCACGGCCGGCGAGCACGTCGGCCACGAGCCGGCGGTCGCCATCGCTGGCGGCCGCCGGTGCAAGGCCGGTGGAGGCGGGTCGCAAGTCGCGCTCCGCGGGCGCCGGGCCTCAGCCGCCCTGCTTGCGGGCGATGGCGTAGTAGGCGAGGTTGCCCAGGCCGGTGGCGCCGAGCAGGATCGCGATCACCGCGGGCGACAGCTCGTCCCAGTGGCCGGCGTCGACGATGCCGAAGCCGATCGCGAGCGCGACGAGGATCACGCCCCAGCGCAGCGAGCCATGGCGGCTGCGCTGTTCTTCGGTCTGCAGCATGGCGCGGACGAGGTCCTGCGAGCCGCTGGAGTCGACCATCTTGCGGCGCACGCCGGCGTCGACGACGGCCTTGATGGCATAGGTGATGCAGACGAACAGGCTGATCGGGATGAGCAGTTCGAGATTCATGGTGTTTCCCCTGGCGGGTTGGTGGACGTTCGGGGATCAGGAGACGGCCAGGGCGCGGCCGGTTGCAGCGATCATGCGCCCGGCGAAGGCCGCCGGGTGCTCCCGGCAGCGAGGGTCTCAGGCCGCCGCGGCCTCGCCGGCCCGGGCCGCCTCGCCCGACAGCACCGCCCCGGCCGGCGCCGCCTGCCCGACCAGGTAGCCCTGCGCATATTCGACGCCGAGTTCGCGCAAGCGCGCCAGCTGCTCGCGCGTCTCCACGCCCTCGCAGATCACCTTCGCGTCCAGCGCGTGGGCCATCGCCACGATCGCCTCGACCATCTTCATCGCGCGCGGGCTGTCGAACATGTGCCGCGCGAACGCCTGGTCGACCTTGATGAACTCGAACTCGAGCTTGTACAGGTGGGTGAGGTTGGAATAGCCGGTGCCGAAATCGT
>CAMLSB010000045.1 GCA_946482565.1 uncultured Lysobacteraceae bacterium | reverse complement strand
GGCCTGCAGAAGAAGATCATCCGCGAGTCGCTGGCGCGCAGCAAGGTCGTGATCACCGCCACGCAGATGCTGCAGTCGATGGTCGAGAGCCCGATGCCGACGCGCGCCGAGGTGCTCGACGTCGCCAACGCGGTGATCGACGGGACCGACGCGGTGATGCTGTCGCAGGAAACGGCCGCCGGCAGTTATCCGCTGAAGGCGGTCGAGGCGATGGCGCGGATCTGCGTCGGCGCCGAGAAGCAGTTCGAGATGGATACCGATTTCGAGAAGGCGCAGCGCAATCTCCAGCGCGCCGACCAGGCGATCGCGATGGCGGCGATGTTCCTGTCCGACCACATCGGCGTGCGCGCCATCGTGGCGATGACCGAATCCGGCGGCACCGCGCGCTACCTGTCGCGCTACCGCTCGAACGTGCCGATCTACGGCCTCTCGCGCCATGCCGGCGCGCGCCGGCGCATGACGCTGATGCGCGACGTGGAGCCCGTGGCCTTCGACAGCCGCGGCCTGGCCACCCGCGAGGCGGCCCGCGAAGCGGTCAAGGCCCTGCACGGCGCAGGCCTCCTGGCGGCGGGCGACCGGGTCGTCTTCACGAGCGGCGACCACATGGAACATCACGGCGCAACGAACACCCTGCGCCTGCTGCAGGTCGGCGCCGACGGGACCGCAGAGGGGCTCGGGGAGATTTGACCGACCGCCCCCGCCGGTGCTATTCAAACCACCAGACCAACTCGACTGGGGCATGCACGATGAACGCTCGGACCCTCCTGCTGGCGGCGCTGGTCGCCGCTGCATTGCCGGCCTTCGCCGCCGGGGACAACAAGATCCGGATCGCGGACGAAGGCAAGATCGGCGACCAGTGGTCGATGGTCGCCGGCAGCCAGCTGATGCCGCCCTATCCGCCGGCGTATGCCGCGAACCCCGAGGAAGTCTGCCTGGTCATCGGCTACCTCGTGAATGCGGACGGCTCCACTTCCGATTTTTCGCTGCTGAAGTCGTGGACGTCGGGTAGCAACTCGCGTGGGCGCAAGCAGTTCTGGGCGGACTTCGCGGACCTGTCCTCGCGGGCGCTCGCCCAGTGGCGTTACACGCCCAAGGACGCTTCGTCCAAGCCGGTGTACACCGCGGCAACCTTCGTCTTCGGCACGCCGGCCGCCACCGCGGCCACGAAGCAGCACTGCGAGATCAGCGACCTCACCGCGCGGCTGGTCGAGCTGCGTTACGACGGTCGCGCCGGCCGGATCATGTCGCGCGGCATCTACAGCGAACTGGCCATCGATCCGGGCGTGGAAGAGCGTCTCCGGCAGCTCACGCTGCTGCAGCGGGAGCAGGACGCGAAGAGCCAGTCCGCGAGGAACACCGCCAATGAAAGGGCCGCGGAGAAGTCGCAAGTGAAGCCGATGTAAGAGGCCAGGGCGAGATCGGCGACCAGTGGTCGCCGATCCCCGCGGGTGGCCCGCGCCCGGCGCGGGGCGGTGAATGGCCGGGGGCGGCTATAATGAGCGGCTACCCGCCGCCAAACCGGACCCGCCATGAGCATCGAACAGCTTGCCGAGACCGCCCGCGCCATGGTGGCGCCGGGCAAGGGCATCATCGCCATCGACGAATCCACGGGCACCATCGCCAAGCGCTTCGCCGGCGTGGGCGTGGAGAACACCGAGGAGAACCGACGCGCCTACCGCGAGATGCTGCTCGCGACGCCGGGCCTGGGCGAGCACATCTCCGGCGCGATCCTGTACGACGAGACCCTGCGCCAGTCGACGAAGGCCGGCGTTCCGTTCGCGAAGCTGATGGCGCAGAACGGCATCATCCCCGGCATCAAGGTCGACAAGGGCGCGATGCCGCTCGCCGGCTTCCCCGGCGAACTGGTCACCGAGGGCCTGGACGGCCTGCGCGACCGCCTGAAGGAGTACTACGGCCTCGGGGCGCGATTCGCCAAATGGCGCGCGGTGATCAACATCGGCGAGGACATGCCGTCGGGCACCTGCATCGAGGCCAACGCCCATGCGCTCGCGCGCTACGCCGCGCTGTGCCAGGAGCAGGGCATCGTCCCGATGGTCGAGCCGGAGGTCATCATGGATGGCGACCACGACATCGAGACCTGCTTCGAAGTCACCGAGGTCGTGTTGCGCTCGCTGTTCGACGCGCTGTTCAACCAGAACGTGATGCTCGAGGGCACGATCCTGAAGGCGTCGATGGTCGTGTCCGGCAAGGACTGCGACGAGCAGGCCAGCGTCGAGGAAGTCGCCGAATCCACGCTCATGTGCCTGAAGTCGTCGGTGCCGGCGATCCTGCCGGGCATCGTGTTCCTGTCCGGCGGCCAGAGCGACGAGGACGCAACCGCGCACCTCGACGCGATGAACCGCATGGGCCCGAACCCGTGGCCCCTGAGCTTTAGCTATGGCCGCGCGATGCAGTCGGCCGCGCTGAAGATCTGGTCGCAGGATATCCACGCCAACGTGGCCAAGGCGCAGGCGATGGTGCTGGAGCGCGCGCGCGACAACGGCATGGCGGCGCTCGGCCGCTGGTCGAAGGCGGGCTGACCGGCCGACCCGCCCCGCGCTACGCGCGCGGGGCGCCGCGGTTGACCGCGACCGGCCATGCCCGAAGGCATGCGCCGGTCCTCATGGTCGCCGACTAGAATGCCGGCATGACTGCAAGCGATTCCGGAATGCGCTGGCGCCTCGCCGGCGGCCTGGTCCTGTGCCTGCTGGCGGTGGCCTGCCAGCGCAACGGCACGGGCAACGCGAAGGGCGGCCCGGGCGGCAAGCCCGTGCCGGTGGCGATCGAGACCGTGCGCGAACAGCCCTGGCGAGACGAGCTGCGCGCGCTCGGCACGGTCGCCGCGCACGAATCGGTGACCGTCACCGCCAAGGTGAGCGAGACCGTCGAGCAGGTGCACTTCGAGAGCGGCCAATCGGTCGCGCGCGGCGCGCCGCTGGTCACCCTGTCGGGACTCCAGCAGCAGGCGGCGCTGACGGCGGCCCAGGCCACCGCGGAGGAAGCCCAGCGCCAGTTCGAGCGGCAGTCGCAGCTCGCCGGGCAGCAGCTCATCGCCCGTTCGGCGCTCGACGCGCAGCGCGCCACCCGGGACGCGGCCCGCGCGCAGGTCGCGCAGGTCCGCGCGAACCTCTCCGACCGCGTGATCCGCGCGCCGTTCGCGGGCGTGCTCGGCATCCGCCAGGTCAGCCCGGGCGCGCTGGTCACGCCGGGCACCGTGATCGCGACGCTCGACGACGTGCATCGCGTGTACGTCGATTTCCCGGTGCCGGAAACCGAACTCTCCGGCGTCGCCCCCGCCCAGGCCGTCTCCGGCACCACCGACGCATGGCCCGACCGCAGCTTCGACGGCATCGTCGACGTGGTGTCCGCGCGCCTGGACACCGGTTCGCGCGCGGCGATGGTCCGCGCCGACTTCCCGAATCCCGATCGCGCGCTGAGGCCCGGCATGCTGGTGGACGTGCGGCTCACGCGCGGCGAGCGCCCGGCGGTGGTCGTGCCCGAAATCGCCGTGCAGCAGGTCGGCACCGAAACCTTCGTCTGGCGCGTCGGCGCCGACGGCAAGGTCGCGAAGGCCGACGTCGTGGTCGGCGGCCGCGTGCCCGGCAAGGCGATGCTGCGCTCGGGCGTGAAGGCCGGCGACCGCATCGTGACCGACGGCGTCGGCAAGCTGCACGACGGCGACGCGGTCGAGGCCGTCGCGCCCGCGGTCGCGGCGCCCGCCGCGAGTGCCCCGCGCACCGCGCCTGCCGCGCCCGCGAAGTGATGGCCGCACGGTGAAGATTTCCGATCTTTCGATCAAGCGGCCCGTCCTGGCCGCGGTGATGAGCCTGCTATTGATCGTGCTGGGCGTGATGTCGTTCCTGCGGCTCACCCTGCGCGAGCTGCCGGCGATCGATCCGCCGATCGTGTCGGTGAGCGTCGACTACCCCGGCGCGTCGGCCGCGGTGGTCGAGACCCGCGTCACCCAGGCGCTGGAAGACGCGCTGGCCGGCATCGAGGGCATCAACACCATCGATTCGCGCAGCCGCAACGGCTCCTCGAACATCAGCATCGAGTTCCTGCCCACGCGCGACATCGAGGCCGCCGCCAACGACGTGCGCAATGCGGTCAGCCGCGTCGCCGACCGCATGCCGGACGAGGCCGACGCGCCGGAGATCCGCAAGGTCGAGAGCGATTCCGACGCGATCATCTGGCTCAACCTGCGGTCCACGAAGATGGACACGCTGCAGCTGAGCGACTACGCCGACCGCTACATCACCGACCGCTTCTCGAGCCTGCAGGGCGTCGCCCAGGTCTTCCTCGGCGGCGCGCAGCGCTACGCGATGCGGGTCTGGCTCGACGGCGACAAGCTCGCCGCGCGCGGGCTGACCGCCGCCGACGTCGAGGCCGCGCTGCGCAGGGAGAACGTCGAACTCGGCGCCGGCCGGATCGAATCGAAGGACCGAGATTTCCTGCTGCGCGTCTCGCGCGACTACACCAGCGCCGAAGCGTTCGCGCGCATGCCGATCGCCAAGGGCAAGGACGGCTACGTCGTGGTCCTCGGCGACGTCGCCCGCGTCGCGCTGGAATCGGCCGAGCGCCGCGCCTATTACCACAGCAACGGCGAGCCCGCGGTCGGCATCGGCATCGTCAAGACCTCGACCGCGAACAGCCTGGACGTGGCGCGCGAGGCGCGGGCGGAAGCAGAGCGCATCCGCTCGACGCTGCCGGCGGGCACCGACATCTACGTGGCGTTCGATTCCACTACCTTCATCGACACCGCCGTGGAGCGCGTCTACGCCACGCTGATCGAGGCGATCGTGCTGGTGCTGGTGGTGATCTGGCTGTTCCTCGGCAGCGTGCGCGCAGCGCTGATCCCGGCGGTCACGGTGCCGGTCTGCCTGGTCGCCTCGTTCATCGCGCTGTACGCGTTCGGGTTCTCGATCAACCTGCTGACCCTGCTCGCCCTGGTGCTGTGCATCGGCCTCGTCGTGGACGACGCGATCGTGGTGGTGGAGAACGTGCAGCGGCGCGTGGACCTCGGCGAGCCGGCGCTGGTCGCGGCGCAGCGCGGCACGAAGCAGGTGGCGTTCGCGGTGCTGGCGACGACGGCGGTGCTGATCGCGGTCTTCCTGCCGGTCGGGTTCCTGCAGGGCAATACCGGGCGATTGTTCCGCGAGTTGTCGGTGGCGCTGGCCGCGGCGGTCGCGATCTCGGCGTTCGTGGCGCTGACGCTGACGCCGATGATGGCGTCGAAGCTGCTGCGCCCGCACACCGGGCCGCACGCGGTGCATGGCAACCGCGTCAGCGAATGGCTCAACGCGCGCTTCATGCAGGTCGCCGGCGGCTATCGCTCGGTGCTGGCGCGCAGCGTGCACCGCACCTGGCTGTTCGCCGCGATCATGCTTGCGGCGGTCGGCATCGCGGTGCTGCTGTTCAAGCACCTGCCGTCGGAACTGGCGCCGGCCGAGGATCGCGGCTCGTTCCAGCTCGCCATCGAGGGACCGGAAGGCGCGGGCTTCGACTACACCGTCGCGCAGACGAAGCAGGTCGAGAAGATCCTCGCCGGCGAGATCGGCCCGGGCAAGCCCATCGTGCGCGTCAACCCGCGCGTGCCGGGCAGCTTCGGCGCCAGCGAGGAGATGCATACCGCGCGCGCCAGCGTGTTCCTCGCCGACTGGCGCGACCGCAAGCAGGACACCGCGGAAGTGGCCGCCGAGCTGCAGAAGAAGTTCGACGGCCTCACCGGAGTGCGCGTGCGCAGCCAGGTCGGCGGCGGCCTGGTGCGGACCCGCGGACAGCCGTTCCAGCTGGTACTCGGGGGCCCTGATTACGCCGAGCTCGCGCGCTGGCGCGACATCATGCTCGCGAAGATGGACGCGAATCCCGGCCTCGTCGGCGCCGACTCGGACTACAAGGAAACGCGGCCGCAGATGCGCGTGATCATCGACCACGCCCGCGCCGCGGACCTGGGCGTCAGCGCGACCGCGATAGGGGAAGCGCTGGAGACGATGATGGGTGGCCTGCGCGTCACCACCTTCGTCGAGGACGGCGAGGAGTACGACGTGGTCGTGCAGGCCGACCGCGCCGCGCGTGCCTCGGTCGCCGACCTGTCCGCGTTGCAGGTGCGGGCGGCCGATGGCTCGCTGGTGCCGCTGTCGAACCTGGTGACGCTGCGCGAGATCGCGGAGCCGGGCACGTTCAACCGCTTCAACCGCCTGCGCTCGATCACGCTCAGCGCCGGCCTCGCGCCGGGCTACCGCCTCGGCGATGCCGTGGCATGGGCGCAGCAGGTCGTCGACCAGGACCTGCCCGAATACGCTCAGGTCAGCTGGAAGGGCGAATCGCGCGAGCTGCAGCAGTCCGGGGGCGAGGTGCTGGTGACCTTCGCGCTCGCGCTGCTGATCGTGTACCTGGCGCTCGCGGCGCAGTTCGAGAGCTTCCTGCACCCGCTGGTGATCATGCTCACCGTGCCGCTGGGCGTGCTCGGCGCGCTGCTCGGCCTGTGGATCACTGGCGGGACGCTCAACCTGTTCTCGCAGATCGGCGTGGTGATGCTGGTCGGCCTGGCGGCGAAGAACGGCATCCTGATCGTCGAATTCGCCAACCAGCTGCGCGATGCGGGCCGCAGCGTGCACGACGCGATCGTCGAGGCCTCCGCGATCCGCCTGCGCCCGATCCTGATGACGTCGATCGCGACCATCATGGGCGCGATCCCGCTGGTGGTCGCCGGTGGCCCGGGCTCGGCCAGCCGCGGCACGATCGGCATCGTCATCGTGTTCGGCGTGGCCGTCTCGACCTTCCTTTCGCTGTTCGTGATCCCGGCGTTCTACGCGCTGCTCGCGCCGCACACGCACTCGCCGGAAGCCGTCGCGCACGAGCTGGCTTCGCTCGACTCCACGACGCCCGACGCGGGCGGCGCGGCGTGAGTGCCGCACCGGCATCGCGATGAGCGCCGAGATACGCCTGTACGGATTGCACGCGGTGCAGGCCGCGTTCGCGCGGCGCCCGGAGGCCTTGCGCAAGCTGTACCTGGCCGAGGCGCGCATCCCGCAGCTGCAGCCGCTGCTGAAGTGGTGCGTCGCGCACCGCATCGGCTATCGCGTGGTCGCCGACGAGGACCTGCGCAAGCTCGCCGCCAGCAGCCACCACGAAGGCGTGGTCGCCGACGTCCTGCGCGATGAACCCGTGCCGCTGACGACGTGGCTGCGCGAGCTTCCGGACGGCCCGGCCTGCCCGTTGTGGCTCGATGGCGTGGGCAACCCGCACAACCTCGGCGCGATCCTGCGCTCGGCGGCGCATTTCGGCGCCGCGGCGGTGCTGCTGCCGAAGCCGTCGACGCTCGCGCTCTCGGGCGCCGCCGCGCGCGTGGCCGAAGGCGGCGCCGACGCGCTGCCCTTCGTGCGCATGGGCCGCGAGGACAACGCGCTCGCGCAGCTGCGCGGCGCGGGCTTCGTGCTGGCGGCGACCGTGGTGCGCGGTGGCGCGGACCTGTTCGCGACGGCCTTGCCGCGGCGGCTTGTGTACGTGCTGGGCGCGGAGGGCGAGGGCATGGACGCGGGACTTGCGGCGGCGTGCGACCTGCGCCTGTCGATTCCGGGCACCGGTGCCGTCGAGAGCCTCAATGTCGCGTCGGCGACGGCCGTGTTCCTCGCTGCCTGGGCGCGCGGCTGACACGCGGGTTCGTCGCTTCGGGGCTGGGCGGCGGAAGCGTGCGAGGACTTTCGGGGGACGCCGCAAGTACGTCCCTGTAGGCTCATCGGCGGCATCCATGCCGCCGAAGCCCCCGAAAGTCCTCGCACGCTTCCACCGCCGCCGCCAAGCGCGTCTCCCCGATTTGTTGGGAAGACCAGAAGCCAAATGCACTTGCCCGAAGACGTGTCACTCGCTTGGGGTGGTCGTCGCGGAATGCGCAGCCCCTTCCGGGACCGTTGGAGCCATGGATGGCGACGAAGAGGCTACATGGATGTACTTGCGCCGGGTCCCGGAAGGGGCTGCGCATTCCGCGGCGACCCTCGCCCGAAGCAAGAAAGAGCCGGCGCTTGGCCGGCTCTTCGTTCTTGCGTGGGATGGAGGGAAGCGCGCGCGTCAGCGGGCGCCGGGCGCCTGGGCCTTCGCGGGGGAACTGCCGAAGCTGCCCTCGGCCTGCGACGCGAGATAGGTGTAGACCGCGTAGGCCGCCACGTTCTGCTTCAGCACCTCGGGATCGATCTTGTCCATCGTGTCGTCCGGGGTATGGTGCAGGTCGAAGTAGCCGGTCGCATCGTGCCCCAGCCACGCCCACGCCGCGCCCATGCCGGCGAACGGGCCGACGTCGGATTCCGGATCGCCTTCGCCGGGCCGCCATTCGATGCCGAGCGGTTCCAGCGCCTTCGCGATCTGCTGCACCGCGTCCTTCGCGCCGTCGTCGATGTTGCCCGCATCGAAGCCGTAGATGCGGCCCGCGCCAAGATCGCTCTCCGACACCAGGGCGTGCTTCGCGAGCTCGGCGGCATGCGCCTTGGCGTAGGCGAAGCCGCCGTAGAGGCCCTGTTCCTCGTTGGCGAACGCGACCACGCGGATCGTGCGTGCGGGACGCTGCGGCAGGTTCGCGATGAGCTTCGCCGCAGCCATCGAGATGCCGACGCCGGCGGCGTCGTCGATCGCGCCGGTGCCCTCGTCCCAGGAATCGAGGTGGCCGCCGATCAGCACGATCTCGTCCGGGTGCTTCGCGCCGGTGAGTTCGCCGATCACGTTCTGCGAGGTGTATTCGCCGTCCCAGCCGCAGTCGAGCGCCAGGCGCACGCGCGTCGAGGGGTCCAGCGCGGTCAGCCGCGCGAGCTGGTCGGCGTCGGGATTGGTCAGCGCCGCCATCGGGATCGGCTTCAGGCCCTCGGCGTAGCGGCTCATGCCGGTGTGCGCGACCCGATGGGTATCGGTGCCGGCCGAGCGCATCAGGTACGCGGCCGCGCCGGCGCGGATCGCGGCCGACGGGCCGGCGCCGCGCACGCGCGAGCCCATGCCGTAGCCGTGGCCGTCCTGCGCGCGCTCCATGCGGTAATCGATGAAGGCGATCTTGCCGGCGAGCGAACCCGGCGCGGCCTGCTCGAGCGAGGCGAGGTCGGGGAAACGCACCACCTGGCCCTCGACCGTGCCGCCGACGCTGCCGCCGAGCGCGGCGACGACGAGCTTCTGCGAATGCGGCCCGAGGACTTCGGCGCCCTCGCTGCGCCGCTCCCACTTCGGGAACGTCACCGGCTCGGTCCAGACCTTGTCGAAGCCGAGCTCGTGGAACTTGGCCCTGGCCCATTCCACCGCGCGCGCATCGCCCTCGCTGCCACCCATGCGTGGGCCGACTTCGGTGGTGAGCGATTCGGTGACCTTCCAGCCGGTGTCGTCGGCGAGCGCGGTCGCGCGCAGCTTCGCGGCGGTGTCGAGCGCGGATTGCGGGATGCGGGTCGGCTGCGCCGCCGCGGCGGGCAGCGACACGAGCAGGGCGAGCAACAGCGGCGCGAGGCGCATGGCGGGCTCCGGGCAGGGAAAGGAAAACGGGGTGGCAGCGGGCGAGCGTAGCAGTCGCCCGCGGCCCCCGTTTGTGCCTCAAGTCATGCCGGATGTGCCGGGACCGGGTGGTCGCGGCCGGCCCGGGCGCGCCGGGGCCCCAGGGCCTCAGCGCTTCAGCGAATCCCGGATTTCGCGCAGCAGCATCACTTCCTCCGGCGGCGCGGCGGGTGCTGCGTCGTCCGGCTTGCGCATGCGGTTGTAGGCCTTGAGGAACAGGAAGATCACGAACGCGATCAGCAGGAAGTCGATCGCGGCCTGGATCAAGGTGCCGTACGCGATGGCGACTTCGGCAACCTTCGCACCCGCGGCGTCGACGGTTTCCGGCTTCAGCACGTACTTCCAGTCCGACACGCTGACGCCGCCGAGCAGGACGCCGACCAGCGGCATCACGATGCCGTCGACGAGCGCGCTGACGATCTTGCCGAAGGCGGCGCCGATCACCACGCCGACCGCCAGGTCGACGACGTTGCCGCGCGCGACGAATGCCTTGAACTCGCTGACCATTCCCATCGTTGCTTCCTCCTGGAGGCGTCCCCTGCGAGGGGAGCCTACCCCAGTGCCGCCGCAGGCGGCGCGATCACGCCCTCGAACGCGACGACCCCGTCGAGGCTGGCGCGGAAGCGGTCCCCGACCGCGAGCGGGCCGACGCCGGCGGGCGTGCCCATGAAGACGAGGTCGCCCGCGCGCAGCCGGTAAAGCTTCGACAGCTCGACGAGGATGTCGGGCACGTCCCAGACCAGGTCGCGCAGCGCGCCGTGCTGGCGGCGTTCGCCGTTGATCTCGAGGGTGAGCGTGCGCGTCGCGAGGTCGCCGGCGTCCGCCACCGGGACCAGCGCGCTCACTGGCGCGGACGCGTCGAAGGCCTTGCCGATGTCCCAGGGCAGTCCGCGCGCCTTGGCCTCGGCCTGCAGGTCGCGGCGGGTCAGGTCCAGGCCCACGCCACAGCTTTCGACGAGCGCCGCCGCGGCTTCGCGCGACAGCTCGCCATGCGGCGCGTCCTGGCCGAGGCCGACCACCAGCTCGACTTCATGGTGCAGTTCGCGGGTGCCGGGCGGATAGGGCACGACGCCGTCGAGGACGATCGCGTCGGCGGGCTTCAGGAAGAACACGGGCCGGCCGCGTGCGGCGGGATCGGCGGGCGACGCGCCCATTTCACGCGCATGGTCGGCGAAGTTGCGGCCGACGCAATAGATGCGGTGGACCGGCCTCACGCGTCGCGGGCGGCGGCGCTGCCGACTTCGGCGCTGTCGACGATGGTGTATTCGCCGTCGACGACGCGGCCCTGCGCGTGCGGCGTGCCCGGCGCTGGCGCGCGCGCAGCAGCGGTCGTGGCGCGCGGGCGCAGCAGGCGCGAGCACAGGCCGATGGCCAGCATCGCGGCGCCGACGAACACGCTCGCCGCGACCAGCACGAGCAGGAGCGCCAGGCCCAGCAAGCCCATCAGCAGCCGCAGCAACGGATGGCGGCGATGGCGCGACGGCATCTGCGCGGCGCGGAAGAAGGCATGGCGATCGAATCGGAAATGCAGTGCGGACATCGTGGGCAATGCTCGTGACACAATCCGGCAACACGCCGGGGGACCGGCAGTATCCGGCGGGGCGCATTCGGGGTTGTGAGAACTTCGTTAAACGAGGATGGGGAAATCGCCGGACCCGCGCTGGCACTGCTTTCGGCGATCGAAGACGGCGGTTTCGCAGAGGCCGAGGGGACGGTCGATGATTCCCCCGAATCGCTGATCCTGCATCGGGACGGCGCCGCGGTGCGCGCCTGGCTCAACGTTTGCCCGCATGCCGGGCGCCGCCTGGACTGGGCGCCGGGCAAGTTCCTCAAGTCGAAGGACGGGCTGCTGGTGTGCGCGGTGCATGGCGCCAGCTTCGAGCTGCAGCGCGGCGAATGCGTCGCCGGCCCGTGCCGCGGCGATGCGCTGCGCCAGGTCGCGGTCGAGGTGCGCGCCGGCAAGGTGTTCCTCGCGGCGACTGCGCTCCAGGACAGCACGGCTCCTCGAACGACACGTCGTTAGAACAGTACGTTCACCATGCCGACGATGATCGCCGTGTACATCAGCGTCAGCGGCCCGCCCACCCGCCACATGTCGCGCGGCGTGTAGCCCGCGGGACCCGTCACCATCGAGATCGACGGGTTCGACGCGGTGATGAAGTTGTTCGACGCCGACAGCGCGACGATCAGCGCGAACGCGGTCGGGTTGCCGCCCACCGCCAGCGCCAGGTTGATCGCCAGCGGCACCATCACGATCGTCGCGCCGACGTGGCTGATCACCAGCGAGAACGCGGTGGTCAGCAGGCCCAGCACGAGTTCGATCGACCAAGCCGGCAGGCCCTGCGGCAGTCGTTCGATGCTGTGGCCGGCGACCCAGGCCGCGGCGCCGCTGCTGTCCATCGCCCAGCCCAATGGAATGAGGCAGGCCATCAGGAACACGGTTTTCCAGCTGATCGCCGAGTAGGCCTCGTCCATCTTCAGCACGCCGGTCACGAGCATGCCGGCGACGCCTGTCATCAGCGCGATCGAGGTCGGGATCCGCGACGACAGCGCGAGCAGCATGCTGATCGCGAAGATGACCATCGCGATCTTGAACTTGTGCGGGCGCTGCTCGCCCTTCGGATAGTCGGTGAC
>CAMLSB010000044.1 GCA_946482565.1 uncultured Lysobacteraceae bacterium | reverse complement strand
AATAGCTGCGTGGAACCACCCGATCCCATCCCGAACTCGGAAGTGAAACGCGCACGCGCCGATGGTAGTGTGCATCTAGCATGCGAGAGTAGGTCATCGCCAGGGTCTTTACCCAAAACCCCGCAGCCACGGCTGCGGGGTTTTTCTTTGTGCGGCGCGCCGCGAGCGACTGCGCAAGCAACTGCATCCAGCGCGTCGCAACGCGGGAGATCACGCGCTTGCGGGCGGTTGCCCTAGAGAACGATCGGCGGCTCGCCGCCCACGATCACCACGTCCGCGCGCCGTCGCGCGAACAAGCCGACGCTGACGACGCCCGGGAGCTGGTTGATCGCGGTTTCCATCGCCTCAGGATCGCGGATGGCGAGGTTGTGCACGTCCAGCAGCCAGTTGCCGTTGTCGGTGACGACGCCTTCGCGCCACACGGGCTGCCCGCCGGTGAGCCGCACGAGCTCGCGCGCGACCAGGCTGCGGGCCATCGGGATCACTTCCACCGGCAGGGGGAACCTTCCCAGCACGTCGACGCGCTTGGACGGATCCACGATGCAGACGAATTTCGCCGAGGCCTGGGCGATGATCTTCTCGCGGGTGAGCGCCGCGCCGCCGCCCTTGACCAGGCATTTCCGCGGGTCGCATTCGTCGGCGCCGTCCACGTACAGGCCGAGCGGCCCGGTGTCGTTCAGCTCCATGACCTCGATGCCGTGCGAGCGCAGCCGCTGCGTGCTCTGCTCGGAGCTCGACACGGTGCCGGCGACGCGGTGCTTGATCCGCGCCAGCGCGTCGATGAAGAACGCGACGGTCGAACCCGTGCCGACGCCGACGATGCTGCCGTCCTCGACGAACTCGATGGCCTTTTCGCCGGCCAGGCGCTTGGCTTCGCTCACGGTTTGGCCTTCTCGAGGGAAAGCAGCAGTTTCCACTGCGCCGCGGTGACCGGCAGCACGGAAAGGCGCGAACCCTTGCGGATCAGCGCGAATTCCTCGCCCAGCGCGTCGGCGTGTCCGCGGATTTCGTCCAGCGGCAACGGGCGCTTGAGGTGCCGGTCGTAGCGCACGTCGACGAGGTCCCAGCGCGGTTGTTCGCGGGTCGCCTTCGCGTCGTAGTACTTCGACTTCGGCTCGAACTGGGTCCTGTCGGGGTAGGCCGCGGCCGCGACTTCGCCGAGGCCGTAGATGCCGGGCACCTCGCAGTTGGAGTGGTAGAACAGCACGCCGTCGCCGACCTGCATCTGCCGCATGTAGTTGCGCGCCTGGTAGTTGCGCACGCCGGTCCAGGGCTCCGTGCCGACGCGCGCGAGGTCGTCGATGGAGAAATCACCCGGTTCGGATTTCATCAGCCAGTAGCGCTTGCGTGCCGCCATGTCGTCGGTTGCCTCAGGATGCTTCGAGGAGGAAGGTCTCGCGCTCGGTGCAGACCGCGTCCAGCGGGACATCCCAGGCCTCGGCGGCGAGCGCCTCGACCTGCTGCGCGGCGAACGCGGTGCCGACGAGCCAGGGTGGCCGCCGCGACGCCTCTCCGGAGGAACCGGCTGCATCGCGGGCCTGCGCCGCGCCGTTGCGGTACGCGAAGGCGCGATCGTACCAGCCGCCGCCCATGCCGAGCCGGTGGCCGGCCGCGTCGAAGCCCACCAGCGGTACCAGCACCAGTGCCATCTGCCGCGGTTCCAGCAGTGCGTCGGCCGGCACGGCGGGTTCCGGGATTCCGTGGCGATTGGGTGCCAGCGGTTCGCCCGGCCGCCAGCGTGCGAAACGCAGGCCGTCCTCGGCGAGCACCGGCAGGCACCAGCGCAATCCGGGAGGCAGGCGCAGCTGGAAGGCATGCAACGCGATCTCGCCATCCATCGCCCAGTAGCCCGCGACGTCGCCGGCGGGCGGCAGGATCGGCAATGCGAGCAGGCGCTCGGCGAGCTGCTCGGCGCCAGCGATGCGTTGCGCCGCGGGGATCGCGCGGCGGCGTGCACGCAGCTCGGCGCGCAATGGCGCGCGCGCTCCCGCATTCATCGCGATGCCCCGCGTGCCAGGGGGCGTGGCGCGCGCGAAAAAACGAAGCCCGCGACTGGTGGTCGCGGGCTTCGGGTGGAACGCGTCAGTACATCCTCCGCCGTGGCGATGCGTGCGAAACGACCTTGAACCCGGGGTTCAAGTGGGAATGCCTGGAAACCATCGGGCTTCCCGCTACGTGGCGGACATGCACTCCCGGTTCCCGCTGCATCCCCATGGTCGTCATTAAGGGACAAGGCGAATGTTTGCACACGCCGTCGCGCAGGGCAGAGGACGCGGGCGAAGTATAGCGAAGGGTCGATGGTGCGCGCTGCCATTCGTCGGCGCGCGTTCACCCGGCGTGCGGCATTCACACGCCGGCGGCGTCGAGGCGCCGGCGCAGCGCCTCGAGCGTGCGCGCCAATTCATCCGAGCGGCCGGCGCTGCCGTCGCGCAGCTGCTGCAATTCATGCGCCATGTTCAGCGCGGCGAGCACGGCGACGCGGTCGACGGCTGCCATGCGGTTGGCGCCGCGCACTTCGCGCATCTTCGCCTCGAGCAGGCGCGCGGCCGCCATCAGGCTGTCGCGCTCGCCGGGTTCCACGCCGACCGTGTACTCGCGGTCGAGCAGGCGGATGGAGACCGGTTCGGAGGCGCTGCTCACGTATGCTGCTCCAGCGACTTCAGGCGCGCGATCATCGCTTCCACGCGCGACCGCGCCTGCTCGTTGCGCGCGAGCAGTTGCGAACGTTCGCCTGCCAGCTGTTCCTGTTGCTGGCGCAGGCTGCGGTTCTCGTCGGCGAGCTGTTGCGTGCGCGCCGCGAGTGCGTCGACACGGGCCGCCACGGCCTGCAACTGGGCGATCAGCGCGTCGTTGTCCATGCGGGCACGATAGGCAGGCGGCCGGGGGCGGTCAAGGCGCGGCGCCAGGGGAGTTCCACGGGGGCCTCAACCGGCCGGTGCAAGGTCGGCTTCCAGGCTCGACCTGCCCGTGGCCGGGCGCCAGCGGCGGATGAAGGCCGGGCACTCGGCGGCCTCGAGCGGCGGGGCCAGCCAGAAGCCCTGGATCTCGTCGCAACGGTGGTCGCGCAGGAACTGCAGCTGGGCCTCGGTCTCGACGCCCTCGGCGACCACCTTCAGGCCGAGCGAGCGCGCCATCGCGAGCACCGTGGTGGTGATCGCCGCGTCTTCCGTCTCGGTGTCGTGGCTCAGGTCGTCGACGAATTCCTTGTCGATCTTGAGGGTCGTGAACGGCAGCCGCCGCAGGTAGGCCAGCGACGAATAGCCGGTGCCGAAATCGTCGATCGCGAGCGAGACGCCGAGGTCGCGCAGCGCGCGCAGCTTGTCCGCGCTCTGCGGCGCATTGGCCATGACGACCGACTCGGTGAGTTCCAGTTCCAGCGACGCGGGCGGCAGCCCGGTCTCCTCGAGGACCCGGCCGACGACGCCGGGGAAGTCGCCCCGCAGCAGCTGCAGCGCCGACACGTTCACCGACACCGCGAGCGACGGCAGGCCCAGGCGCTGCCACTTGGCGACCTTGCGGCAGGCCTCGCGCAGCACCCACTCGCCGATCTCGAGGATCGTGCCGCTTTCCTCGGCGAGCGGGATGAACTCCGCGGGCGGGATGTCGCCTTCCGGGCCGTGCCAGCGCAGCAGGGCCTCGACGCCGACGATGCGCGACTGCGCCAGCGCCATGCGCGGCTGGTACACCAGGCGCAGCTCGCCGCGGTCCAGCACCTTGCGCAGCGCGCCGGACACGGTGGCGCGATGCCGCGCCGAAATGTCCATCGCCTCGGTGTAGCGCGAGAAGGTGCGGCGGCCCGCGGCCTTGGCCTGGTACATCGCGGTGTCGGCCTGCTTCAGCAGCTCGGTCGGGACCTGCGCGTTGTCCGGGTAGATGGCGATGCCGATCGACGGCGTGATCGCGATTTCCTGGCTGTCGTCCAGAAGCAGCGGCTGCTCGAACGCGGCGATGATGGCGCGCGCCTCGTCGTCGGCTTCGCCGGGCGCCGACAGTCCTTCCAGCACCACCGTGAATTCGTCGCCGCCGAGGCGCGCCACGGTCTGGCGTGGCCCGACGGTTTCCTGCAGGCGCCGCGCCGCCGCGCGCAGGATGCGGTCGCCCGCGGCGTGGCCGAGCGAATCGTTGATGTCCTTGAACCTGTCCAGGTCCAGGAACAGCACCGCGATCCGGTCGCCCTGGCGGCGCGCCCGCACGATCGCGCGCGACAGGCGTTCGGCGAGCAGCGTGCGGTTGGGCAGGTTGGTGAGCGGGTCGAAGTTGGCGAGGTAGCGTAGCTCCTGCTCGGCGCGCTTCTGCTCGGTGATGTCGTTGAGCACGAGCACGTACATCGCGTGGCCGCCGCCGCCGTCGAGCACGGTGCTGCACTCGTACGCGCACAGGAATTCCTCGCCGTCCTTGCGCAGCTGCCACATCTCGCCGGACCAGCGGCCCTGCTGCAGCAGGGTGTCGCGGATCTCGCTGTAGTAGGACGAAGTGTGCTGCGCGCTGTCGAGCAGGCTCGCGTTGCTGCCGATCACCTCGCCTTCGCCGTACCCGGTCATGCGCGAGAACGCGGGGTTGACCGAGACGAAGTCGAAGCCCCGGTCCAGCACGCACACCGCTTCGCTCATGCTGCGCAGCACTTCCGACGCGATGCGGCGCTCGTGCATCGCGGCGCCGGCTTCGGGCGCACTGCCGCCCCAGCGCTCCAGGACAGCGAGCGCGAGCTTCACGCAGGCAGCGCGTAGCATTCGGGACGCGGCGATGGTGTATTCCCCGGGGCACCGCCGGCGGCGGGTGTCGATGAGTCCGTCCCCGAAGTGTCGGCAATGCCGGGCACCGGTGCAAGTCGTTACACTGTGGCGAAGCCAGCCGCCCCCCCTTCCGCCCGCATGCCTTCCAGCACCACGCCCCCCGGAATGCCTACCGCCAGCGAAGTCGCCGACGCGGCACGACGGGCCGGGCTCGCCACCGACGTCGCGGAATTGCACGGTGCCCTCTGCGGCTGGATCGCCGGCGGCGGGACCGTCGGCCCCGACTGGCTGGTGCGCGTGTTCGCCGATCCGGCGCTGCCGCCCGCCGAAGGCCCGCTCAAGGACCTGGCGGAAGCCACGAAGGCCCAATTCAGCGACCGCGAATTCAGCTTCGAACTCCTGCTGCCGCCCGCCGAGGCGACCCTGCGGGAACGCAGCGGCGCGCTGTTCGATTGGTGCCGCGGCTTCCTCGGCGGCTTTGGCCTGGCCGCGGGCGCCGAGCCGCCGCTGTCGGAGGAGAGCCGCGAGGCGCTGGGCGACCTGGCGAAGCTCGCCGCCGCGCAGCCCCAGGACGACGGCGACGAGGAGGACGAAGCCGCCCTCTCGGAAATCGAGGAATTCGTGCGCGTCGCGGCGCTGCTGATGCATGGCGACTGCGTGCTCGCGCCTGCGCACCGGCAAAGCCTGCATTGATGAAGGCGCTCACCGGCATCGACGGCAAGGAGTTCGCGCGCCGCAGGCGCCAGCTGATGCGGATGGCGGGCGATGACGCGATCCTGGTGATCCCCGCCGCTCCCGAGCGGATCCGCAGCCGCGACACCCACTATCCGTACCGCCAGGACTCCGACTTCTGGTACCTCGGCGGCTTCCCGGAACCTGAGGCCGTCCTGGTGCTGGTGCCGGGGCGCGTGCATGGCGAGGCGATCCTGTTCTGCCGCGAGCGCGACCCGGAGCGCGAAGGCTGGGACGGCCCGCGCAGCGGCCCCGAAGGCGCGGTCGAGCGTTTCGGCTTCGACGATGCGTATCCCATCGAGGACCTCGACGAGATCCTTCCGGGCCTGCTCGAAGGCCGCAGCCGCGTCTACTACCACTTCGGCCGCGACACCGAGTTCGACCTCAAGCTGATCGGCTGGCTGAACCGGGTGCGCGCGCAGGTGCGCAGCGGCGCGCAGCCGCCGCACGAATTCCTCGAACTGGGCCACCTGCTCGACGAGCTGCGGCTGTTCAAGTCGCCGGCCGAGCTGAAGCTGATGCAGCGCGCCGCCGACATCAGCATCGCCGCGCACCAGGCGGCGATGCGCGCGGCGCGCGCCGGCATCCGCGAATACGAGCTGCAGGCCGAGATCGAGCGCGTGTTCCGCATGAACGACGCGGTACCGGCCTACGGCAGCATCGTCGGCGCCGGCGCCAACGGTTGCGTGCTGCACTACGTCGCGAACGACGCCCAGTCGCAGGACGGCGACCTGGTGCTGGTCGACGCCGGCGCCGAATACCGCAACTACGCCTCCGACATCACTCGCACCTTCCCCGTGAACGGACGCTTCTCGAAGGAACAGCGCGCCTTGCACGACCTCGTCGGCGCGGCGCACGCCGCGGCGTTTGCGCAGGCCAGGCCGGGCGTGCCGTACGAAGCCGGCCACGGCGCGGCGGTCGAGGTGCTCACCGAAGGCCTGTTGCGCCTGGGCCTGCTCAGGGGCGCGCTGCGCAAGAACGTCGAGAGCGGCGCCTACAAGCGCTTCTACCGCCACAAGACCGGCCACTGGATCGGCCTGGACGTGCACGACGTCGGCGACTACCGCATCGAGGGCGATTCGCGCCTGCTCGAGCCGGGCATGGTGTTCACCATCGAGCCGGGCCTGTACATCGCGCCAGGCGACACGAGCGTCGCGGCGAAGTGGCGCGGCATCGGCATCCGCACCGAGGACGACGTGCTCGTGACGAAGGACGGCGCCCGCATGATCACCGCGAAGCTGGCGCGCAGCGCCGACGAGATCGAAGCCTTCATGGCGGCCGCGTAGCAGTCACGCAGCCGGGCCTTGCCCTCGGGGTGAAGCTGTGGCGGCGCACTGGGCCGCGGTCGTGTGCTTGACCATGAGGATGAACGCGAATGCCGCGCCGCTTGCCAGCGTGGTGGTCACCAGGTCCAGCCAGTTGATGGTGTCCGTGTCGCCCATCGCGCGCGACAGCCGTCCGAATACACCAGACGCGATCACCAGTCCCCACCACGTGGCCACGACGGGTGCCGGCACGTCTTCCCAGCCGGCTGGATCACGCGATGCCAGGTAAACCTGCCGCATCGCCTGGTACGGCTTGTAGAGGTTGGCCAGCGGGACGAAATACCAGCCGACGGACATCGCGGGGGAAACATCGAATCCGCGAGCGCCGATGTGCCGCGCGTTCCAGGCCACGCGGAACGTCCAGGCAAGGCCCAGGACCACGGCCGGCACGAGACCCGCCAGGTACCCGAGGGCCGATAGCGACGTGAGGACGTCGATGGCATGCCACGGTTCGTCCGCGTTCGGCAGCGGATGCAGCCACGTCCCGAACGTGAAGACCAGCGAGGCCGTGATGGTGCCCGCTGATATCGCGATCACCCACCAGCCGAGGCGTTGTGGATCCTTGAAGCCGTCCCTTGCGCGCATGGCTTCCTTCTTCAGTTGCCGTTCGCGGCGAAGGCATCGCGGGTGAGGTTGAGCGGCTCGCCGTCGGTGCAGGCGACGTCGTCCTCGATGCGGATCCCGCCATACGGGCGGAACGCATCCACGCGCGCCCAGTCGACTTCGTTCGCGTGGGGTCCTTGGCGCAGCTCGTCGAGCAGCATGTCGATGAAATAGAGGCCCGGCTCGATCGTCACCACCATGCCCGGCTCGAGCGTGCGCGTCAGGCGCAGGTACGGGTGTCCGTCGGGCTTCGGCAGCGTCCCGCCCGCGTCGGAAGCCGCGAAGCCGGCCACGTCGTGGACCTGCAGGCCGATGCCGTGGCCGACCCCGTGCGGGAAGAAGGTGGAACTCACGCCGCTTTCCAGCGCCGACTCCGGCGACATGCGGATCACGCCGAAGTCGCGCAGGATCGCGGCCAGCGCCACATGCGCGTCGAGGTGCAGCTGGCGGTAGTCGAAGCCGGCGCGCACCTGCGCGCACATCCGCTGCTGCGCGGCGTCGACCGCATCGATGAGCGCCTGGAACTCGCCGCCGGCATCGGCCGCGTAAGTGCGGGTGATGTCGCAGGCGTAGCCGCCGTGGCTGGCGCCGGCGTCGATCAGGAAGCTGCGCGCGGGCTTGGGCGCGACGGTACCGCGATCCATGTAGTGCAGCACCGCGGCATGCTCGCCGAGGGCGACGATGTTGCCGTAGGGCAGGGCGTCGCTGTCCTGGCCGGCCGCCTGGCAATAGGCCAGGTGGATGCCGAATTCGCTCGCACCGGCGCGGAACGCGCGCTCCGCCGCGCGGTGGCCGCGCACGCCGCGCGCGCTGGCAGCGCGCATCATCGCGATTTCGTAGGGGGTCTTGTACGCGCGGTGGTACTCGAGGTAATTGACGACCTTGGCCGGGTTGTCGGGCAGGTAGGCGCCGAGCGCGGACTGCGGTTCGCCGAGGATCGCGCAGCGCGATGGATCCGGTGGCAGGTGCTGCAGGGCTTCCCCGGGTTCGTGGACCACGACGACGTCGAACTCGCGGGTCCAGTATCCCGACGGCGCCTGCGGCACGA
Source organism: uncultured Lysobacteraceae bacterium (assembly GCA_946482565.1). Next base: position 3,761 of record CAMLSB010000044.1, on the reverse strand, counting down.
CGTGCCAGTAGTCGCGCGGCTGCAGGTACACCAGTTTCGGCTTCGCGCCCGGCGTGTAGGCGACCCAGCTCCCGGGATTGCGCGTCAGCGGCACCCAAGCCTTGAATTGCGGATTGGTGGCGAAGGGATAGTCGCGGTCGTCGAACACCTGGTAATGCAGTGTTCCGCTGGGCACCACGAGGTGGTCGAGCCCGGCCCGGCCGAGCGCGGTGTCGACGCGGCTTCGCACGGTTTCGATATGCTGCCGATATAAGATCGGCCATTCGGCGGTTGTCATGGGGACGTCCCTTTGGGAGCTTCGCCCGATTCTGACGGATTCGAGCAGGGCCTGCAGGACGCGGCGACGCGCCCGGTGCGTGGCGTTTCCGTGGTTCCACCCTGGGCATGGAGCCTGCTCGCGCTGCTGCTCGGCCTGGCGTTCACGGCATGGGCCGCGTCCCTGCAGCACCGGCGCGCCACGGCCGCGCGGGACGCCGCCTTCGTGGAGGCCGCGCGCGAAGGCAGCAGCGCCGTATCCGCTGGCCTGCAGGCCAGCGGGCGGCTGCTGCGGTCGGTGCAAACGGTTTTCATCGCCTCGAACGACGTCGATGCCGAAGAGTTCTCGAACCTCTACCGCAACCTGAGGCCGCGCGAGGAATTCCCCAGCCTGCAGGCGATCGCCTACGCGCAGCGCGAGGGCGATGCGCATTACCGCACCCTCCTGGTCGAGCCGCGGGCGGGCAACGAGCGCGTGGTCGGGCTGGACCTGTCCACGCAACCCAACAACCTCGACGCGGTGATCGCGTCGCGCGACGTCGACCGCGTGGCGATGTCGGCGCCGTTCCGGCTGGTCCAGTCGGGATTGCCCGGAATGGATGGCCTCGGCGTCACGATGCGCCTGCCGGTTTACAGCCCCGGGCCGCCGCCGCGCGCGGTCGGGGAGCGCCGCGAACGGATGCGTGGTTCGCTCGCCGTGTCCTTCCTGGTGCGGCGCCTGATCGCGGATTCGATCCCGGCGGACACGCAGCGGCAGATGCGCATCGTGGTCACGGACGCCACCGGGACGGCCGGCGAAGTGTTGTACGACTCCGGCGGCGAAGGCCAGGGCCGGACGATCGGCCACGACATCGCGTTCGGCGGCCGGGTGTGGCGGCTGGCGATGCAGATGCACCGCGGCGGCGTGCCGCTCGCGTCGGAATGGACGCAGTCGATGCTCTGGCCGGGCCTGATCGCGAGCGTGCTGTTCGCGCTGCTGGCCTGGTCCGTCGCGACCACGCGGCGTCGCGCGCTGGAACTGGGCTTGCGCATGAGCCACCGCTTCCGGGAAAGCGAGCAGCGTTTCCGTGCGCTCAACGACCTGCTGCCGGCGCTCGTGCTGCTTGCGCGGCCTTCCGACGGCAGCGTGCTGTACGCGAACCAGGCGGCCTGCGCGCGGCTTGGCGACGGCGTCGTCGGAGTCGGCCTGGACGCGTTGTTCGAGGACCCGGCCCTGCGCCGGCGGCTGCGTGCGGAAGACGGTGGTGCGCGCTGGGACAACGTGGAGGCCGTGCTGGTTTCGCTGGGCGCCGACCGGTTCTGGGTCTCGACCTCGATCGCCCGGGTGCGCGTCGGCGACGAGGAACGGATGCTGATGGTCGCCACCGACATCTCCGAGCAGCGCCAGCTCACCGAGTTGCTGGGCTACCAGGCCAGCCACGACAACCTGACCGAGCTCTACAACCGCCGCGAGTTCGAGCGCCAGGTGCGGCGCGCGCTGCAGGCCGCCGGGGGCGGCCCGGCGAGCGCGTTGCTGTACATCGACCTGGACCAGTTCAAGCTGATCAACGACACCTCCGGCCACCTCGCCGGCGACCAGCTGCTGAGCCAGCTGGCGATGGTGATGTCGGAGATCGTGGCGCCGGGCGACATGCTCGCGCGCCTGGGCGGCGACGAATTCGGCGTACTGCTGCACGAAGCCGACGCCGCCGGCGCACTGGCGCTGGCCGAGCGGTTGCGGCTGCGGATCGAGGCCCACATCTACGCCTGGGAACAGCGGACCTACACGATCAGCGCGAGCATCGGCGTGGTGATGCTGGACGAGCCGGGCATGACCTTGCGCGAAGCCCTCGCGCAGGCCGATACCGCGTGCTACCTGGCCAAGGAGCACGGGCGCAACCGCATCCACCTGTTTTCCGGCGATGACGACGAGACCATCCGCCGCCGCGGCGAGATGGAATGGGCGAACCGCCTGCGCTGGGCGATCGAGGAAGGCCGCCTGCTGCTCGATTACCAGGAGGTCCGGCCGTTGCGCGACGACGCCGCCTGCGAGGATCCGCACCTGGAACTGCTGCTGCGCCTGCGCGACGAGGACGGGCGCGTGGTCGCGCCGGGCGCGTTCCTGCCCGCCGCCGAGCGCTACGGCCTCGTGCCGCAACTCGATCGCTGGGTGATCGCCGAGGCGATCTCGCACTTCGACCAGTTGCACGCCAGCGGGCGCGCGCCCGGGCGCTGCTCGCTTAACCTGTCGGCGGCGTCGCTCGAGGACGAAAGCCTCGCCGACTACGTGCTCGACCTGATCCACCGCCACGGCGTGCCGCCGTCGCGGCTGTGCTTCGAGATCACGGAGACCGAGGCGGTACGCAACCTCGCGCGCGCGGTGCGCTTCATCGAGCGCCTGCGCGCGTTCGGTTGCCTGGTGGCGCTGGACGACTTCGGCGCCGGCATGTCCTCGTTCGGCTACCTGAAGAACCTGCCGGTGGACATCATCAAGATCGACGGCAGCTTCATCCGCGACATCGAGGCGGACCCGATGAGCCGCTCGATCGTCGATGCGATCACCGAGATCGGCCACGAACGCGGGCTCGAAGTCGTGGCCGAATGGGTGGGCGACGAGCGCACGATCGAGATCCTGCGCGCGTTGCGCGTGGACTACGGGCAGGGTTTCGCGCTGCACCGGCCGGAGCCGGTGCTCTACCAGCGCGCGGCGCGCGGGCGGCGCGGCTAGCGAGCGCCCGGCGTCAGAGGAACAGCGAGATCGCGTCGTTCGCGAAGCGGCGGCCGAGTTCGGTCGGCACCACGCGCTCGCCATCGCTGTCGATCCAGCCGCGCTCGGCGGCTTCCGCCAGCTCGCGCGCGATCGCCGCGCGCGGCACGCCGGTGCGCGCCTCGAACGCCGACAGCGCGAAGCCTTCGTTGAGCCGCAGCGCGTTGAGCATGTAGTCGAACGGCCGGCGCGCCGGTTCCAGGAACTCGTCGCCGCCGATCGCTTCCGGCCGGCCCGCCACCGCGAGCCATGCCGTCGGGTGCTTGACCTTCCAGCGCCGCAGGATCGTGGCTTCGGCCGGCGACGTGAGCTTGCCGTGCGCGCCGGCACCGATGCCGAGGTAGTCGCCGAAGCGCCAGTAGTTCAGGTTGTGCGCGCATTGGCGGCCGGGACGCGCGTAGGCGCTGGTCTCGTACTGCGCGTAGCCGGCGTCGGCGAGCAGCGCCTGGCAGTGCTCCTGGATGTCGAACGCGTCGTCGTGGCCGGGAATCCCCTCGGGTGGGCGCGCGGCGAACACGGTGTTGGGTTCGAGCGTGAGCTGGTAGTGCGACAGGTGCGTCGGTCCGAGCGCGATGGCCCGGCGCACGTCTTCCGCCGCCATCGCCAGGTCCTGGCCGGGCAGCGCGTACATCAGGTCGATGTTGAAATCGTCGAAGCCGGCGTCGCGCGCCATCCGTACTGCGGCCTCGGCTTCGCGGCTGTCGTGGATGCGGCCCAGGCGCTGCAGGCAGCCGTCGTCGAAGCTCTGGATGCCGAAGCT
>CAMLSB010000043.1 GCA_946482565.1 uncultured Lysobacteraceae bacterium | reverse complement strand
AGCCCGCGGCGACCGCGCACATCCCGCAGATCGTGGCGATGATCGAGCGGCTCATCGCTGCCGGGCACGCCTACGAGGCCGAGGGCCACGTGCTGTTCTCGGTCGGCAGTTTCGACGCTTACGGCAAGCTTTCCGGCCGCGACCCCGAGGAGATGCTCGCCGGCGCGCGCGTCGAGGTGGCGCCGTACAAGCGCGATCCGGGCGACTTCGTGCTCTGGAAGCCGTCGACCGGCGACCTGCCCGGCTGGGATTCGCCGTGGGGCCGCGGGCGCCCGGGCTGGCACATCGAATGCTCGGCGATGGCCGAAGCGCACCTGGGCGAGACCATCGACATCCACGCCGGCGGCACCGACCTGCAGTTCCCGCACCACGAGAACGAGATCGCGCAGAGCGAAGGCGCGCACGGCGGGCGCCGGTTCGCGCGTTACTGGCTGCACAACGGCATGCTCGAGTTCGGCGGCGCGAAGATGTCCAAGTCGGTCGGCAACATCGAGAAGGTCCACGACCTGCTGCAGCGACATCCGGCCGAAGCGCTGCGCTACGCGTTGTTGTCGGCACACTACCGGCAGCCGCTGGACTGGTCGCCGGGGCTGGTGGAGCAATCGGTGCGCACGCTCGACCGGCTGTACGGCACGCTGCGCGACCTCGGTGGCGGCGGCGTGGACGTGGACGCCGGCGTCGCGGCGCGTTCGATCCCTGCTTCGATCGAAGCCGCGCTCGACGACGACCTCAACACGCCAGCGGCGCTCGCGGAAATCGCGCGCATCGCCGGCGAGGCGCGCAAGGCCGACGGGCCGGAAGCGCGCGCGCGACTGAAGGCGGAGTTGCTCGGCGCCGGGCTGGCGCTCGGCCTGCTGCAACAGGATCCGGCCGCGTGGTTCGCGCGCGGCGCGTCCGGCGAAGACGACGGACGCATCCAGGCGCTGGTCGACGAACGCGCGGCGGCGAAGCAGGCCCGCGATTTCGCCCGTGCCGACGCGATCCGAGATGCGCTCGCCGCCGAAGGCATCATGCTCGAGGACACGGCGCAGGGCGTGCGCTGGGTGCGGCGTTGAGCCTGCCCATGGACACGCTGTTCCCGATGGAGCCGACCGCCGCGCTCGCGCAGGCCGCGATCGCGGAGGAATTCTCGTTCTTCGGCGACTGGTCGGAGCGTTACCAGTACCTGATCGACCTCGGCCGCAAGCTGCCGCCCTTCCCCGAGGAATGGAAGACCGAGGAACACCGCCTGCACGGCTGCCAGTCGATGGTCTGGATCGTCGCCTCCGGCGGCGCGGCGCGCATGGAATTCACCGCGACCAGCGACTCGGCGATCGTCTCCGGGCTGGTGTTCCTCGCGCTGCGCGTCTACTCGGGGCGATCGGCCGCGGAGATCCTCGCGACCGAACCGGATTACGTCGCCGCGATCGGCCTGGCGAAACACCTGTCGCCGACCCGCAGCAACGGCCTCGCCGCGCTGCTGGCCTTCATCCGCGACCGCGCGGCCACCGCCGCTGCATGAACGACGTCGCCGGCACGCACCACGCCGGGCCGGCCACGACGCCGCTGCGCAATCGCGCCTTCCTCGCGCTGCTGCTGTATCGCATCTGCGCCGGCCTGTCTTACCAGATCGTCGCGGTCACCGTCGGCTGGCACATCTACACGCTCACCCGCGATCCGTTCGCGCTCGGCCTCGTCGGCCTGGCCGAGATCGTGCCCTACTTCTTCGTCGCGCCCTTCGCCGGCTACCTCGTCGACCACCTGCGCCGGCGCACGCTCGGCGCGGTCGCGTGCCTCGGCCTGATGGCGACCGGCCTGGCCCTGGCGCTGATCGCGCACTCCGAGTTCGGCGCGCACGCCACCTGGCCGATCTACGCGGCGATCGCGCTCACCGGCATGGTCCGCGCGTTCCTGACGCCGGTGTACAACGCGCTGTTCGCGCGCGTGCTGCCGCGCGAACAGTTCGTGCGCGGCGCCAGCCTCGGCAGCGTCGTGTTCCAGGCCAGCCTGGTGCTGGGACCGGCGTTCGGCGGCGTGCTCGTCGGCTGGGCCGGCGTGGCCGAGGCCTATGCCGTCGCCGCCGCGTTCGGCGCCGCCGCGGCGATCGCGGTATACAGGCTGCGCGTGACCGAACCGCCGCAGCTGCAGCAACGCGCGCCCGTGTTCGCGAGCATCCACGAAGGCCTGCGCTTCGTGTTCGGCAACCAGATCATGCTCGGCGCGATGGCGCTCGACATGTTCTCGGTGCTGCTCGGCGGCGCGGTGTCGATGCTGCCGGCCTTCATCCGCGACATCCTCCACTGGGGCCCGGAAGGCCTCGGCATCCTGCGCGCGATGCCGGCGGCCGGCTCGATCTGCGTCGCGCTGTGGCTGGCGCGGCATCCGCTGGAAAAACACGCCGGCCGCGTGTTGATGTTCGCGGTCGCGGGCTTCGGGCTGTGCACGATCGCGTTCGGCCTGTCGCGGCATTTCTGGCTGTCGGCCGCGATCCTGGTCGCCTACGGCATGTGCGACGGCGTGTCGGTGGTGATGCGCTCGACGATCCTGCAGCTGGCCACGCCGGACGACATGCGCGGGCGCGTGTCGTCGATCAACGGCATCTTCATCGGCTCGTCGAACGAGCTCGGCGCGTTCTACGACGGCACGATGGCGCGGCTGCTCGGCCTCGTCCCGGCGGTGGTGCTGGGCGGTTTCGTGACCCTGGGCGTGGTCGCGATCACCGCGCTGCGCGCGCCGCGACTGCGGCGCCTGGACCTGCGCGAGCTGCAATAGCCGCGACGCGCGAAGCTTGCTTTGCACATGCAATCCGCGCACGCGGCCGGACACCGGGCGTAACCTGCGTGCATGCCGGGCCGGTGGCCCGGCGGAGCCGCCCACATGTCCCAGGCCGAAGGCCCAGCGCCCGGTCCCGACTTCACCGCCGGCGTACCGCTCGTTTCGATCCCGCCAGGCGGCGTGCTCGCCGGGCGCGTGGGCGACGACGCCGTGCTGCTGGCGCGGCTGGACGACGGCAGCGTGCACGCCGTTGCCGCGCACTGCACGCACTACGGCGGCCCGCTCGCGGAAGGCCTGGTCGAAGGCGACGAGATCCGCTGCCCCTGGCACCACGCGTGCTTCAGCCTGCGCACCGGGCGTGCGCGGCACGCGCCCGCGTTCGCGCCGCTGGCGAAGTGGCGCGTCGACACCGTCGGCGACACGGTCTTCGTGCGCGGTCGGGACACCACGCCGCCGCCGGCACGGACGCGACCCGGCGCCGACCCGCGCCGGATCGTGATCGTGGGCGGTGGTGCCGCCGGCTACGCCGCCGCGCTGCGGCTGCGCGAACTCGGCCACGACGGCAGCATCACGATGCTCAGCGCGGACGACGCGCCGCCCTGCGATCGTCCCAACCTGTCCAAGGACTACCTGGCCGGCACCGCGCCGGAGGACTGGATCCCGCTGCAGCCGCGCGGCTTCTATGCCGACCGCGGCATCGACCTGCACCTGGGCTGCAAGGTCGCCAGGATCGACACCAAGGCCCGCGAAGCGACCACGCTCGCCGGCGACGCCTTCGGCTACGACGCACTGCTGCTGGCCACCGGCGCGGAACCGCGGCGTCTGAACATCCCGGGCGCCGACCTGCCGAACGTGTTCACCCTGCGCACGCTCGCCGACGCACGCGCGATCATCGCCGCGGCACTGCGCGCGAAGTCCGTGGCTTTCGTGGGTGCCGGCTTCATCGGACTCGAAGCCGCGGCCGCGCTGCGCATGCGCGGCCTCGACGTGCACGTGGTCGCGCCGGAAACAGTCCCGATGGAACGCGTCCTCGGGCGCGAACTCGGCGACCTGTTCGCCGACCTGCATCGCCGCAACGGCGTGTCGCTGCACCTCGGCGCCACGCCCGCTTCGTTCGACGGCCACGTGCTGGGCCTGGACAACGGCACGCGCCTGCTTGCGGACCTGCTGGTCGTCGGCACCGGCGTCACGCCGCGCACGGCGCTGGCGAGCGCCGCCGGATTGCAGGTCGACATCGGCATCGTCGTCGATTCGCGCCTGCAAACCTCGGTCGCCGGGCACTACGCCGCGGGCGACGTCGCCCGTTACCCGCATGCCGGCGAACTGGTCCGAGTGGAGCACTGGGTGCATGCGCAACGCCAAGGACAGGCGGTGGCGGCGAACATGCTCGGCGCCGACCGCGCGTTCGCCGACGTGCCCTTCTTCTGGACGCACCAGTACGACCTCGAGCTGCGCTACACCGGCCAGGGCGCGTGGGACGACATGCGCATCGACGGGTCGCTGGCAGCCTGCGATTTCACCGCGCGCTATTTCCGGGGTGGCCGGCTGGTGGCCGCCGCTTCCTGCGGGCGCGACCTGGAGAACCTGCAGGTGGAAGCCTGCCTCCAGGAGCGCGCATGACCCCGACAGGCTTGGTGCCTGCAGCGCGCGGCCTGCGTTTTGAAGCAGCTACCTGATGCGCCGCTTCCAGCCGTCGACGGCTTCCCGCCCCAGGCGAGGGTCGTCCGTGAACAGTCCATCGATCCCTGTCGCCAGGTAGGCACGCATTTCATCGACTGAGCCCTGGTCGTTGCGCGCGTCCGGTGCGGACGCCTGGTTGAACTGCGCCGCGATGAAGCGATTTTCCGGACGGAAGGTGTAAACAAACACCTTCAGGCCGGCGGCATGGGCATCGCGCACCAATCCGGTTTCAGCGCCGAGCCGGTGGCGACGATCCCAGGGGATCACCGCGCGGAGTTCCGGCCCGATGGCTTGCGCGTAGCCAGCGATCCTCCGCAGGCCTGCCGGCGTCGCCGTCGGCGCACCGCTCGCGTTGCCTTCCGCCGTGAGGCGGGCTTCCCTCGAGCCTGCCGGATCGCCGAGAAGTTGCAACAGGGTCACGTTGGGGTGCGTATTCCCCAACAAGCGCTTCAGCCTGAGCAGCGTTCCGGCTTCCAGCGACTGGACGACGACGGGCGCGGTTCGGGTATAGGGATGGGCGTCGAGGACGCGAAGCAACCGCGCCTCCATCGCCAGCCCTTGCGCGCGAAAGTGGCTGCCATGCTTGATTTCCGGAATCAGCCCGATCGTCCTGTGGGTCCTTGCCGCTTCGGCGGCCACCAGGTCGATGACGTCGTCGAGCGTGGGGATGCCAAACCGGTCGTCGTTGCCGCGCCCTCGCAATGCAGGCAGTCGTTCGCGCGCCCGCAGCGTCCTGAGTTCATCGAGCGTGAAATCTTCCGTGAACCAGCCTTCCACCACCCGGCCGTCGATCTGCTTTTTCGTCTTCCTGCCCTGGAACTCCGGGTGCATGGAGACGTTGGTGGTCGATCCGATTTCGCTTTCGTGCCGGGCGACAAGTACGCCGTCCCTGGTGGGAACCAGGTCCGGCTCGATGAAGTCCGCACCGTCCGCGATCGCACGCGCATAGGCAGCGAGCGTATGTTCCGGCAGGAGCGCGCTTGCACCCCGGTGGGCGATGACGATCACGCGACCTGGAGGCATGTCGGGACCTGCGCTATCGCTTCCCGCCGCCACGATGCCCATGGCGAGGAAGACGGACAGGCATCTGGCTGGAAAACCAATCATGCAATGCCGTGGATCCGCGTGCATGGGGATCCGTCCCGGGAAATCCTCGAGCGCTTCGGGCGAAAGGCCTGCGGACGGTGCAGGCCCTTCGGCGCCCGGCAGATCAGTCGCCGATCTGCTTCTGCAGGTGCTCCCAGCGCTCCTGCTCGTCGATCGTGCGCTCGGCGGTCAAGCGCGCCTCGAGGCGCTCCAGGCCGATTTCCTCGCCCGAATCCACGCTGAAGCCGTACTCGCCTGATTCCACGCGCTTCAGCGTGCTGTCGATCTTGCCGATCAGCTTGCGGTAGCGGTCGCGGGTGCGCAGTTCCAGCGAGTTCTCGGTTTCGCGGGTCGCACGCTCGGCTTCGTCGCCGACGTCGCGGACTTCGTCCTTGAGGTTCTCGATGGTCTGCTTGGATTCCTCGACCAGGTCGCCACGCCACTGCAGCAAGCGCTGGCGGAAGTACTCGAGCATCAGCGGGCTCATGTACTCCTCGTCCACCGACGGCCGGTAGCCATTGGGGACGATCGGGCGCCCGGACTCGTCGGTCTTGTGCGGCACGACCTTGACCTTGCCGCGCGGCGCGGGCGCGCTGGGCGCGGCGACGCGCGCGACGGCGACCTTGCCGACGGGCTTGGGCTTGGTGACCGGCGACGCCGGATTGCCGGCGAGCGCGACCTTGACGCCGGCCGCGTTCGGCTTCGGATCGACCGGAGCCTGCTTGGCCGGGCGCGTTGCGGCCTTGGCGATCGGGCGCGCGGGCGCCTTCTTCGCCGGAACCTTCGCCGGGGCGGCCTTGGCCGGAGCCGGCGCAGGCTTGCGGACGGGCACGGCCGGCTTCTTCGCGGCTGCGGCCTTCGCGACCGGCGCGGCGGCCTTCTTCGCGGGGACCTTGACCGGCGCCTTCTTCGCCACGGCCTTGGCCACGGGCTTCGCCGGGACGGCCTTCTTCGCCACCGGGCGCGCGGGCGCCTTCTTGGGCGGCGCAGCCTTGGCAGGAGCGGCCTTGGCAGGCACGCCCTTGCCGGTCACGCCCTTGGCAAGCACGGGCTTCTTCGTGGCAGCCTTTTTCGCGACGGGCGCCTTCTTCGCCGGAACCGACTTGCGGGCCGGCGCCGGGGCCGACTTGGCCTTGGCGATGGGCTTGGTGGCCTTTGCGGCCTTCTTCGCGGGTTTCTTCACTGCCACGACTGGCGTTTCCTCCGGATTCCCTTGAGGCGGGAAAGCGCGCTGTTATACCCTGCCCTGACTACAGCGGCAACCGCGCAATACTGCGCTGCGCCGCGTCCAAGGATCGTGATCGCCCGCCTGCTCATCGCCCTGCTGCGCGGCTACAAGCGCTGGATCAGCCCGCTGCTCGGACCCCGCTGCCGTTTCGTGCCGACCTGTTCGGAATACGCGATGACGGCGATCGCGAGGTTCGGCGTGCTGCGCGGCGGCTGGCTGGCGGCGCGGCGCGTGGCGCGCTGCCATCCGCTGCACCCGGGCGGCCACGACCCCGTTCCGCCCCCCTCCTGAAAACGAAGGAAGCGACATGCCCGGCACGTTGATCGTCAATGCCCGCCTCGTCAACGAAGGTCGCGAAACCGATGGCGACCTGCGCATCCGCGACGGGCGCATCGCCGAGATCGGCAGCGGCCTGTCCGCCGCCGCCGGCGAGGACGTGGTCGACGCGCGCGGCCGCCGCCTGCTGCCGGGCATGATCGACGACCAGGTGCATTTCCGCGAACCCGGCCTCGAATACAAGGCCGACATGGCGATCGAATCGGCGGCCGCGGTCGCCGGCGGCATCACCAGCTTCATGGACATGCCGAACACCAACCCTCCGACCCTCGACGCCGCGGCGCTGGAGGACAAGTACCGCCGCGCGCTCGGCCGCGTGCGCGGCAACCATGGCTTCTACATGGGCGCGAGCAACGACAACCTCGACGCGATCCGCATCATCGATCCGCTGGCCACGCCGGGCGTGAAGGTGTTCATGGGCGCGTCCACCGGCAACATGCTGGTCGACAACCCGGAAACCCTGGACGGGATCTTCCGCGAAACACCGGTGCCCATCATCACCCACTGCGAGGACACGCCGACGATCGAGGCGAACCTGGCGGCGTACAAGGCGAAGTACGGCGAAGACATCCCGGTCGAGTGCCATCCCGACATCCGTTCGCGCGAGGCCTGCATCAAGTCCACGCGACTGGCGATCGACCTGGCGCGCCGCCACGGCACTCGCCTGCACGTGCTGCACATTTCCACCGCCGACGAGCTTGCGCTGTTCGAGCGCGGCCCGCTGGTGCGCGCCGACGGGTCGCGCAAGCGGATCACGGCCGAGACCTGCATCCATTTCCTGCGCTTCGACCGGTCCGACTACGCGCGGCTGGGCAACTTCATCAAGTGCAACCCGGCGATCAAGGATCCGGCGGACCGCGAGGCGCTGATCCGGGCGGTGGCGGAGGACGTGATCGACGTGCTCGCCACCGACCACGCGCCGCACACGCTGGAAGAGAAATCGCGCCCGTATTCGCAGGCGCCGAGCGGACTGCCGCTGGTGCAGTACGCCCTGCTCGCGGCGCTGGAGCTGGTGCACGAAGGCCGCATGACCACCGCCCAGGTGGTGCAGAAAGTCTCGCATGCCTCCGCGCAGCTGTTCGACGTCGCCGAGCGCGGCTTCCTGCGCGAAGGCTACTTCGCCGACCTCGCGCTGATCGACGACGTGCCGCTCACCGTGCGCCGCGAGGATGTGCTGTCGAAGTGCGGCTGGTCGCCGTTCGAGGGCATGACCTTCCGCTCGCGCATCGCCTCGACCTGGGTCAACGGGGTGCTGGCGTGGGACGGCGCGAAGCTCGTCGGCACGCCGAACGGCCAGCGCCTCCGCTTCACCCGCTGAAAGAGCTTTGCCACAGATCACACCGATCAGAAAAGCAATAGCTGCAAGAGCGGAAACATGGCCCGCCTTGTCCCAATCCTTTTCAATCCGTGTGATCTGTGGCTAAAAGAAATCAGCCGGAGACGCGGGCGACGGCGTCGTGCGGGTGCAGGGACTCGAAGTGCGAGACTTCGGCGTCGAAGCGATCCACGCGCGAATCGGCGGCGAGCGCGGCGGCGATGCGGCGCGCGGCGTCCTCGCAGAACATCAGGTTGGCGGCATTGAGCTCGGCGAAGGCCTGCTCGTCCTCGCGCTTCACCGCTGCCTGCACCGGCGTGCCGAGTGCGGCCTCCAGCAGGTCCACCAGCGCGGCGACGGGCAGGCCGTCGAAGGACTGGCGCAGTTCGACGCGCACCTTCGCGCGGCTGCGTTGCGCGTGCGGTGTCGCGGCCAGGCCGCGTTCGGACGCGAGCCAGTCGCGCACCACGGCGGTCGACAAGGGTTGCGCCGCGGCGAAATCCCCGGCGAAACGATCGGCGTTGAGCTGCCGCGACAGCGCAGCGGACGCGGGGCAGGTGCTCGAATATTCGACTTCCAGCGCGAGCGCGACCTTGAGGTGGCCGTCGCGCAGCACCGCTTCGATCGCGACCGGATAGCGCTTCCAGCCCAGCAGGCCGCTGGCCAGCGAGCCGCGCTGCAGCAGGTGTTCGTAGCGCACGACCAGGCGCGCCGACGTCGACAGCCCCTGTTGCGAATCCACCAGGTCGTCCAGCACGCGGCGCAGGCCGCCGGGCGTGATCGCCTCGGCCGCGAACGCATCCTGCAGCCGCAGGTACAGGCGCGACATGTGGATGCCGCGCGCAGCGGGGTCGCGCAGGTCCACCGCGACATCGACGGACGCCGCGACCTGCAGCGAGTCGCCGCCCTGCCCCGCGATGCGGACCGGCAACGCGATGTTGTCCATGCCGACCCAGTCGAGCGCGCGCGCAAGCGCCGCCGGATCGGCAGCGACATCGGGCAGCGGCGACGGGCGCGTGGGTTGTGGCATGGCCTCATTGTACCGGCGAGGGGGCTGCGGGCCGGTCACGCCCGTGGAATGCTGCGTCCGGCCCGCCACGCCGCCCACAGTACGTGCCAGTGCGAGGGCGCGAGGTTGCGAGGCCCTTCTTGCGCCGACAGCGCCCGCAGCCGATCTCTCGCCAGCGCGGCGAAGATGCGGTCGGCGCGGACGCCGGTTGGCCGGCGCGGCCAGGCGCCCAGCAGTGCTTTCGCCGCTGCAGGCTCGCCATCGCGGGCCATGGCGCGCATCGCGGCCAGGATGGCGGCAAGCGCGCCGGCGGCGATGTCGGCCCCGGACGGTGCGGCTGGTCGCCCGGCATCGGCGGCGATCGCGGCCGAAACGCCTTCGCCCGCAACCGCGAATGGCGCCAGCGTGGCGTGCAGGGACGCAACGCCCTTGCCCGCTTGAAGCGGGACTTCACGCGCTGCCTCGAGCACCGGCAACGCGTCGGCCAGCGCGTCCCAGGGCGCGGCGACGCGCTGCAGCGCCAAGCCCAGCGGATGACGGCGCCGGCCCTGCGTCCAGCCACGCAGTTCGTCGTTCCACCACGTCAGCTTGGCAGCACCGGGAAGCGGGTCGGCGCCCTCCCATGCGGCATCGGCGAGTTCCTGCCGCAAGGCGAGCCACGCCAGCGTCTTCGCGCGCTCCGGCGCGGGCACGAAGACTTCGGCGATGCGCCATTCCGGCCAGCGCGCGCGCCACTTGTCGAGGAAGGCCTCGAGCGCCGCCTGGTCGCTCACGCGCGCGGCCAGGTGCCCGCGTCGAGCAGGTCGGCCGGCGATCCCGCCACCGCGGACGCTTGCCAGGCCAGCGGGTCGTCGCTGTCGAGCCGGTAGCCCCACAACGCGGCGATCGATGGCATGCCCGCGGCGCGCGCGGCAAGGATGTCGCGCTCGTCGTCGCCGACGTACGCGCACTCCGCCGCGGCGAGGTTCTGCGCGCGCGCAGCGTGCAGCAGCGGCTGCGGATCCGGCTTGCGCACCGGCAGCGTGTCGCCGCCGACCAGCACCGCGCAACGCCGCTCCCAGCCCAGCAGCGGCATCAGCGCGCGCGCCAGCGCTTCGGGCTTGTTGGTGACGATGCCCCAGCGGCTGCCGCCGTCCTCGATCGCGGCGAGCAACGCCTCGATGCCTTCGAACGGCGCGCCATGCTTGCCGAGTTCCTGCCGGTAGACGTCGAGGAGCGGCTGCACCAGCGCTTCGCGCTCCGCATCGTCCAGCGCGGGGAACGCGGCGGCGAGCATCGCGCGCGCGCCCTTCGAGACGTGCGGGCGCAGCGCATCGGGCATCATCGGCGGCTCGCCGCGGCGCGAGCGCAGCACGGCGATGGTGGCGACGAAGTCCGGCGCGCTGTCGAGCAGCGTGCCGTCGAGGTCGAACAGCACCAGTTGCGGGAACACTCCCGTCACGGCTTCACCGCGCAGGCGAGGTAGTTGATCGACGTGCCGCCGCCCACGCGCGCGGCGTTGCGCCACGGCTCGTAGGCGAGGCCGCTCACGTCCTCGAGCTCGAGCCCGCATTCGCGCAGCCAGCCGGCGAGTTCGGCGGGGCGGATGAAATCGCGGTAGCTGTGCGTGCCCGGTGGCAGCATGCGCGCGACGTATTCGGCGCCGACGATCGCCAGCGCGAACGCGGCCGGCGTGCGGTTGAGCGTGGAGACGAACAGGCGACCACCGGGCTTGAGCAAGGTTGCGCAGGCCGCGAGCACCGAGGCTGGATCGGGCACGTGTTCGAGCATCTCCATGCAGGTGACGACGTCGAACGCGCCCGGCTGTTCGCCGGCGAGCGTTTCTACCGCGACCTGCCGGTAATCCACGCGGGTTCCGGTTTCGAGGCCGTGCAGGCGCGCGACCTTGAGGAGGTCGGGCGCCAGGTCGATCGCGGTGACATCCGCGCCTTCCAGCGCCAGCGCCTCGCTGAGCAAGCCGCCGCCGCAGCCGACGTCGAGCGCGCGCGCGCCGCGCAGCGTTGCCCGCGCCGCGACATAACCCAGTCGCGCCGGATTCAGCGCATGCAGCGCCTTCTGCGGACCCTGCGGATCCCACCAGCGCGCGGCCAGCGCGTCGAACTTGTCGACCTCGGCCTGCCGATGGTTGCCGGCGCCCGGCGTGTTCACGCGCGCCCTGCGCCGGACAGGTCGATCGCGGCGATGCGCTCGCGCCACTGGCGCGCATTGGCGACGATCGCGGCTTCGTCCATGTCCAACAGCGCGCGATCGCGCAGCTTCGCGCGGCCGGCGATCCACGCATCGCGCACCTGCTGGCGCCCGGTCGCGTACACCAGTTGCGAGGCGACGTGGTGCAGTGGCTGCGTCTCCAGCGGCGACATGTCAACGACGATGAGGTCGGCCTGCTTGCCCGGCTCGATCGAACCGACGAGATGGTCGAAGCCCAGCGCCTTCGCCCCGCCCAGCGTGGCCGCGCGCAGGGCGGTCGCCGCATCGAACGCGGCCGCGTCCTGCGCCACCGCCTTGGCCAGCAGCGCCGCGGTGCGCGTCTCGCCGAACATGTCGAGGTCGTTGTTGCTGGCGCAGCCGTCGGTGCCGATCGCCACGTTGACGCCGGCGCGCGCCAGGTCGGCCACGCGGCAGAAGCCCGAAGCGAGCTTGAGGTTGGATTCCGGGCAATGCACGACGCTGGCGCCGCGCTGCGCGCACAGCGCGATCTCGGCATCGGTGAGCTGGGTCATGTGCACCGCGATCAGGCGGTCGTTGAGCAGGCCGAGCCGGTCGATGCGCGCGAGCGGGCGCTGGCCGTGCTTCTGCTGCGACTGCTCGACTTCCTGCGCGGTCTCGTGCAGGTGCAGGTGCACCGGCACGTCGAGCTGGTCGGACAGCATGCGGATGCGCTCGAAATTCGCATCGTTGACCGTGTACGGCGCGTGCGGCGCGAATGCCATCGCCACCAGCGGGTCGCCGCGCCACTGGTCGTGGACCTCGCCGGCCTTGTCGAAGTATTCGTCGTCGCTGCCCGCCCACGCGGTCGGGAAATCGATGACCGGCAGGCCGACCCGCGCGCGGAAGCCGTGCCGCTTGTAGGTCGCGGCCTGCACGTCCGGGAAGAAGTAGT
>CAMLSB010000042.1 GCA_946482565.1 uncultured Lysobacteraceae bacterium | reverse complement strand
CCGATGTCCGCCGCGGCCGCCAGGCGCCGGCTGAGGCCCTGCAATGCGGTGGCGTGCGCATTCGCCGCGCGCAACGCCAGCACCTGCATGCGCAGCTTCGATGCCAGCCTGCCGGCGACCAGCGCCGCGAGCAGGAACAGCACCACCGTGGCCACGCCCTGGCTGGCGCTGATCAGCAGCGTGAAGCGCGGATCGATGAAGAAGAAGTTGTAGGCCAGGAAGCACAGCACCGCCGCCACGACCGCGGCCGACATCCGCGTGCGCGCCGCCACCAGCACGACCGCGACGATGAAGACCGGCGACAGGTCATCCAGCCCCACCCAGCGCTCCGCCAGCCATGCGACGCCGGTCGCGGCGGTCGCGGCGGCGGCGGCGAGCGCGATGTCGCCGGGCATGTCGCGACGGGATGCGGCCCGCCACGAATGCCGTGCGCGGGCCCGCGCTTCCGGCGTCGCGACGATGGTGATCTCGTGGTGCGCGCCGCGCTGGATCAGTTGTTGCGTCAGCGTCCGGTTGAAACTGCGCGCGAACGGCCGCTCGCGCGTGCGGCCGATCACGATGGCCGACGCGCCGGCACGCGCCGCGTGGTCGAGCAGTGCGTCGACCACGCTGCCACCGAGTACGACGGCCGTCTCGCCGCCCAGCCGCCGCGCCAGCGCGAACGCGCGGTCCAGCTCCGCCTGCCGCGCGGAATCGACCGGCGCCCCGGACTGCACGGTGACCACCGTCCACGGCGCATCGCGGCGCTCGGCCAGGCGGCGCCCCATGCGCACGAGGTATTCCGACTGGCCCAGCCCGTCGACGGCCACCAGCACGCCGCGCCGCATCGGCACGCCTGGCAGGCCGCGCGCCGCCTGCGCGTCGCGCAGGTCGCTGTCGACGCGATCGGCCGCGGTCTGCATCGCCAGTTCGCGCAGCGCGATCAGGTTCGACGAGGAGAAGAATGCCTGCAGCGCCTGCGCCGCCTGGTCCGGGACATACACCTTGCCCTGCCGGAGGCGCTCGATCAGCTCGCGCGGCGGCAGGTCGACCAGCACGATGTCGCGCAGCCGGTCGAAGACCGAATCGGGCACCGTCTCCGACACGCGGATGCCGGTGATCCGGTGCACGACGTCGTTGAGGCTTTCCAGGTGCTGGATGTTGAGCGTCGTGTAGACGTCGATGCCGTTGTCGAGCAGCTCGACGACGTCCTGCCAGCGGCGTTCGTGCCGGCTTCCCGGCGCATTGCGGTGCGCCAGTTCGTCGACGAGGGCGACCTGCGGCCGGCGCGCCAGCATCGCGTCGAGGTCGAATTCCTCCAGGCGATGGCCGCGGTGCTCGACAGGCTTGCGGGGCAATACCTCCAGGCCCTCGAGCAGCGCCGCCGTCTCCCGGCGGCCATGGGTTTCCACGACGCCGGCCACGACATCCGTTCCCTGCCGCGCCAGGTCCGCCGCGCGCGACAGCATGGCGTAGGTCTTGCCCACGCCGGGCGCGGCGCCGAGGAAAACCTTCAGCCGGCCGCCATGCTCGCGCTGCAGTTCGCCGAGCAGGGCGTCCGCACGGGACTGGCGCGGTTCGGTCATGCGTTCATTGTGCTCCCGTCCGCGAAGCCGGCGCCTCGATCGCGCGGCGCGGCGCGGCCCGGGCATCCAGCGCGAGGTTGAGTTCGAGCACGTTCACGCGCGGCTCGCCCAGCAGCCCGAACCGGGGTGGCCGCGTGCACGCGATGAGGAGGCGCTCGACCGCATCCGCATCGAGCCCGCGAGCCCTCGCCACCCGCGCGACCTGCACGCGGGCGCCTGCAGGCGTGATGTCCGGGTCCAGGCCGCTGCCGGACTGGGTGATCAGTTCGGTCGGCACATCCCGCGGTGCGATGCCTTCGCGCGCGGCCACCGCTGCGCGCGCTTCGGCGACCCGCTCGCGCAGCGCAGGGTTGCTGCGTGCCTGGTTGCTGCCGGCCGCGGCCATCGGGTCGTAGCCGGCGGCACTGGGACGCGGATGGAAATAGGCGTCGCCCGCGAACGGCTGCGCGACCAGCGCCGAGCCCACGATCCGCCCGCCCTGCGCGACCACGCTCCCGTTCGCCTGGTGCGGGAACATGGCGCCGCCAAGCCGCGCGCCGGCGAGCGAGTACAGGAAGCCGAATACCACCAGCGTCGCGAGCGCCAGCCCGCCGGCGGCGCGCCATCCGGGTCCCTGGTCGAGCATGGGAACTGCATTGGCGTTCATGTCGTTTTCTCCGTTTCCAGCGCGGGCTCAGGCGCCGAGCAGCACGAGTGCCATGTCGATGAGCTTGATCGCGGCGAACGGCAGCAGCACGCCGCCGGCGCCGTAGACCAGCATGTTCCGCCGCAGCAAGGCCGATGCGCTCGCGGGCCTGAAGCGCACGCCGCGAAGCGCGAGCGGGATCAGCGCGGGGATCACGAGCGCGTTGAACACAAGCGCCGCCAGCACCGCGTTCGACGGGCTGGACAGGTGCATGACGTCGAGTGCCTTCATCTGCGGGATCGCAGCGACGAAGATCGCCGGCAGGATCGCGAAGTATTTCGACACGTCGTTCGCCAGCGAGAAGGTGGTCAGCGCGCCGCGGGTGATCAGCTGCTGCTTGCCGATTTCGACGACCGCGAGCAGTTTGGCCGGGTCCGAATCCAGGTCGACCATGTTGCCGGCTTCCTTCGCCGCCTGCGTGCCGGAATTCATCGCCAGGCCGACGTCGGCCTGCGCCAGCGCCGGGGCGTCGTTGGTGCCGTCGCCGACCATCGCCACCAGCCTGCCGCCGGACTGCTCCGCGCGGATGCGCGCCAGCTTGTCCTCGGGTCGCGCCTCGGCGATGTAGTCGTCGACGCCCGCTTCCGCCGCGATCGCCGCGGCAGTGAGCGGGTTGTCGCCGGTGATCATCACCGTGCGCACGCCCATCGCCCGCAGGCGGGCGAACCGCTCCTTGATTCCGTGCTTGACGACGTCGGACAAGGCGATCACGCCGAGCACGTGCCGGCCTTCGCACACCACCAGCGGCGTCGCGCCGACGCGCGCGACCTGCTCGATGCGCCCGGCCAGTTCGACCGGCACGTCGCCGTGCAGCGCCTGCACGTGGCGGCCGATCGCGTCGCCGGCGCCCTTGCGAATGACGCGTCCGTCGACATCGACGCCGGACATGCGCGTCTGCGCGCTGAACTGCACGTAGCTCGCGCGCCCGGGCTCTTCCGCGCCGCACCCCTGCTCGCGCGCCAGGCGCACGATCGACTTGCCCTCTGGCGTCGGGTCGGCCAGCGACGACAGCAGCGCCGCTTCGCGCAAGTGCTCCGCGTCCACGCCCGACAGCGGATGGAACGCCGTCGCCTGGCGGTCGCCATGGGTGATGGTGCCGGTCTTGTCGAGCATCAGGACGTCGACATCGCCCGCGACCTCCACCGCCTTGCCCGACTTCGCCAGCACGTTCGCGGAAAGCGCGCGATTCATCCCGGCGATGCCGATCGCCGGCAGCAGGCCGCCGATGGTCGTCGGGATCAGGCAGACCAGCAGCGCGATCAGCAGCAGCGGGTCGACCCGGACGCCGGCGAAGGCGCCGAGCGCCGGCAGCGTCGCGCACACGATCAGGAAGGCCAGCGTCATCGCCGCGAGCAGCATCGTCAGGGCGATCTCGTTGGGCGTCTTCTGGCGGCTCGCGCCTTCCACCAGCGCGATCATGCGGTCCAGGAAGCTGTGGCCCGGCTCGGCGGTGACGCGCACCACGATCTCGTCCGACAGCACCTTGGTCCCGCCGATGACGCCGGAACGGTCGGTGCCGGCTTCACGCAGCACGGGCGCCGATTCGCCGGTGACGGCGGCCTCGTTGATGGTCGCGACGCCGCGCTCGATCTCGCCATCCGCGGGGATCAGTTCGCCCGCCGACACGATCACGCTGTCCCCGGGCCGCAATGCCGAAGCCGCGACCTGCTCCTCGCCTGCGTCCACCAGCCTGCGCGCGACCAGGTCGCGGCGCGCCGCGCGCAGCGACGCCGCCTGGCCGCGCCCGCGCGCCTCGGCCACCGCCTCGGCGAAATTGGCGAACAACACGGTCGCGAACAGGATCGCGGTCACGGCCCAGCCGAACGCCGCGTCGCCGCCGCCGAAGGCAGCGATCAGCGCCGACAACACCGCGCCTAGCATCACCACCGCGATCACCGGGCTTCCGGCAAGGTGGCGCGGCGCCAGCTTGGCGAAGGATTCGGCGAGTGCCTGGCGGAGGGCCGCGCGATCGAGCAGCGCGGGATGGCCGGGGCGCGCGCGGCGCGCCGGCATGGTCTGGCTCATGGCATGGCCTCCACGGAATTCGCGGCGAGCGCGAGATGGTCGGCGATCGGCCCCAGCACGAGCACCGGCATGAACTGCAGCACCACCAGCACCACGATCATCGCCACGAGCGTCAGCGCGAACGTGGCCGATTCGATGCGCAGCGTGCCCGGGCCTTCGGGCGCGACGCGCTTGCGGGCCATCAACCCGGCGACGGCGAGCGGCACGATCAGCGACGGGAAGCGCCCCAGCGCCAGGACCAGCGCGCAGCTCAGGTTCCACCACCACGTGTTGTCGCCCAGCCCCTCGAACCCGGAGCCGTTGTTGGCATAGGCGGACACGTATTCGTAGAATATCTGGCTGATGCCGTGGAAACCCGGGTTGGAATTGCCGGTGGACTGCGGCAACACCAACGCGAGGGCGGTGAAGCCGAGCGTCGCCAGCGGCTGCAGCAGGATCAGCAGCGCCAGCAGCTTCACCTCGGGTGCCTCGATCTTGCGGCCGAACAGTTCCGGCGTGCGCCCGGTCATCAGGCCCGCGAGGAACACCGCCAGCAGCAGGTACACGAGGAATTGCTGCAGCCCGCAGCCGACGCCGCCCCAGATCGCGTTGACCAGCATGTCCACGAGCGCGACCAGGCCGGTCAGTGGCGCCGTCGAATCGAGCATGCCGTTGACCGAGCCGTTGTTGACCTGGGTGGTGACGGCGGCCCACAACGCGGTGGCGCCAGCGCCGATGCGCACTTCCTTGCCCTCCATCAACGCGGGGTCGGCGGTGGTGGCCGAATGCGCCTCGGACCACATGGCCAGCCCCGTCGATGCCAGGGACAACAGCAGCATCGTGCCGAACACCAGCGCCGTCAGCCGGCGCCGCCCGGTGAACGGGCCGACCATGAAGACCACGGCGATCGGGATCAGCAGGATCGCGATGGTTTCGAGCAGGTTGGACAGCGGCGTGGGATTCTCGAGCGCCATGGCGCTGTTCGGCCCGTACCAGCCGCCACCGTTCGAGCCCAGCTGCTTGGCGGCGACCATCGGTGCGACCGGGCCCAGCGGGATCTTCTGCGCCGGCATACCCGCGCTCGCGTCGAGTGGCGCGACGGTGGGACCTGCGGCGAGCGTCGCCGGGACGCCCTGGCTGGCCAGCGCCAGCGAGAACACCAGGCACAGCGGCAGCATGAAGCGGACGGTGGAGCGGACGACGTCGCCCCAGAAGTTGCCGACATCGCGATCGCCGCCTTCCGCAGCGTGGCCAGCGATCGCGGCCGACGACCGGGCGCGCGCCATTGCCGCGCGCCCGCCGAACAGGCCGCGCAGTGTCGCCGCCACCATCGCAAGCCCCATCATCGGCGTCAGGACCTGCAAGCCGACGATGCCGGCCATCTGCGACAGGTACGACAGCTGCGCCTGCCCGGAATAATGTTGCTGGTTGGTGTTCGTCAGGAACGACACCATCGTGTGCAGCGCGAGATCCCAACGCATGTTCGGCACATGGTCGGGATTGAGCGGCAGCCAGGCCTGCGCCATGAACAGCAGCCACACCAGCGCGCCGACCACGAGGTTGGCCAGGGCGAAGGCGCGCGCGTAGCCGCGCCAGTCCATGCCGGGAAGCGCACCGTCCGCGCCGGGCCGGACGCCGAGCAGCCGGTAGAGCGGCCGCTCGATCCATCCGAACAACGCGTCTCCGCGCATCGGCGCACCGCGCATCACGGCCGCCAGGTAGTGGCCGAGCGGCCAGGCGATGGCGATCGCCAACCCCATCGCGAGGATGAATTCGTTCATCGCATCCCTGCCTTCAGAAACGTTCGGGGTAGACGATCGCGTACAGCAGGTAGATCGCCGCGAGCACCGCGGCGACCGCGCAAACCAGCATCAGCCAGGCGGGCATGTCGGGGACTCCTCAGAAAGACGCCTGCAGCGCCGCTTCGATGCGGTTGCCGGCGAAGCCATCGCCGAACAACCGTTCGGCGCGCGAATCGGTGGCGTGCACGGTCACCCGCGCTTCGAGCGCCGGCCCGTGCGCGGGCGCGGGCAGCGTCCAGACCGCGCTGGCCAGCGCGTGCGCATAGCTGTCGTTGCGACCATCGCCGCCGATGTCGCCCAGCGCGTAGTAACCGGCGGCCGTTTCGATGCGGAACCGGTCGTTCACCGGCAGCTTCATGCCGACCAGCGAATACATGCCGCGGCGATGGCTCCCGAGCGCTTCGTTCGACCACCCCAGCGAAACCCAGCAGCGATCCTTCCAGGTGGCCGTCGCATCGAATTCGGTCCAGTCGAGATCGACCGCCGCCGAGGGATAGCGGTACTGCAGCAGGCCGGCATCCAGCGTCCAGTCGTCGCCGACGCGCCCGCTCCAGCCGATGCCGAGGTCGAGTTCCGCGTGGGCGCCGGTGCCCGGCGCGAACCGGACGTTCGATGCCCACGCCGAGGCGTACCAGCCTGCAGCGCCCGAAAGCCGCGCGCCCGCCTGCAATGCCGGATCGCCATGGGACTGGGTGCTGCCGCGCCAGACGTAGTCGCTGGTCAGGGCGGCGTTGCCGGCCACGTCGCCCGGTGCGGCGCGCGCAGGCAGCGCGGCGAACAACGCCAGCATCGGCACCAGCAGGCCGGCGATCGCGGAGGAGTTGCCTGCGAAACGATGGGGACTGCGGTTCATTGCCGAAACTTTCCGGGCGAGGCCATGCGGCCACGGCGGAAAGTTTCGGCAAGGAAGGCGTCAAGCCTCCATCCGAAAGGCGCGGGGCGCCGTCAATTCGGCGTAAAGCGTTACAGGTTGCGGCGCGTCGGCAGCAGCAAATTCCCGAACAGCAGCCCCGCCACCAGCGCCAGCAGGATGTTGAGCACGCCCAGCGCCGCGCTCTGCCCGACGGCCGCGTCCTGCTGCTGCACCACGGACATCACGCCGCGCAGGCTCGCGCTGCCGGGGACCAGCATCAGGATGCCGGGCACGCGCACCACCGCGCCGGGACGCCGTACCCAGCGCGCGTAGCCATTGCCGGCCGCGGTGACCAGCAGCGCGGACAGGAAGATGCCCGCCGGGCTGCCCCACAATTCGCCGCCGATGCGCGAGACGAGATAACCGCCGATCGCGGCCAGCATCACCACCGGATAATCGCGGGCCCGCGCGCGGAACAGCACCGCGAACGAGAACGCCGCCAGCACCAGCGCGCCCCACTCCACCAGGTCCGGCTGCGGGCGCAGCGCGCGCACCTGCGGCTCGATCCCGACCAGCTGCGCGAGCGCCAGCGCCAGCGCCGAACCGACGGTGAGCTTCATCAGCGTCGCCAGGGCGCCGGCGAAGCGCGCGGTGCCGGACACGAGGTGCTGGCTCGTCAGTTCGTTCACGGCGTTGGTCAGCGTCATGCCGGGCACCAGCACGATCAGCGACGCGATGATCACGGTGTTGAGGTTGAGCGGCGCGACGAAGGCGGCGACCAGGATCGCGATGAAGCCCGCGGCCAGCGCCGACAGCGCCTCGCCTGCCTCGCGCATCTGCGGCCGGCCGCGCGATGCCAGATCGAGCAGCCCGATCAGCAGCCCGGACGCACCGGCCGTTGCGATGTCGAGCCAGGGCAGGCGCAGCAGGCCGCCGATGGCGGCCGCGGCGAGGCCGAAGCCCAGCACCATCGCGAGGTTGCCGCGCCGGGTCGGCGGCCTTTCCAGCGCGCGCAGGGCGGCGTGGCCTTCGGCGATGCCGAGGCGGCCGGCCATCACTTCCTCGGCGATGCGGTCGGCCTCGACCAGCTTGGCCAGGTCGGTGTCGCCCGGCGGCATGCGGATCACGCGGGTCGTGTCCGTCTCGCCGGGCGGCCGCCGCGGGTCGCTGAAGCTCAGGGTCATGCCGGTGGGGTTGGACATGGGTTCGCAGTCCAGGCCCAGTTCGGTGGCCACGGCGATCACCGCGCCCTCCAGGCGCTGCGCGGTGGTCCCGTAGGCGTGCAGGTGCCCGGCCAGTTCGACCACGAAGGCGATGCGGGTGGCGTAGTCGGCTTCGGTGCGGGTCATGGCGGCAAGCATCGCATGCGCATGGAGCCCCGGGCACCCGTCGGCGGCGTTCGCAGGGGCTGCACCTGCAGGCTGTATCCTCGGCCACCATGACCGTCGCCAGCACGCTTCCTCCGGGCCTGTCCGCCGAAGGCGACCGCGTGCGGCTGCGTGGCTGCTGGACGCTCGGCGAGGCCGCCGGGATCGCCGGCGCCTTGCGCGACATGCCCGCCGGCGCGCGCGCGGTCGACGCCACCGGCGTCGCGCGGCTGGATTCGCTCGGCGTGCTGCAGCTGCTGCGCCACGCGCGCCGCAACGACATGGACTTCGAAGCGTTCGCGTTCCGCCCCGAGCACCACGCCCTGGTCGCCGCGATCGAGGACGTCGTCGACGAGCGCCCGCGCACGAAGCGCGAATATGGTTTCGCGGCCGCGCTTGGCCGCCTCGGTTTTGCGGTCGCCGACAACTGGAAGGAAATCGTCGCCCTCATCAGCTTCCTCGGCGAGAACCTGTCCAAGTTCGTGCGCATGGTCCGCGAGCCGCGGCGCTTCCGCGCCACCGCCACCGTCGCGCAGATGGAGCAGGTCGGCCTCGACGCGGTGCCGCTGGTGGCGCTGCTGTCCTTCCTCGTCGGCGCGGTGATCGCGTTCCTCGGCTCGAACATCCTCGCCGACTTCGGCGCGACCATCTATGTCGTGGAACTGGTGAACATCGCGTTCCTGCGCGAGTTCGGCGTGCTGCTCACCTCGATCGTGCTCGCCGGCCGTACCGCCAGTGCGTTCACGGCGCAGATCGGCGCCATGGTCAGCCGCGAGGAAGTGGACGCGATGCGCACGCTCGGCCTCGACCCGGTGGACGTGCTGGTGATCCCCCGCCTGCTCGCGCTGCTGGTGATGCTGCCGCTGCTGTCCTTCATCGCCGACGTCGCCGGCCTGCTCGGCGGCATGACCGTCGGCGCGTATGCGCTCGACATCCCGCCGCAGGCCTATTTCGCGCGCATGCAGGACACCATGCAGCTGCGCCATTTCCTCGTCGGCCTGTCGAAGGCACCGGTGTTCGCGCTGGTGATCGGGCTGATCGGCTGCCTCGAGGGCCTGCAGGTGAAGGGCACCGCGCAGTCGGTCGGCGAACGCACCACCTCGAGCGTGGTGCAGACGATCTCGCTGGTGATCGTGCTCGACGCGATCGCGGCGATCTGGTTCATGCAGGTGGGCTGGTAATGGCCGGCGAGGAGCCGATCATCCGCGTGCGCGGCCTGGCCAACCGCTTCGGCGTACAGGTCGTGCACGAGGGCCTGGACCTCGATGTGCGGCGCGGCGAGATCCTCGGCGTCGTCGGCGGCTCGGGCAGCGGCAAGTCGGTGCTGATGCGTTCGATCATCGGCCTGCGCAAGCCCGATGCCGGCACGGTCGAGGTGATGGGCACCGACGCGCTGTCCGACGACCCCGCCGACCGGCTGCGCATCGAGCGCGACACCGGCGTGCTGTTCCAGGACGGCGCGCTGTTCTCCTCGCTGAACGTCGGCGAGAACGTGCAGGTGCCGCTCAGGGAGCACCACCCGGACCTGCCCGACACGTTGCGCTACGAGCTGGCGCTGCTGAAGGTGAAGCTGGCCGGCCTGCCCGCCGATGCCGTCGACAAGCTGCCCTCGCAGCTCTCGGGCGGCATGCGCAAGCGCGCCGGCCTGGCCCGTGCGCTCGCGCTGGACCCGCCGCTGCTGTTCCTGGACGAGCCCACCGCCGGCCTCGACCCGATCGGCGCCGACGCCTTCGACCGCCTGATCCGGACCCTGCAGGAAGCGCTGGGGCTCACCGTCTTCCTCATCACCCACGACCTCGACACCCTGTACGCTATCTGCGATCGCGTGGCGGTGCTCGCCGATCGCAGGATCCTGGCGGTGGCGCCGGTCTCCGAGCTCGAACGGCTCGAGCATCCGTGGGTGCAGGAATATTTCAACGGCCCGCGCGGCCGCGCCGCGCAATCCACGAAAGAGGACCAGGGCTGACATGGAAACCAAGGCCAATTACGTCCTGATCGGCGCCTTCACGCTCGTCGTGGCGGCGTTCCTGCTGCTGTTCGGCTTGTGGGCGGCGAAGTTCACCTCCGACCGCGACTGGCGCGAGTACCGGGTGGTGTTCACCGAGCCGGTCACCGGCCTCACCGAGGGCAGCTCGGTGCAATACAACGGCATCGCCATCGGCACCGTCGAGACGCTCGACCTGGACGCGCGCGATCCGCGGCGCGTGATCGCCAAGCTCAAGGTCAAGGCCGGCACGCCGGTGAAGGTGGACACCCGCGCCAAGCTGTCGATGACCGGCCTCACCGGCGTGCCGTTCATCCAGCTCACCGGCGGCAGCCCGAAGGCGCCCGAGTTGCTCGCGCGCAACGGCGACGACCTGCCCGTCATCCGCACCGAAGCGTCGGCGTTGCAGAACATCGCCGACACCGCCAACCGGCTGGTCGCGCGCATGGACGAGGTGCTGAGCGAGGAGAACGTCAAGCGCATCGCCAACACGCTCGCCAACATCGAAACGATGACCGGGACCGTCGCGGCGCAGCGCGACGACCTGCGCGCGATGATCGTCAACGCGCGCGCGGCGAGCGAGCAGCTCTCGGCGACGCTGAAGACCACGAACCGCACCGTCGAGGACGTCGACCGCGAGCTGGTCGACAAGCTGCCTGGCCTCGTCGCGAAACTCGACAGCACGCTGACCCGCCTCGACGCCGCCGCCGGCGGCGCCAACGCGGTGATCAACGAGAACCGCGCCGCGATCCACAGCTTCGCCAACGACGGCCTGGCGCAACTGGGCCCGACGCTGTCGGAGTTGCGCGCGCTGGTCCGCGACCTGCGCCGCATCAGCGACCGGCTGGAAGGCAGCCCGGCGCGCTACCTGCTGGGGCGCGATGCGCCGAAGGAGTTCGAGCCGAAATGAAGCAGGGAACGGGGAACAGGGAACAGGGAACGGCGGCGTTTTCGCGGCGTGCCGCCTTTGGGGCGACGATGGTCGCGATGCTCGCGGTGGGCGGCTGCGCGCTGCTCGGCGGCAGCCACGAGCCGGCGACGATCTATGCGCCGCAGGTGGCGCCGGCGCCGGACCCGGCGTGGCCCGCGCTGGACTGGCAGCTCTCCATCTCGCGGCCGGAAGCCTCGCGCATCGTCGGCACCACGCGCATCGCGGTGCGCCCGGAGCCGGGCGAGGTGCAGGTCTACAAGGGCGCACTCTGGGCGAAGGCCCCGGACGAACAGCTCCAGGACGCGCTGTTGCGCGAGCTGGAGGCATCGGGGAAGCTGCGCGCCGTCGCGCGCCAGGGCAGCGGCATGTCCGCCGACCACCGGCTCGAACTCGACCTGCGCCGCTTCGACGCCGACTACGCCGGCAACGCCGTGCCTTCGGCGACCGTCGAGGTCGGCGCGATGCTGCTCGGCGGTGAAAACCGCGACGTGATCGCCAGCAGGAACTTCATCCAGGCCGTGCCAGCCGCCGGGACCGATCCTGCACAGGTGTCGCAGGCCTTCGGCCAGGCGCTGCAGGCGATCGCGCACGACATCGCCGGGTGGACGTTGCAGTCCGGCGCCGCCCAGGGCAAGGCGGCGCGCTGAGCTTCGCCTTCAGAGGTTCTGGTAGTTCGGGCCCGATCCGCCTTCCGGGGTCACCCACGTGATGATCTCGTAGGGATCCTTGATGTCGCAGGTCTTGCAGTGCACGCAATTGGCGGCATTGACCTGCAGCCTGCGACCGGCAGCGTCCTCGACCATCTCGTAGACGCCCGCCGGGCAGAAGCGCGTGCACGGGTTGCCGTATTCCTGCGTGCAGCGGTCGACGCAGACGCTGGTGTCGTGCACGACCAGGTGGACCGGCTGGTCCTCGTCGTGCGCGGTCGCGGCGTAGTACACGCCCTGCAGGCGGTCGCGCGGCGCCAGCGCGCGCTGCACGTAGTCGCGCTTCACGAGCTCCTGGCCGTCGGCGCGGCGCTTGTCGAGCGAGGACCAGTCCGCCTTGTTGCGCAGGGTCCACGGCGACAGGCCGCCGGTCGCGGTTTCCCACGCGGCATTGAGCATGCCGAACCACAGGCCGCGCTTGAAGCCCGGCTTGATGTTGCGGACGCCGCGCAGTTCCTTCATCGCATCGGAGGCGCGCAGCTTCGCATCGAAGCCGGCGCTGTCGAGCGCGCCGCTCGATGCCTGCGCGGCGACATGCTCCGCAGCGAGCATGCCGGACCGGATCGCCTGGTGCGTGCCCTTGATCTTCGGCACGTTGAGCAGCCCGGCGCCATCGCCGACCAGCAGCGCGCCGGGCATCTCCACCTTCGGCAGCGACTGGTAGCCGCCGGTGACGATCGCGCGCGCACCGGCCGAAAGGATGCTGCCGCCTTCGAGCAGCGCCGCCACCGACGGATGGTTCTTCCACTGCT
>CAMLSB010000041.1 GCA_946482565.1 uncultured Lysobacteraceae bacterium | reverse complement strand
TCACCACGATCCGGCCGATGAAGGACGGCGTCATCGCCGACTTCACCTACACCGAAGAGATGCTCAAGTACTTCATCCGCAAGGTGCACAAGTCGCGGATGCTGCGGCCGAGCCCGCGCGTGCTGGTGTGCGTGCCGGCCGGCAGCACCCAGGTCGAGCGCCGCGCGATCAAGGAATCGGCCGAGGAGGCCGGCGCGCGCGAGGTGTTCCTGATCGAGGAGCCGATGGCCGCCGCGATCGGCGCCGGCATGCCGGTGACCGAGGCGCGCGGCTCGATGGTCGTCGACATCGGCGGCGGCACCACCGAGGTCGCGGTGATCGCGCTCAACGGCATCGTGTATTCGCAATCGGTGCGCATCGGCGGCGACCGCTTCGACGAGGCCATCATCGCCTACGTGCGCCGCAGCCACGGCATGCTGATCGGCGACGCCAGCGCCGAGCGCGTCAAGCTCGAGATCGGCTGCGCATACCAGCAGCAGGACGTGCGCGAGATCGAAGTGTCGGGCCGCCATCTCGCCGAGGGCGTGCCGAAGATGATCACCATCGATTCCGACGACGTGCTCGAAGCGCTGCGCGAGCCGCTTTCCGGCATCGTCGCCGCGGTGAAGCAGGCGCTGGAGCAGACCCCGCCGGAACTGTGCGCGGACGTCGCCGAACGCGGCATCGTGCTCACCGGCGGCGGCGCCTTGCTGCGCGACCTCGACCGCCTGCTCAGCGAGGAAACCGGCCTGCACGTGCAGGTGGCCGACGATCCGCTGACCTGCGTGGCGCGTGGCGGTGGCCGCGCGCTCGAACTGGTGGACATGCACGGCAACGAGTTCTTCGCGCCGGAATAAGACGAAGATCCCGCGCCCGCACCCGTGCCCAGCTTCGCCAGCCCACACGCTTCCCGCACCGGCGATGTCGCCGGGACGCTGAAGCTGCTGGCGTGGCTGGTGCTGGCGATCGCGCTGATCGTGCTCGACCATCGCGGCGGCTGGCTCTCGCAGCTGCGGCATCGCGCGATCGCGGTGGTGCAACCGCTGTGGTGGGTGGCCGGGATGCCGGCGCGCATCGGCGACACGCTGCGCGAGGGCGCCGCCACCCGCAACCGCCTCGCCAGCGAGAACCGCGTGCTGCGCAATGCGCTGCTCGTCAGTGGCGCGCGCGTTGCGCGGCTGCAGGCGGCATCCGCCGAGAACGCGCATTTGCGCGAACTGCTCGGCGCCGCGCGCCGCAACGGCGGACTCGACGTGCAGCTCGCGCCGGTGCTCGACATCGACCTGGATCCGACCCGGCAGCGGCTGTTGCTGGATGCCGGCACGCGCGATGGCGTCGTCCTCGGACAGGCGGTGATCGACGCTGGTGGCCTCGTCGGCCAGATCATCGCGGTGCAGGCCGGCACCGCGACGGTGCTGCTGCTGACGGATCCGGACCATGCGGTGCCGGTGATGGTCGCGCGCAGCGGCGTGCGCCTGCTCGCCTACGGCAGCGGCCGCAGCGACCGGCTCGCGCTGGCGAACGTGCCGCTGTCGGCGGACGTGCGCATCGGCGACGTGGTGCTGACGTCGGGCCTGGGCGGGCGTTTCCCCGCCGGCTTCCCGGTCGGCACGATCGTCGCGCTGCACCCGGACGACAGCCACGCCTTCCTCGTCGGCGACGTGCGCCCCGCGGCGCGGCTCGATCGCGGCCGCGACGTGTTGCTGCTGCGCGAGCAGCCGCATCCGCAGCCACGGGTGGAGCCGAAGCCATGAACCGCCATGCGCCCGGCTGGGTGCTGCCGGTGAGCCTGCTCGCCGCGCTGCTCCTCGGCCTGTTGCCGCTGCCCGTGCCGCTGCAGCCGTACCGCCCGTACTGGCTCGCGCTGGTGATGGTGTACTGGTTGATCGAGGCGCCGGACCGCTTCGGCCTGGGCTTCGCGTTCCTCGCCGGCGTGCTCGCCGACCTGTGCTTCGGCACCGTGCTCGGCGAACAGGCGCTGCGGCTGACGGTGATGGCCTTCATCGTGCAGCGCTTCCGCGCGCAGTTGCGCTTCTTCCCGTTGTCGCAGCAGGCGCTGGCGGTCGCCGGCCTGCTGCTGAACGATCGCGTCGTCGTTGCCGTGGTGCATCTCGCGCTGGGCGAACCGCAGCCGCTGCTCGCGGCGTGGTGGTCGCCGCTGGTCGGCATGGTGCTGTGGGGACCGGTCTTCCTGCTGCTCGACAGGCTGCGCCTCGGCGGCCGGAAGTAGGCGGTGGGGCCGCGTCGCCGCCAGCTCAAGTCGCAGGCCGCCGAAGCCGCGCAGTTCCGCGTGCGCGCGGCGATCGGCTTCGTCGTGGTGCTGCTGGCGCTCGGCGGGCTCGGTGCGTGGTATTTCAAGCTGCAGGTCATCGACCACGCGCAGTACGCGACGCAGTCGGAAGCCAACCGCGTCAAGCTGCGGCCGGTGCTGCCCGGGCGCGGCCTGATCCTCGACCGCAAGGGCCGCGTGCTCGCCGACAACGTGCCGGCGTACCGCCTCGACGTGATGCCGCAGGAAGCCGGCGAACCCGACCAGTGGCTGCCCGCGCTGCGCCGCATCGTCGCGATCTCCGACGAGGACGTGCGCAACCTGCAGGCGCAGCTGCGCGCCGGCCGTTTCAAGCCGGTGACGCTGAAGCCGCGCATCGAGCCGGAGGAGGCCGCGCGGTTCGCGGTCGACCGGTGGCGCTTTCCCGGCGTCGAACTCGTGCCCTACCTCAACCGGCGCTATCCCTACGGCGCGCTGTTCGCGCACGTGATCGGCTACGTCGCGCGCGTCGACGAGGCCGACCAGAAGGCGCTGGGCCCGGCGAACGCGGCGTTCACCCACATCGGCAAGACCGGGCTGGAGCGCTACTACGACGACATCCTGCGCGGGAAGATCGGCTACGAGCAGGTCGAGACCAACGTCGAAGGCCGCGCGCTGGGCACCGTCGGCCGCGTGCCCGCGGTGGCGGGCTCGGACCTGCGCCTGTCCATCGACCTCGACCTGCAGCGCGCCGCGGTCGCCGCGTTCGGCGACTTCGACGGCTCGGCGGTGGCGGTGGATCCGCGCACCGGCGAAGTGCTGGCGATGGTGAGCCTGCCCGCCTACGACCCGAACCTGTTCGTCAACGGCATCTCGCACGCGGATTACCAGGCGCTGATGGCGAATCCGTCGCGGCCGCTGTTCAACCGCAACGTGCTCGGCGGCGGGCCGCCGGGTTCGACGATCAAGCCCTTCCTCGGCCTGGCAGGCCTCGACAGCGGGCTGCGCACGCCGCAGGACCGCGTGCTGTCCACCGGCGAATTCCACATCCCTGGCCAGCGCCGCGGTTACCGCGACGCGCACGGCGGCGGGCATGGCTGGACCGACCTGCGCAAGTCGATCTCCGAATCGGTCAACACGTACTACTACAAGCTCGCGCTGGACATGGGCATCAAGCGCTTCGACGAGTGGATGCGGCGCTACGGTTTCGGCCAGCCCACCGGCATCGACCTGGTCGGCGAGACCTCCGGCATCGTGCCGTCGCCGGACTGGAAGCGGAAGAACAGCCGCGAGCCCTGGTACGTCGGCGAAACCGTGATTTCAGGCATCGGGCAGGGTTACTGGAAGGCGACGATCCTGCAGCTCGCGCGCGCCACCGCCGCGCTCGCCGACGACGGCATGCTGCGCCGGCTGCACCTGGTGCGCGATCGCCGCGACGGGTACCGGACGCCGTGGCAGCCGATGCCCGAGCCGCCGGCGGTGCGCATCAGCGACAATCCGGCGCACCTGCAGGCGGTGCGCGAAGGCATGGAAGGCACGATGCGGCCCGGCGGCACCGCGTATTCCGTCGGGCGCGGCTCGCCGTACCTGATCGCGGCCAAGACCGGCACCGCCCAGAAGATCAGCCGGCGCGGCAACGTCAGCCTGGACCCGCATGCCTTGCCGCTGGCGCTGCGGCACCAGGCCTGGTTCATCGCCTACGCGCCGGCGGATACGCCGACGATCGCGGTCGCCGTGATGGTCGAGCACGGCGGCTTCGGCGCGAACACCGCCGGCCCGATCGCGCGCAAGATCATGGATGCCTGGATCCTCGGCAAGCAGCCGGAACCGGAAACCATCGAGGCCGCGGCGGCGCAGGCGGAAGCCGGCGCGCTCGAGGATGGTGCCGTGGACGACACGGGCGACGCCGTCGAGGCCGCCGACGAAGGCACGCCGGCGGTGACGCCG
Organism: uncultured Lysobacteraceae bacterium; assembly: GCA_946482565.1. The sequence continues at coordinate 8,484 of CAMLSB010000041.1, read as the reverse complement.
ACGAAGCCGGCGCCCCGGAGGCCGCGATGAACGCCATCCTGCATTACCTGTTCGACGTCGCCGCGCGCCTGTCGCGCACGCTCGACCTGTGGCTGTGCGCCGCGCTCGTCGCGCTGATGGGCATCGCGCTCGCGGTGCTGTACAGCGCCGGCGGCGAATCGCAGGCCCTGGTGCTGGCGCAGGGCGCGCGCTTCGCGGTCGGCCTGGCCGCGCTGTGGGCGCTGTCGCGCGTTCCGCCGCACCGCCTGCGCAACGCCACGCCGGCGGCCTATGCGCTCACGCTGGTGCCGCTGCTGCTGGTGCTGGCGATCGGCACCGGCAAGCACGGCCGCCACTGGATCGACCTGAAGCTGTTCTATTTCCAGCCGGCGGAACTGCTGAAACTGACGCTGCCGATGATGGCGGCCTGGTACCTCAACCGCGAAGTCCTGCCACCGCGCTTCCGCGTCGTCCTCATCGCCGCGTCGATCATCGGCATCCCGACCGGGCTGATCCTGCTGCAGCCGGACTTCGGCACCGCGATGCTGGTCGGCATCAGCGGCGCGTTCGTGCTGTTCCTCGCCGGGCTGTCGTGGTGGTGGTTCGCGGCGGCGTTCGGCGGCGTCGCCGCGGCCGCGCCGATGGCCTGGTTCTGGATGCTGCGGCCGTACCAGAAGGACCGCATCCTCACCTTCCTCAATCCGGAATCCGATCCGCTGGGCAGCGGCTGGAACATCATCCAGTCGAAGATCGCGATCGGCGCCGGCGGCCTCACCGGCAAGGGCTGGGGGCAGGGCTCGCAATCGCACCTCAACTACCTGCCCGAGCACACCACCGACTTCATCTTCGCCGTGCTCAGCGAGGATTTCGGCTGGGTGGGCGTGGCCACGGTGCTCGCGCTGTACCTGTTCATCGTCGGCCGCTGCCTGTGGATCGCGGCGGAAGCGCGCGACGGCTATTCGCGCCTGCTTGCGGGCAGCCTGGGCCTCTCGCTGTTCGTGTACGTGATCGTCAACGGCGGCATGATCTCCGGCCTGCTGCCCGTGGTCGGCGTGCCGATGCCGCTGCTGAGCTACGGCGGCACCTCGGCGGTGTCGCTGCTCGCCGGCCTCGGCGTGGTCATGGCCGTCCGTGCCCACAAGCCCATGCACGGCCATTGAGGCCATTGACAACGAGTCGCATGGCCCGATAAGAAGTGCGCGGGGAGTGCCGCCCGGCAGGGCGGTGCAAGGCAAGGCAAGCCGGTCGCCGCCTCGGCGAAGGGAACAGGGAGCGTCCACAAGCAGCTGATCTTCTTTTCGCCCAGCTGGCGAATCGCACACACATTCCTGCAGGCGAATGGTCTGCCGCGAGGACCGCGGCGGCGTGCCCGCCCGCATTGTCCAGGAGGCAAGGATGCAACTCGAAAACGGATTCTCGGCAAGCCAGATTGCGCGTTCCATTTCGTCGAAGCGGCTGCAGCTCACGATACTTCCGACGGAGAAGTGCAATTTCAGGTGTACCTACTGTTACGAGGACTTCGCGATCGGTCGCATGAAGCGGCCGGTCATCGAGGGTCGCGATCGCCGCCGTTTCGGCGTTCCTCGGCGCGCCGCTCTGCATCCGGCACATGCGAGAGGCCTACGGCGTCAGCACCCGCGGCGCGTACGTCTCGCATCTCGTCCGCATCCTGCGGGACGCGGGCCTCGCCGCGCGCCCGGTGCAGGTCGACCCGGCGTGTCCCGGCCTGATCGAGCTTCCGGCGATCGCGCTGTGGAACCGCAACCATTTCATCGTCGTCGCTGCGCGGAGGCGTGGCGAGTTCGAAGTGTTTGATCCGGAATACGGCTGGTGGATCGCGCCGGAAGCGGAGCTGGCGGAGTCGTTGTCGGGCATCGTCGTCGAAGTCGCCGCTCCTGGCGCGATTGCCTTCCCCCTGCGCGAACCGCTTTCGCTGCGCCGGTGGATCGGCCGCTTCGACGTGCGCCGGAAGCTGCTCGGCATCGGCGCAGTCATGCTGCTGGCCCAGGCCGCCGCGATCTGCCTGCCGCTGCTCGCCCAGCGAATGCTTGATTCCGCGGCGTTCGTGCACCCGGGGACCGAGGCGCTGTGGCTCTGCGCGGCGTATGTCGGCGTCGGCGCCGGCGCCGTGGCGTTCAACAGCTTGTCGGGCCGTCTCTCGACGAAGCTGTCGAGTTGGCTGACGCACGACCTGAGCCTCGACGTGGCGCGGCGCGTCCTCGGCAAGCCGCTGGATTTCCTGCTCCGCAACCCAGCAACGACCTTGTACGGGAAGATCCAGACCGTGCAGTCGGTGCACCAGGTGCTGCTCCAGGGCGTCGGCGGCCTGCTCGTTTCCGGGAGCGTCGGCCTCGTCGCGGCGGTGGTGCTCGCGGTGAAGTATCCGCGGTTCGCCACCGCGCTGGTGACCTGCCGTGCGCTGGGCTTCGCGCTCGATGCGCTGGTGCGGCGCCGGATCGCGCACGCCGGCGAACGGCATCATCGCGCCTTGGTGCGCCAGATGGGCACGATGACCGAAACCATCCGCGCGGCCTTCTCTTTGCGGATCGCCGGCGCCCTCGGTGAGAGCATCGGCCGGATCGACGAATGTTCGCGCAAGGTCGCCTCCACGCAGGCGGAGGTCGCGGCCCACGAACAGTCCAGGGCCGACGTGAATGCGTTCTTCGGCCTTCTCGACCAGATGACGTACCTCGCGCTCGCCGCAACCATGATTTCCGGCGGCTCGCTGAGCCTGGGCCAGTTCGTCTCGGTCGGCTTGTTCCGTCAGTTCGTGCTGACCGCGATTTCCGAAGCCCAGTCCTTCCTGTCGAGGGTGCTGAACGCGCGGGTCGCGATGGGCCGGCTCGAGGACGTCGTGGACCCGGAGGCGGCGGCGCCGGCGTTCGCGCCGCCAGAGGGGAAGCCGCTGCGGGACGCGAGCGTCCGCCTCGAAGGGGTCTGCTTCCGCTACAGTTCGTTCGAGGATTATGTCATCCGCGATTTCGACCTGGAAGTCGCGGACGGGGAGTGCGTCGCGATCGTGGGACCATCGGGAAGCGGGAAGAGCACGCTGGCGAAACTACTGACTTCGCTCAAGCCCACCGCAGGCGTCGTCCGTTACGGCGGCGAGCGCCTGGACGCGGGCAGCGAGGATCGGTTGCTGCGCAACATCGGCGCGGTGATGCAGGCCGACCACCTCGTCTCGGATTCGATCCGCGAGAACGTGAGGTTCTTCCGCGATATCCCGGACGACGCGATCCGCGAGGCGTGCCGGCTGGCCTGTATCGACGAATTCATCGCGTCCCTGCCGATGGGCTACGACACGCCGATCAGCGACGATTACGGCGTCCTGTCCGGAGGGCAGCGGCAACGCATCCTCCTGGCGAGGGCGCTGGCGTCCGGTCCCCGGATCCTGGTGCTCGACGAAGCGACCAGCGCCCTGGATGCCGGTACCGAGCAGCGCATCGCGGGCAACCTCAGATCGCTCACGATGACGCGCATCCTGTTCGCGCATCGGCAGGAGACGATCCGGATCGCGGACCGCGTCGTGGACCTGGCGGCCCGCCCCGTCGTCGCCGCGGCGATCAGGAGCGCAGCCCATGCGTAGGCTCGCCGCCATGCTGCTGCCGGCCCTGTTCCTGTTCGCCTGGGGCGGTGCGGCCAATGCGCAGGCGTCCGCGCCGGTTGCCGTTCCGCAGGTGGCGGGCCCCGAAGCCTTGCTCGCCGAGGGCGCGGTCCCGCAGGAGACGCTCGCATACGAGACGAGCCCGGGCAGGAACGTGCCGGCGCGATGGGTGACGACGGTGAAGCTCGCGCACACGGCGACCCAGCTCCTCGCGCACGTGGAAGCGTTCGATCCCGCGATCGACAGGCTCGTCGCGCAGCAGTCGAAATACGATGCGGTCTCGACCACGGATGACGCCATCGTCCTCTACGTCGTGTCCAAGCAGGGAAGCCGGCGAGCATTCGTGTTCCGCGTGAATGCCGCGGGTGCGCGGGCGGATTCGATCCAGAGCAGCGGCGGCGACAGCGCCCCCGCCTGGAACGGCCAGTGGCAGTCCGCGGCGAAGGTGCTGGCCGACCGCTATGTCGTCGACTTCGCGATTCCGTTCGCCACGCTGGGCCTGGACCGCGCCGGGGGCGATGTTCCGATCCGCATCGACGTCGAGCGCCAAGTGGGGCGCGACCGGATGGAGACGCTGTCGCTGGTGCCGATGGACGAATTCAGGCCCTGCCCGGAATGCCAGTTCTCGGCGCGCACCATCGGCTTCGATGCCGAGGCCGCGAAAGCATCGGTCGATGGCGCGGAACTGCGGCTGCAGCCCTACGTCATCGCCACCCGCGCCGCCCGGTTTCCGGCGGCGGGCGCGGACACGATCTCGAACGAGGTGGACGCCGGCCTGGATGTGACCTGGAAGCCGGACCCCCACGATACGGTAGTCGCGACGCTGAATCCGGATTTCTCGCAGGTCGAGATCGACTCGATCCAATTCCAGGTCAACAAGCGCTTCGTCCGCACGTTTCCCGAGCGGCGCCAGTTCTTCACCAACGAGTCCGGGATCTTCTCCACGATCCTGCCGTTGCTGTACACGCGATCGATGGTGGATCCCTCGGTTGGGCTGCAGTATGTGCGGCGCCAGGACGACTACGAGATCGGTGCATTGTGGGTCGCGGACCAGGCGACTTCGTACATCCTGCCGGGAGAGGAGGGGTCGTCGATCGTCGGGCTGGACGCGCCTTCGCGCAATTTCGCCGGGCGCGTGAACTACCGCCCTTCCGCCGACTGGCGGCTCGGGGCGACCGTGACTTCCAGGACCTCGGACGACTACCGGAGCGCCGTGGGCGCCGTCGATGCGGGCTGGGCGATCGATGCATCAAACCAGCTCGAGGTACAACTGGCGCATTCGTCCGCGTGCGACCCGGCCACCATCGCCACCGGGGAACGCTGCAACGACGGCAATGCCTACAAGCTCACGCACGCCTTCGGCGGGGACGAGTGGTACAGCTATGCCGAATACGGGCGGTACGACCGGTGGTTCCGCGCGGACATGGGCCTGATGCAGCAGGTCGGGATTCGCGATCTCTTCGAGTCCGCCGGATACAAGCGCACATTCGGGAAGGGGACGCATGCGCTGCTGCAGGGCTTCTCGGTCGACGGCACGTACACGCGCCAGGACTCGATCGAAACGGGGCTGCTGTACCAGAGTGCGACCATCGGTGGTTCGCTCGACAGCGAGCGCGCGGACCTGCAGCTCCAGGGACGTGGCACGGAGGAGGTGGCCTACGGCGAGCGGTTCAGGGAAGCCGGCGCGACCCTGACGTGGACGCACCATCCCTGGCGCACGTTCTCGTACGGGGCCAGCGTCGACGTCGGCGACGCGGTCGACTACGTGGACCTGCGGCTCGGCACCCAGCGGATTGTCACCGCGAACGCGACATACAAGCCCGCGTCGCGATTCGAGGCGCGGGCCAGCGTTTCCCAGGTCGCATTCGACCTCGAAGACGGCCCGCTCTTCCGCACGCGCACCGCCGCGCTGCGCGCCGAGTACCACTTCAACACCGTCCACCACCTGCAGGCGCTGCTCAACCTCGGATCGGTGGAAACGTGGGACGGCGGAGTCCGGCAGCGCGATTGGACATCGACCTGGCAGGTCACCTACCAGTACCGGCCGACGCCGTTCCGCTATCTCATCGTGGGCGTTTCCGGCGCGGGGGCGGCGGAGGACAGGCTCTCGCGCACGCGACTGCAATCCTCGTTCGCCTTCGCGAAGTATGTCTTCGACCTGAACTGGTGAGCGGAGCGGGCGGCGGCGAGTCGGGCCCGCGCGCCGCCCCCCGTGCTAGCCTCGCGGCGATGAAACGCCTGCTCCCTGTCGTCGCCGCAGCGCTGCTCGCCGGCTGCGCCACGCCCGTCGCCACGCCCGAGCTCGCGCCGGTGACCGCCACCGCGCCCGAGCCGCAGCCGACCGTGCCGCCGGTGCCGCAGCCGCCGGAGCGCCCGGTCGCGCCCGCGCCGGTCGTGGATGCGGCGATCCCGCAGGCGCAGCGCGAGGCCGCGTTCGTGGACTACACCGCCGCGACCTACGGCGTCGCGCCGGAGACGGTGCGCGCGGCACTCGCGCAGGCGAAGTTCCAGCAGTCGATCGTCGACGCGATGAACCGCCCGGCGGAAAAGGTGAAGTCCTGGGCCGAATACCGCCCGATCTTCATGACCGACAAGCGCATCGCCGGCGGCATCGCCTTCCTGGCGGAACACCGCGCCGAACTCGACCGCGTGTCGGCGGCGACCGGCGTGCCGGCCGAGTACATCGTCGCGATCATCGGCGTCGAAACCAGCTACGGCGCGATCACCGGCAAGTACCGTGCGCTCGATGCGCTGTACACGCTCGCGTTCTCGTACCCGAAGCGCGCGCCGTTCTTCGCCGGCGAGCTCGCGCAGCTGTTCGCGCTCGGCAAGGAAGAGGGCATCGACGTCGCGACGCTGCAGGGCAGCTACGCGGGTGCGATGGGCTGGGGCCAGTTCATGCCCTCTAGCTGGCGCAACTGGGGCCGCGACGGCGACGGCGACGGCAAGCGCGACCTGCTCGGCGACCCCGAGGACGTGTTCGCGTCGATCGCGAACTATTTCGTGGCGCACGGCTGGCAGCGCGGTTTGCCGGTGGCGGCGCGCGCCGACCTTGTCGCGGGTGAGCCCGAATTCCGGCCGGAGTCGCCCGATCCGGTGTATCCGGTCGAGGCGCTGGCCGCGCGCGGGTACACGCCGCGTGCCGGCGAGCCAACGGAGTCGAACGGGCAGGGCGCCACCGTCTTCGGCTTCGACGGCGCGGACGGCCGCGAGCACTGGATCGGCTATCGCAATTTCTACGTGATCACGCGCTACAACCATTCGCCGATGTACGCGCTGGCCGTCCACCAGCTGGCGCAGGCGATCCGTGCCGGGAGCAGCGCCGCGCCATGAGCGCGACGGCGCCATGAGCCAGGCCGCGCGCCGGATCCTGTGCGCGGCCGCCGGCGCGGCATGCTTCGCGCTCGCAGCCTGCGCCGGCACGCCGCGCAAGGCGGAGTCGCCGCAACAGGCCTCGACGCGCGTCGAGGGACGCAGCGGCACCACGCACGCGACGCAGTCGCGCCGCCGTTCGCCCTACGCGCCGGCGCAGGAGGACCTGTCCAAGCGCGGCAACTACACGGCCGGCGGCCTGTATGCGCCCGGCGTCTCCGACAGCGCGCCGCCCGATGGCATCCCCGACGTCGACCAGATCCCGGAACCCGAGGTGCGCGACGAGCCGCATTCGCGCTACGGCAACCGCTCGCCGTACACGGTGCTTGGCAAGACCTACCGCGTGCTCGACAACGCGGAAGGCTACGACGAAGTCGGCACCGCGTCGTTCTACGGCAACAAGTTCCATGGGCGGCGCACGTCGAACCTGGAGGTGTACGACATGTACGCCTTCACCGCCGCGCACAAGACGCTGCCGCTGCCGAGCTTCGCGCGCGTCACCAACCTCGCCAACGGTCGCTCGGTGGTGGTGCGCATCAACGACCGCGGGCCGTTCCACGACGGCCGCATCATCGATCTCAGCTATGCCGCCGCGGTGAAGCTCGGCGTCGATCGCGCCGGCACCGCGCGCGTCGAGGTGCAGGGGCTCATGCCCGGCGAGGACGCGCATGCCGGCTACGACGCGATCGCGTCGGCGTCCGCGACGACGCCCGCGCCGCCATCTCCCGCAGCGGCGAAGCCGGCACCGCTGTCGTCGGGCGTCGATGACGCCGGCGACAACGAAGTCGTCGCTGAACCGCTGCCTCCGACCGCGATCGACCGACTCGTCGCCGCGTTGCCGATCACCGGCGCAGCTGCGTCGGACGGACTCACGTTCCAGGTCGCGACCTTCGCCGACCGCACCAACGCCGAGCGCGCGCTCGCCAGCGTGAAGGTGGCCGGCATCGCCGGCGCGCGCCTCGAGGACGGAACGTCCGCGGGCCGGGCGGTCTGGCGCCTGCGCATCGGGCCGGTCGCGCCGGGCGCCAGCGCGGAACTCGCCGCGCGCCTGCTGGGTCTGGGTTTCGGCCCGCCGCAGCGCGTTCCGCAATGACGGGTAGACTTGTCGCCAGCCAGTGTCCGTCACGGAGTCCCCGATCTTGAAGCGATCCACCGCCCGCCGCGCCCACGTCGCCCTCTTCGCGCTCATCGCCTCGGCCGCCGTCGGCCTGGCGTTCGCGCAGCAGCCCGTGCCCCAGCCGGCCGCCGCGCGCCCCGCCGCGCTGAGCGACGCGCTGCCGATCCCGCCGGCACCCGCCCCGGAAACCTCCGCGGCCTGGATCCTGATGGACTACGCGAGCGGCCAGGTGCTGGCCGGCAGCAACATCGACCAGCGCCACGAACCGGCGAGCATCACCAAGGTCATGACCTCGTACGTCATCGCCTCGGAGATGGCCGCGGGCAAGGTCCACGGCGACGACCAGGTGATGATGAGCGAGCACGCCTGGCGCGAAGGCGGCGCCGGCACCGAGGGCAGCTACAGCGGCTTC
>CAMLSB010000040.1 GCA_946482565.1 uncultured Lysobacteraceae bacterium | reverse complement strand
GCCGAGATCTTCCACGGCGAGGCGACCATGGTCGTGGCCACCGGCGAGATGGGCGAACTCGGCATCGCGCCGCGCCACGCGCCGCTGATCACGCGGCTGCGCCCGGGCAAGGTCGTGGTGACCACGCCCGAGGGCGAGCAGCTCGACTTCGCGATCTCCGGCGGCATCCTCGAGGTGCAGCCGCAGGTGGTGACGGTGCTCGCCGACACCGCCGTGCGCGCGCAGGACATCGACGAGGCGTCGGTGCTGGCGGCCAAGGCCGAAGCCGAGCGCATCCTCGCCCACCGCGGCGAGAAGATGGACGTCGCCGAGGCGCAGCAGCGCCTGGCCGAGGTCACCGCGCAGCTGCAGGCGCTGGAGCGCCTGCGCAAGAACCTCAAGCACTAGGGTTCATCGCGGCGCCGGATGCGGGTGCCTTGGGGGGCGAATGTCCCCCGGCTCCGGCCTGCGGCCTCCGCCTCCTCCTTTAATTCGCCCCCCAAGGCACCCGCATCCGACGCTCCGATTTGCCCGGCGGCCGGAAGAAGAGCGGGCCGCTGCCGCGGACGCAATCTGCATGCGATGCTCTGGCCCTGGCTTTCGCCTGGGGGAACAGCGATGCGGACGATGATGGTGCTGGCATGGGTGCTGGCGGTCGGGGTGGTGCACGCAAGCGAGCGGCCGCGGGCACGCGAAGCCGGCGTGGTGATCGGCACGCTGCCGACGGGGCCGCGCAACGCGATCGTCGACGTGCCCGGCGTCGCGGTCGGCCACGCCACGGTCGTCGAGGGCGACGACGTGCGCACCGGCGTCACCGCGATCCTGCCGCACGGCGGCGATCTCTACGCGGAGCGCGTGCCGGCCGCGATCCACGTCGCCAACGGCTTCGGCAAGCTGCTCGGCATCACCCAGGTCCAGGAGCTGGGCGAACTGGAGACGCCGATCCTGCTCACCGGCACGCTCGAGGTCTGGACCGCCGCCGATGCGCTGGCCGGATGGCAGCTCGCGAAGCCGGGGATGGAGAACGTGCGCTCGCTGAATCCGGTGGTCGGCGAGACCAACGACGGCTTCCTCAACGACCTGCGTGCGCGCCCGCTGCGGCGCGAGCATGTGCTCGCCGCGCTCACGGATGCTTCGACCGACAACGTGGAAGAAGGCGCGATCGGCGCGGGCACCGGGACGGTCGCGTTCGGATGGAAAGGTGGCATCGGCACCAGTTCGCGCCAGGTCGAAGTCGCCGGCGCGCGCTACACCGTGGGCGTGCTGGTGCAGAGCAATTTCGGCGGCACGCTCACCATCGACGGCACCGTCGTCGGACCCACGCTGCCGGATCCGGCGAGCATCCAGCCCGGGCCGGACGCGCCGGTCGCGGACGGCGACGGCAGCATCATGATCGTGGTGGCGACCGACGCACCGCTCGACGCGCGCGAGCTCGATCGCCTGGCCAAGCGCGCGATCAGCGGGCTGGCGCGCACCGGCTCGTCGATGTCGAACGGTTCGGGCGACTACGTCATCGCGTTCTCCACCGCCCCCGGCGTGCGGCGCATCCGCGGCAAGCCCGCGCAGGGCGCGGCAACCCTCGCGAACGACGATCTCGACGGCCTGTTCGTGGGCGTCGCAGATGCGACCGGGGAAGCGATCCTGGATTCACTGTTCCGCGCGCACTCGGTACGCGGCCATCGCGGCTACGTGCCGGCGCTGCCGCTGGACAAGGTGCTGCCGCTGTTGCGGCGCCAGCCCGGGCGCTAGTCGAACGCGAGCGCGGTCTCGAGCGGGACCGCCGGATCCCAGCGGGCACGTCCGCCGAGGAAGCCGAGTTCGATGAGCAAGGCGGCCCCGACGACGTGCGCGCCCTGCCTCCGCGCAAGCGCCAGCGCCGCGGCGAGCGTGCCGCCGGTCGCCAGCACGTCGTCGACCAGCAGCACGCGCGCGCCGTGCGGCACGGCATCGGCGTGGACTTCGAGCCGGTCGCTGCCATATTCCAGCGCGTAGGCCTGCGAATGCGCGCGCGCCGGCAGCTTGCCGGCCTTGCGCACCGGCACGAAGCCGAGTCCGAGCGCACGCGCCAGCGCCGCGCCGAGGATGAAGCCGCGCGATTCGACCGCGAACACCGCATCGAGCGCGATCCCGCGCCACGGCGCAGCCATCGCGTCGATCGCCGCGGCGAAGCCGTCCGCGTCGGCGAGCAGCGGGGTGATGTCCTTGAACACGATGCCCGCGCGCGGGAAGTCGGGGACATCGCGGATCAGGTCGCGCCAGCCGGCCACGGGCGGTCTCCGGGAAGGTTCGCGCCGATCCTATCCGCATCTGCCCGGCGGCGCGACAAAGGCGGATAATCGCCGCATCCGGCGCAGGCGCCGTCCCTCCAGGAGCGTTCCCGATGGCGATTTCCATGTACCAGGCGTCGGTCCCCGTGCTCGTGCGCACGCTCGAGAACCTGCGCCACATCCTGCAGAAGGGCGAAGCCTTCGCCGAAGATCGCGGTTTCGATGCGGGCATCCTGCTGCAGACGCGGCTGGTGCCCGACATGCTGCCGCTGGTGCGGCAGGTGCAGATCGCCGCCGACATGTCGGCGCGTTGCGCCGCGCGCCTGGCGGGCGAGGCGCCGCGGTCCTTCGCCGACGAGGAAACCACGTTCGCGCAGCTGTACGCGCGCCTCGACGCCGCCATCGCCTACATCGAGGGCTTCGATGCCGCGCGCATCGACGGCAGCGAAGGCCGCGAGATCGTCGTTCCCTCGCGCAACGGCGACCGCCGCTTCGACGGCCAGTCCTACCTGCTGCAGTTCACCCTGCCGAACGTGTTCTTCCACGTCACCACGGCCTACGACATCCTGCGCCAGGCCGGCGTGGCGCTCGGCAAGGCGGACTACATCGGCGGCGGACGCGGCTGACGGAACGCGGCCGGCCGCGCGCCCCCTCGCTCACGGCCGGTCGACCACGCCTGCGGCACCCTGCGGCGAACCTCCACAGGAGAAGCGCCATGGCCAGGGAACACAGCGAAGCCGCCGAAACCGCGCGCTGCCTCGACGAAGCCCTCGCGGGAACCTTTCCTGCCAGCGATCCGCCCGCGATGACCTCGCCCACCGCTGCCACGCCGTCGGCCGACGTCGTCGTCGAGGCGGCACACGGCCCGCTGCGCGTCTACCGCGTCGTCGAAGCCGGGCAGGCCGCCGAGCCGTTCGCACCGACCACGGCGGGCGGACGCTGGAGCCCGCCGGGCCACGCCTGCGTCTACGCGTCGCTGTCGCCGGCGGGCGCATTGCTCGAATTCCTCGCGCACGGCGGCAGCGCTTCCGGCGACGGACTGCTGCTGGCGACGGCGGAACTGCCGCCTGGCACCACCCTCGCCGAATGCAACGAGCCCTCGACCTGGTGCCATCTTCCCTATCGCGCCGAAGTGCAGCAGGTGGGCGCCGACTGGCTCGCGTCCGGGCGCTCGTTGGCGCTGCGCGTGCCCAGCGCGCTCGTCGCCGGGGAGCACAACATGCTGCTGTCGCCCTCCCATCCGGCCTACGCGGCACTGCAGGTGCAGGCGCTTGCGCCGCTGCAGGTGGACCCGCGGCTGCGGTCAGCAAGATGAAGGTTGTGTTCGATTCAGTTACGCGGAAGCGTCGCGGCGCCCGTTGCGCCGCGTGCACGCAAGGCGGCGCCTTGCCCCTCACGACAACGCCTAGCGCAAGCTCGGGCACGAGGGGTTAAGCGAACGTTGCCTTAACCATCGGCGCGGGTGCGCCGTTCATCGCGAAAGCGCCAGCGTGTCCCCGCGGCTGAAGACCGCGACGACCAACACGAATGGAGCTCTCCTCGATGAATCGCCAACTGCTTTCCCTCGCCCTTGCCGCTGCCTCCCTGTCCGCCGCGCCGCTGGCCTTCGCCCAGGATGCGCACGCGAGCGACAGCGCCCGCGAACACGCCAGCACCCAGGCCATGGAGCAACACATGGGCACCCAGGATGCCGCCCCTACGACGCCGGCCACGCCCGCAACCCCGGCTACGCCCGCGACGCCCGCCGATCCGCAGCAGGAAACGCCGGCGACCCCGGCAACGCCCGCAACGCCGGCCACGCCCGCCGATCCGGCTGGCCCGAAGAAGGTCAGCTGGTCCGACCTCGATGCCGACCACGACGGCAGCCTGAGCAAGACCGAAGCCGCGCCGGTGGACGCCCTTTCCCAGGCGTTCGACACCGCGGACGCGGACAAGGACGGCGCGCTGACCGCCGACGAGTACAAGGCCTACCTCGCCGCCCGCCAGGACAGCCCATCGCCGTCGAAGCCGGGGCGTTGAACCGCTGACGCCACCAGGCCAGTCCGATGCCGGGCTGGCCTGCGTTCCGGCGCGGCAGGCCTCGCTTGCCGTGTACGCGCCGGGACGTAGACTTGCGCCATGGATGACGGATCTTCGACTGGCTTGCGCCTCGTCGGCTTCGACGGCGACGACACCCTCTGGCGCAGCGAGGACTATTACCGCGCCGCCCAGGCGGAATTCGAGCGCATCGTGGGCCACTATGTCGCGCTCGACGACGTGCACGAGCGCCTCTACGCCATCGAGGGCGCGAACATCGCGCTGTTCGGCTATGGCGCCAAGGGCATGACGCTGTCGATGGTGGAAGCCGCCATCGCGATCACCGACGCGCGCATCTCCGCCGCCGACCTGCGGCGCATCGTCGAACTCGGCAAGACCATCCTGCGCCACCCGGTGGACCTGCTGCCCGGCATCCGCGAGGCCGTGTCCGCGATCGCCGCGGAGCATGACGTCGTGCTCATCACCAAGGGCGACCTGTTCCACCAGGAAGCGAAGGTCCGCGAATCGGGACTCGCCGACCTGTTCCCGCGCATCGAGATCGTGAGCGAGAAGGACGCATCGACCTATGCGCGCGTGCTTGCCGAGTTCGGCATCGCACCGCGGCAGTTCGCGATGGTCGGCAATTCGCTGCGCTCCGACATCGCGCCGGTGCTCGCGCTCGGCGGCTGGGGCGTGCACATGCCCTACCACGTGACCTGGGTCCACGAAACGCACGCGCAACTGCCCGACGGCACGGCCGGGCGCGTGCGCGAAGTCGCATCGCCCGCCGGATTGCCGGCCGCGGTGGCATCGCTCGCCGCTGCCGCTGCCGCTGCATCCGCATCCGCGACATCACATCCTTCCGCCACCGGAGTGCCCGCATGAAAGCCAGACTGCCGCTGTCCTGCCTCGCCGTCGCGCTCGCGTCGCTGTGCATCGTCGCGCCCGCGCATGCGGCACGCACGCTCGAGTGCAAGCTGCACTACAACCTCGCCGGCTGGTCGGTGTTCTACAAGACCGCGTCCGGCAGCGGCACGGTCACCTGCGACAACGGGCAGAGCCTGGCGGTGAAGATCAGCGCGAAGGGCGGCGGCCTGACGTTCGGCAAGTCGAAGATCGAGGACGGCACCGGCAAGTTCGCGGGCGTGGAGCGGATCAACGACGTGCTCGGCACTTACGTTTCGGCGGAAGCGCACGCCGGCGCGGTGAAGTCGAGCAAGGCGACGGCGATGACGAAGGGCGACGTGTCGCTTGCGCTCGCAGGAACCGGCAAGGGCTTCGACATCGGCATCGGTTTCGGGAAGTTCGTGCTCGAAGCACGCTGAACCGATGCGCCCGCCGCGGCTGGGCGGGCCGGATTCGGTCAGGGCCGGGGCTGGTCGCGCACCACGGCCGGCAATGGCTGCAGGCTGCGGTCCACGCCGACTTCCACCTGGTGCGTGACCCAGGCCACGCCACCGGCGTAAGCGGCGAGCAACACCGCCGCGGCGATCGCCAGCAGGCACAGGCGACGCACCCGGGCGTCGGCATCGATGCCATGGGGGGCGGGCGCCTTGGCGCAGGACTGGAGCGCGTGGGGGTGCAGGGTGGCCATGGGCGCTGAAACTACGCGCCCGGCCGTCACGGGCGCGTGCAGGATGTCACCGCCGCGCGCGCACATGCGCCGGTCGTCGCGGCGTTTTATCCTTGCATCGTCCCATTTCCCTCGGGGTTCCCGATGCGCCACGTTGCCTGGTTCCTTGTGTTGTCGCTCGCAACGCTCGCAACGGGCGTGGCCTCCGCGCAGCCGCAGGTTGCGCCGTCGGCTCGCGCGCAGTCGCCCGCCGCGCCGTTGCCCGCGCAAGCGGCGGCGCCGCCTGAATGGAGTCCGCGCACCGGCGATGCCTGGGTGGATGCGGTGCTGGCCGACATCAATGCCTACGGTCGTCGTTACCCCGATGCGTTCGCCGACGAACTGGCGCGCTACCGCGGTGCTCCGCGCGACGTCGTCGTCGCGCTGCTGGCCGATCCCGCGTGGACGCCGGGCGATGTGTATTTCGCGTGCGCGCTGGCGCAGGCCATCGGCCGCTCCTGCCGTTACGTCGCCGACGAATGGCAGGCGCATGCGGGCGAAGGCTGGGGCGCGCTCGCGCAGCAACTCGACATCAAGCCGGGGTCGCCGCAATTCCACGCAATGAAGGACGGCTTTGCCGATGCCTACCGACGCTGGGGCCGGCCGTTGCCGCCCGCGTCCGCCGGCAAGGCGCGCGATGGGAAGGCACGCCACGGCAAGGCGAAAGGCCGCGATCCCGCCGCGCGCAAGCCGGCCGGCCGCGCGAAGTGAGCGAAGCCGGCACGGTCGTGCATCGCGGCGGCTGCCATTGCGGCCGCGTGCGCTTCGAAGTGGACGCGCCGGCGCGCCTGCAGGTGCTCGACTGCAATTGCTCGATCTGCCGCATGACCGGCTTCCTGCACCTGATCGTCCCGCTGCGCGCGTTCCGGCTGTCGTCCGGCTCCGACGTGCTTTCTGAATACACCTTCGGCACCGGCACGGCGAAGCACCGCTTCTGCCGGCACTGCGGCATCAAGGCGTTCTACGTGCCGCGCAGCCATCCGGACGGCATCGACGTCAACGCGCGCTGCCTGGATGCGGGCAGCGTGGCGGCGCTCGACGTCGTCCCGTTCGACGATGCCGATCGCGATGCCGCGACGGCCGCGCTTTCCCACCTTTCGCGATGAGGCTTGCTGCATTGGACACCATCGGCCCGGTCCGCATCGTCGGCTTCGATCCGCGATGGCGCGCGGACTTCGCGCGGCTCAACCTGGAATGGCTGCGGCGCTGGTTCGTGGTGGAGCCGTTCGACGAGGAGGTACTCGGCGATCCGGAGCGGCACATCCTCGCCGACGGCGGGTGCGTGTTGTTCGCGCTGCTCGACGGGCAAAGCGGCGGCGGCGACGATGCCGCGCCACGCGCGGTCGGCACGGTCGCGTTGCGCCACGCCGGCGATGGCGTCTACGAGCTCACCAAGATGGCGGTCGAACCGGACCTGCGCGGCGCGGGCATCGGCCGCGCGCTGCTCGACGCCGCGATCTGCGCCTACCGTGGCCTCGACGGTCGCGAGCTCTACCTGGAATCGAGCAGCGTGCTGGAAGCGGCCTTG
This sequence comes from uncultured Lysobacteraceae bacterium, assembly GCA_946482565.1. The sequence goes on along the minus strand of CAMLSB010000040.1, from coordinate 5,423 downwards.
CGCATGTATGAAAGCGCGGGCTTCGTGCACCACCCGGCGCCACGCCCGGGTTCGCACTATGCGCGCGCCGACATTCACATGGTCTGGGAAGGCGGCTGAAGCACGATCCGCACGCGGCGCGGCTGCGGGAACTCGATCCGCCAGCCGGAGCGCTGCGCCAGGCGGTCGAGCAGGGCCGGCACGCTGCCGGTGTCGCTGCGCGTCGCGGCGGGCGTCGACTCCGCGGGATCCGCCGCGGGGTCCGCGCCGGCGGCGTCGAACCGCAGCGCGAGCGCGTCGCCATCGAGCCGCAGCGACAGCGTGCCCGGCGCGCCGTGCGGCAGCACGTGGCGCAGCACGCCGCGCAGCAGCAGGCGCGCCTCGCGCGGGGCCAGCCGCAGCGATCCCGCGGCATGCACGTCCAGCGTGACGCCGGGCGACAAGGCCAGGGCGGCCGCGCCGGCTTCGCGCAGGAACTTCGCGGCGTCCACGTCCTCGAGTTGCGGCGGGCGGCGGCGCGCGACGTCGAGCATCGCTTCCAGCAGGTCGGACAGTTCGCCCATGCCGCGCTCGACGCGGCGCAGGCGGGCTTCCTGGGCGGGCGGCTGCGGTTCGTCCATCAGCACTTCGATCGCGCCGCGCACGACCGCCACGGGCGTGCGCAGTTCGTGGCTCGCATCGGCGAAGAACGCCTGCTCCCGCGCATCGGCATCGACCAGCCGGGCCTGGTACGCATCGATGGCGCCGGCGAGGCGGCCGAGTTCGTCGTCGCTGGTGCGGTCACGCAACGCGGTCGCCTGCGGTCGCGTCGGCATCGCATCGACGGCGTCGGCCAGGCGGCCCAGCGGCGCGAGTGCCCTGCCGGCGAGCATCCAGCCGAGCCAGCCGGCGAGGGCCGTGCCCAGCACCACCATCGCTGCGAGGAAGACGTGCAGGTGCTGCTCCATCTGCTCGATATCGCTCAGGTCGATGACGAAGGTCATCCTTCCGCCGCTCGTGTCGAACACGCCGACGTGGACGTCGCCCCGCGCCGGATCCTCGTGCACGCCGGGCGGATAGCCGGCATAGCGGAGGGGAACGTCGCGCGCGAGGTACCCGCTCAGGCGGTGGGTGCGCGGCAGCTGCGCCGGCAAGCCGTTGGCCAGCCGCAGGCTGTAGTCCTCCGACTGTCCGCGCAGGATCTCGGCCGCGATGACATATTCGTAATCGTCGGCCACCATCGCGACCACTGCGGCGCAGCCCATGCTCAGCACGAAGCCGAGCGCCACGAACGCGAGCGCGACCCGCCGGCGCAGCGCCATGTGCCTCGGCAGCGGGCGGCGTGCGCTCACGGCGCTTCCGCGATGCGATAGCCCACGCCGCGCACCGATGCCAGCAACGGCTGCGCGAACGGGCGGTCGACGAGCGCGCGCAATTCGTACACCAGCGTATGCAGTGCGGCCGCGTCGCCTTCGCCTTCCGGCCACAACGTGCGCAGCAGGCGTTCGCGGCTGCAGACATGCGGGGCCTGCGCGAGCAGCGCGGCGAGCAACGCACCCTGCATGCGGGTCAGCGGGATGCGGCGGCCCTCGCGCGTGGCCACGAGCGCCGCCGGGTCGTAGCCGAGGCCGGCGTGCGCCAGCGGCGCGGCGGCAGGTGCGTTGCGCCGGTGCAGTGCGCGCAGGCGCGCTTCGAGTTCGCGCAACGCGAAGGGCTTGACCATGTAGTCGTCGGCGCCTTCGGCGTAGCCGCGCAGCTTGTCTTCCAGCGTGTCACGCGCGGTCAGCATCAGCACCGGCACGCCGTCGCCCGCCTCGCGCAGCGCGCGGCACAGCTGCAGGCCGTCGAGCCGCGGCAATCCGAGGTCGAGGACGATCGCGTCGAAGCCACCGGCGCGCGCGCGCGCCAGGCCGGCGACGCCATCGGCGCAATGGTCCACGGCATGGCCGCGGCGCTCGAGGAAATCCCAGAGGTTGGCGGCGATGTCGTGCTGGTCCTCGATGATGAGGACGCGCATGCCGCTGGGTTCGGGGAGGGACATGGCGCGCGGCGTCTTAACGTTTGGCTGAGATTGAGCTGAGGGAAGTTGCCGGCGCGGCGGCTAGACTGGAGCATACGCTGCGCGAGGAACCGGCTTGCAACTGCATCCCCTGTACGAACGCTTCCGGCCGCTGTTGTGGCTGGGCGTGGTCTTCCTGTCGGTGTCCTTCCTGACCCGGCTGGTCCTGCTGCTCGCGACCGGCAGCGGCGTCCCCGCGAACCCATCCACCTGGGCCTTCATCTTCGGGGTCGGCCTGGGCTACGACGTGCTTGCCTACGTCTACCTGGCGATCCCGCTGGTGCTGCTGCTGTGGCTGTTGCCGCGGCGCTGGCTGGCGCGGCGCGGCGGCAGCTTCCTGGTCGGCTTCGCCTGCCTGGCGCTGCTGCTCGTTTCGCTGTTCGTGGCCGTCGCCGAATGGACGTTCTGGGAGGAGTTCCAGGCGCGCTTCAACTTCATCGCGGTCGACTACCTCGTCTACACGACGGAAGTCATCGGCAACATCCGCCAGTCGTATCCGGTGGGCTGGATCCTCACGGCGATCGCCGGCACCGCGCTGGCGGTGTTCGTGGCGACGCGGCGCTGGCGCGCCGTGCGCAACGACAGCGCGCGCTTGGGCGCGCGCACGCTGGTCGCCGTCGGCTGGATCGCGGCCGCGGTGCTCGGTACCTGGCTGGTGACCGGCGAGATGAAGGACCGCAGCGACAACGCCTACGCCAACGAGCTGGCCGGCAACGGCATCTACCAGTTCGTCGCGGCATATCGAAGCGCCTCGCTCGACTACGATCGCTACTACCGCACGGTGCCGCTCGACGAGGCGTTCGCGAAGGTGCGCTACGAGCTGGCGACGCCGGACGCGACCTTCCTCGGCGACACCGGCATCGAGCGCCGTATCCACAACGCCGCGCCGGAGCGACGGCTCAACGTGGTGCTGATCAGCGTGGAGAGCCTGTCGGCGGAGTACTCCGGCACCTACGGCCGCAAGCACAGCCTGACGCCCCGGCTCGACGCGCTGGCCCGCGACAGCCTGGTGTTCGACAACCTCTATGCCAACGGCACGCGCACCGTGCGCGGGCTCGAGGCGCTGGCTTTGTCGGTGCCGCCGACGCCGGGCGAATCGATCGTCAAGCGCGAGCACAACGAAGGCCTGTTCTCGATGGCCACGGTATTCAACGACAAGGGTTATCGCTCGCAGTTCCTGTACGGCGGCTATGGCGCGTTCGACAACATGAACGCCTTCTTCGGCGCGAACGGCTACGAAGTCCTGGACCGCAAGGCGATTCCATCGAACCAGATCCACCACGAGAACATCTGGGGCGTCGCCGACGAGGACCTGTACACGATGGCGCTGCGCGAGTTCGATCGCGACGCGGCCGCCGGGCGGCCGTTCTTCGCCCACATCATGACCACGTCCAACCACCGGCCCTATACGTTCCCGCAAGGGCGCGGCCCGTGGCCGCAGGGCAAGCGCGAAAGCGCGGTCGCCTACACCGACTGGGCGATCGGCGACTTCCTGCGCCGCGCGCGCACGAAACCATGGTTCAAGGACACGGTGTTCGTGGTCACGGCGGACCATTGCGCCTCGAGCGCAGGCATCGCGGCGTTGCCGGTGTTCCGCTACCACATCCCGATGTGGATCTATTCGCCCGGCAACATCGCGCCGGGGCATTTCGACGGGCTGATGGGGCAGGTGGACATCGGCCCGACCCTGTTCGGATTGCTGGGCATGGATTACGACAGCGCGTTCTACGGCATCGACGTGTTCCAGCAACGGCCGGAACGCGCGTACATCGGCACCTACCAGTTGCTGGGTTACCTGCAGCCGGAACGGCTGGTGCAGCTCGCGCCGCATCGCCGGGTCGATACCGTGCGGCCGTCGCACGACCGCGACCAGCCGCAGCCGCCGTTGCCGGAGAATCCCGCGGCGACGCTGCAGGCCGTGTCCGACTACGAAACCGCGGCGTATCGCTTCACGCACGGTTTGATGCGTGCGTCGGTGGTGGCCGAAGCGCGCGCGCATGCCGCGCACTGAGGCCGCCACGCCAGCAGTCCCCGGCGCGCTCGACGAGGCCTGGGCCAAGGTCCCGCAGGTCACGCTCGGCTTCTGGATCATCAAGATCCTTGCGACCACGCTCGGCGAGACCGGTGGCGACGCGGTCACGATGTCGATGGGGCTGGGCTACCTCGCCGGTACCGCGATCTTCGCGGTGGTGTTCGTCGCGGCCGTGCTGACGCAGGTGCGCGCCACGGGCTTCCGGCCCTGGCTGTACTGGGCGACGATCGTGGCGAGCACGACCGTGGGCACCACGCTCGCCGACTTCGCCGACCGCTCGCTGGGGATCGGCTACACCGGCGGCACGACGCTGCTGCTGGCGCTGCTGCTCGGCTCCCTGTGGGCCTGGCGGCAAAGCACGGGCACGGTGGCGGTCGAGACCGTCGCCGACCCGAAGTCCGAAGGCTTCTACTGGGTGACGATCATGTTCTCGCAGACGCTGGGCACTGCGCTCGGGGACTGGGTCGCGGACACCGCGGGGCGTGGCTACGCCGGCGGCATCCTGATCTTCGGCGGGTTGCTGTGCCTGGTGGCCGCGCTGTACTTCCTCACCCGCACTTCGCGCACGCTCCTGTTCTGGGCCGCGTTCATCCTGACCCGGCCGCTCGGCGCCGTGGTCGGCGATTTCCTCGACAAGCCGCTGGACCACGGCGGCCTGGCGATCAGCCGCTACGCCGCCACGCTGCTGCTGCTCGGGCTGATCGCGGCCTGCGTGGCGCTGTTGCCGCAGAAGCCGGCCCGCCGCGCGCACTGACTACAATACGCGGCGCATGACCGCCGCCCCCGCCATCCTCGCCGAAGCCCTGCGCCTGTCCGTCGCCCCGATGATGGACTGGACGGACACCTATTGCCGCGTGTTCCACCGCGTCATCGCGCCGCATGCGCGCCTGTACACCGAGATGGTGCACGCGAACGCAGTGATCCGCGGCGACCGCGCGCGCCTGCTGGCGATGGATCCGGTCGAGCATCCGGTGGCCTTGCAGCTCGGCGGCAGCGAGCCGGAGCTGCTGGCGCAGGCGGCGCGCATCGGCGCGGAACACGGCTTCGACGAGATCAACCTCAATTGCGGTTGTCCCTCCGATCGCGTGCAGGCCGGGCGCTTCGGCGCGTGCCTGATGCGCGAGCCCCGACTCGTCGCCGAAGGCGTGGCGGCGATGATCGAAGCGGTGTCGACATTGCCGCGCCCGGTGCCGGTGACGGTGAAGTGCCGGCTCGGCGTCGACGACGACCACGACTGGGATCGCTTCCTCGGCTTCGTCGACACGGTGGCGGAGGCGGGCTGCCGCATGTTCGTGGTCCACGCGCGCAACGCCTGGCTCAAGGGCCTGTCGCCGAAGGAAAACCGCGAAGTGCCGCCGCTGCGCTACGACTGGG
>CAMLSB010000039.1 GCA_946482565.1 uncultured Lysobacteraceae bacterium | reverse complement strand
CTCGCTACCAGGCTGTCGCTTGAACCGCCGATGGATCCACAGGTACTGCGCCGGCACGGCGCGCACCATCGCCTCGATCGCGGCCATGACCCGCGCGGTATCGGCCGTCGCATCGTTCGTCGGGAACTCGTCGAAGCGCGGCGACAGGCGCAACGTGTAGCCACCGTCTTCGCGGCGTTCGTGCGCGAATGCCAGCACCGCCGCGCCCGACAGCCGCGCCATCTGGTGCGTCGAGGTGAGGCTCAAGGCGGGCCGGCCGAAGAACGGCACGAAGACGCTGTCGCCGCGGCGCGTTTCCTGGTCCGGCGCGAACCACAGCACGCCGCCCGACTTGAGGTGGCGGATCGCGGGACGCAGTTCCTCGCGGCCGAACATCGCCACCGCGTAACGCAGGCGGCCGCGCTTCACCGCCCATTCCAGCGGGGCCTGCGCGTGCGGGCGGTACATGCCGGCGAGCGGCACGTGGTCGCACAGCAGGCGGCCGCAGATCTCCAGCGTCGTGAAGTGGCCGGACACGAGGATCACGCCGCGGCCTTCGGCGCGCGCCGCCTCCAGGTGTTCGAGGCCTTCGATGCGCAGCTCGCGGCGCACGGCGGCGTCGGATCCCCACCAGGCCCGCGCGAATTCGAACAAGCCGATGCCCAGGGCGGCGAAATGGCGACGCAGCAGGCCGGCGCGTGCCGCATCGTCGAGTTCGGGGAAGCACAGTGCAAGGTTGCGCGCGGCGACCCGGCGGCGCGAGGCCAGGGCGATGCGCAGCAGCGCGCCCAGCAGGCGGCCCAGGCCGCGTTGCAGCGGCCACGGCAGGCGCGCCAGCGCCGCCATCGCGCCAACCACCACCCACATCGGCCACTCCCGCGGCGCGAGCGGCGGCGGGCCGGCTGAAACGGGCGAGGCGGCGTCGTTCATCGGCCGGATTCTACGGGAGGCCGCTTCGCGGCGCGGCTGCAATCGTTGCCGGGCGCGGCGGCTGGCGGCGCCGCATCGCTTATCCTTGCCCGATGCGGGCCGACCCCAACGAACGACTGCTGCGCGGCCTGTATTCGGCCGCGCTGTACGTGCTGTTGCCGGCGACGCTCTACCACCTGATCTGGCGCAGCTTCCGGCAGGGCGAATACCTGCTGCGCTGGAACGAGCGTTACGCGGCCTACGGCGACATGGTCGCGCCCGGCGAAACGATCTGGGTGCATGCGGTGTCGGTGGGGGAGGTCAATGCCGCCGCGCCGCTGGTCAACGCGCTGCGCGTGCGGCGACCGGACCTCCGGCTGCTGCTGACCAGCATCACCCCGACCGGCTCGGCACGGATCCGTGCGTTGTGGGGCGAGACCGTCGAGCACGTCTACCTGCCGTACGATTTGCCGGGCGCGGTGGCGCGCTTCCTGCGCCATTACCGGCCGCGCGTGGGCCTCGTGCTCGAGACCGAGTTGTGGCCGAACCTGCTGTTCGGCTGCCGCGACCACGGCGTGCCGGTGTGGATCGTCAACGCGCGCCTGTCGGAACGTTCGTTGCGCGGTTATCGCTTGTTGCGGCCATGGCTGTCGCGCGCGCTGCGCACGGTGCGCGGCGTGCTCGCGCAATCTCCGGCCGATGCGGCGCGCTTCGTGCGGCTCGGCGCCGACGCGGCGACGACGCGCGATGTCGGCAACCTCAAGTACGACATCACGGCCTCGGCGCGCGAAGCGACGATGACCGACGAGTGCCGGCACCGGCTCGATGGCCGGCGCGCGTGGATCGCCGCCAGCACGCATCCCGACGAGGAAGCCGCCGTCATCGCCATGCATGCGCGCCTGCGCAGGCGCTGGCCCGACCTGTTGCTGCTGTGGGCGCCGCGCCACCCGGAGCGCTTCCGCGCCGTGGCGCAGCAAGCCATCGAGGCCGGCTGGCAGGTCGCGACCCGGCGGTTCACGCATTGGCCCGACAAGCGCGATGACGTGTTCGTCATCGACACGCTGGGCGAACTGGCTGCCTTCTACGGCTGCGCGCAGGCTGCCTTCGTCGGCGGGAGCCTGCAGGACATCGGCGGGCACAACCTGCTGGAACCGGCGGCCGCAGGCACGCCCGTCGTCACCGGCCCGTACCTGCGCAATTTCGCCGACATCGCCGAGCGCATGCGCGCCGCCGGCGCGCTGCGCATCGGCGCGGATGCGGGCGCGGTGGCGTCGGCGCTGGAAGAACTGCTCGCCTCGCCCGAAGTGCGCGACGCGATGGTCGCGGCCGGCCAGGCGCTGGTCGAAGAAGGCCGCGGTGCGCTCGAACGCACCCTGGCGCTGGTGGCGGCGGACTTGCCGCCGCCGCCCTGAGGCCGTCGCTTATTGCTGCGACTGCTGGACCGCCGCGCGGTCTTCCTGCGACAGCTGCGCGTTGGCGTCAGCGGTCAGCATGCGGTTCACGTCGGCGACGTCGTCCACGTCCAGCGTGCCGGCAGCCTGCTCGAGCAGCAGCCGGTTCTGCAGGAAGTTGTACTTGGCCAGCGCGTACTGGCGCTGCGCGTCGAACAGCTTCTGCTGGTTGATCAGCACGTCGATGACGGTGCGGGTGCCGACCTCGAGGCCGACCTGCGAGGCGTCGTACGCGCTCTGCGCCGAGACCAGCGCCAGGCGGCGGGCCTCGACCTCGCTGACGCCCGCGACCAGGGTCTGGTAGGCGTTGCGGGTGTTGCGCACCAGCGCGCGCTTCTGCTGCTCCAGCTGGTCGCGCGCGACGTCGCGCTGCGCGATCGCCTGGCGAACGCGCGACTGCGTGGCGCCGCCCGAGAAGATCGGCACGCTCAGTGTGATGCCGAACTGCGGGCCGCGGCTCTCGCCGCCGGTGGGGAAGGTGTTGGAGAACGGCGGATTGGTGCTGCTGAAGGTGTTTTCGCCCCAGCTCGTGCCTTTGCCGTAGCTGCCGGTCAGGTTCAGCGTCGGCAGGTGGCCGGCGCGCGCGACGCCGACGTCGGCCTCACTGGCCTGGACCTGCAGTTCCTGCGCCTTCAGCGCCGGGTTGTTGTCGATGGCGGTCGCGACCCAGCCGTCGGCATCGCGCTCGGCGGGGAGTTCCGGCTTGAAATCGGCGGGCAATGCCTTGAGGTCGGTGGCGGGCTGGCCGGTGATCTCGGCCAAGGCCTGGTACGCATCCTCGAGCGCGTTGCGGACGACGATGGTGTTGGCGCGGGCGCTGTCGTAGGTGGCGCGCGCCTCGTGCACGTCGGTGATCGGCGCCAGGCCGACCTCGAGGCGCTTGCTGGCGAAGTCGAACTGCTTCTTCAGCGCGGTTTCCTGCGCTTCGGCCGCGGCCAGCGTCTCGATCGCGACCAGCACGTTGAAGTAGGCCTGCGAGGTACGCGTGACCAGCGTGTCGCCCGCGGATTCCAGGGTGAAGTCGGCGGCGTGGCTCAGCGCGTTCTGGCCACGGACGCGGCCGAACGTGCCCATGTCGAACAGCACCTGCGAGCCGCCCACGCTGAGGCGGCGGCTGTTGCTGGTGGTGCGGGAATCGCCGGTGACGTTCTGGGTCACGGGATTTCCTTCATCGTCCACGCTGGTGAAATTCTGCGTGCCCGGGCCGGTGCTCTTCGAGTGGCTGTAGCTGGCGGTGCCGTCGATCTGCGGCAGCAGCGCGGCACGCGCCTGCACGGCGCCTTCCTTCGTGGCCAGGCGGCTGGATTCGGCGGCGGCGAACTGCGGATCGCCGGCGCGCGCGAGCTGGTAGGCCTGCAGCAGGTCCTGGGCCTGCGCGGCAGCCGGAAACAGGGCGGCCGCGAGGGCGATGGCGAGGGTGCGACGAATCATGGGAATCCTTTGCATCATTGCGCGCGTTCGCCGCGCGTGGGGTTGCCAACGTGTGGGGGGTACGGCGGGACTACCAGTCGAACCGGGGCGCCGGCTCGGCGCCCACGAGATAGGGAATGTCGGTTTCGAACAACGATTCGACGCGCGGCGCGTTGACGTCGCCGGCGTGGACCAGCACTGCGTCCATCGCGGGCGCAACGCCGCGCACCGCGAACAGGCGGCCGCCGGGGCGCAGCCAGCGCAGGAAGCGCTCCGGCACCTCGGCCACCGCGCCGGAGACGCAGATTGCGTCGAAACGGCGGTCGGTGTCCCAGGTCATCGCGTCGGCGACCTCGAGCGACACGTTGCCGCCCAGGCCGGTCGCATCGAGCCGCGCACGCGCCGCGTCGACGAAATCGGCGTGGCGGTCCAGGCCGAGCACGTCGCCGGCGAGCGCGCCGAGGCAGGCGGCGAACCAGCCGCTGCCGCTGCCGATCTCGAGCACCGAATCGCCCGGCTGCAGCGCCAGCGCCTGCAGCACGCGCGCCTCGACGACGGGCTTGAGCATCACTTCGCCGTGGCCGATCGGCAGTTGCAGGTCGGCATACGCGAGCACGCGGTTCGCCTCGGCGACGAAGGCATCGCGCGGCAGCGTCGCGAGCACTTCGAGCACGCGGTTGTCCAGCACGTCCCACGGCCGGATCTGCTGCTCGACCATGGTTTCGCGGACGCGGGCGTAATCGAGGCTGCTCATCGGGCGTTGCTCATGTGGGGCCGCCGGGTGGCGGATGCGGGGGCCGGGCGTCGTGGCGCCGGACCCGCGATTCTACCCGCCCTGGACGGGGCGGACGGCGACAGGATGACTGTGCTACCACACCATGACTGAGTGCCGGAAGTCACCGGGACTGCCGTCACCAGGGCGGCGGTGGCCGGCGTTTTGCAGCGTGCGACGCGGGCCTCAGCGGCGGCCATAGGCCCGCAGGAACATGTCCACGGTCGCCTCGACGTGGCGTTCGGCGTCGCCGCAGGCCATGCCGGTGCCGCAGCCGAAGACCATGCGCGCGTGCGCCTCGCCCTTGAGCAGGGTGAAGAACTGGGCCGATGCGCGCGGAACGTCGTCGATCTCGAGTTCCCCGGCGCCGACGCGTCGCCGCAGCAGCTCCGCGAAGGCCGCCTGCACGCGCTCCGGCCCGGCTTCCCAGAACATGCGCGGCAGCGGCGATTCCGCCATCCGCGGCGAGCACAGGATGCGGTGTCCGGCGACGGCTTCGGGCGCGCTGATCATGCCGAAGAACGCGCGCGCGACGCCCAGCAGCCGCTCGCGCAACGGCAAGCCCGGCTGCTCGTCGAACAGCGCATCGGGGAGCTGCTGCTCGCAATAGGACTTCACCACCGCGGCGAACAGCGTTTCCTTGTCGCCGAAGTGGCTGTAGACGGTGAGCTTGGAGACGCTGGCTGCGGTCGCGATCTGGTCCATGCTGGTCGCGTCGAAGCCCTGGCCGGTGAACAGCTGGCGGGCGGCTTCCAGGATCGCGCTGCCCTTCTCCAGGTCCTTCGGCCGGCCGGGCGCCGCGGTCGGCCGAGGGGCCGGGGCAGCAGGGGCGACGGGACTGGCGGGGACAGGACGGCGGGACATGAAATCAATACTAGACTATTGGGTTTGTTATTTATAGCATACCGACCAGTTCATTAATCTGCCGGCGGGCATCGGAGACGCGCCATGCGGGCGAAGCGGGAGACCAGCGTGAAGACCAGGGATCGGGCACGCGCCAGGTCGCGATTGTCGAATGCGGCATGGCCGGCGATGTGGATGGTCGCGCTTGCGTTCGCGCTGGCCGGCTGCGGCGGCAAGGCGCAGGACGCCCCCGCGCCGCGCGCGGTGCTCGTGGTGCATCCGGGCTCGGCCGGCGATCCGGGCGGCCTCGCGTTCGCAGGCGAGGTGCGGGCGCGCGAGGAAAGCGCGCTGTCGTTCCGCGTCGGCGGCAAGCTGGTGCGCCGCGATGTGGATGTCGGCGATCGCGTGCGTGCCGGCCAGGTGCTCGCCGAACTCGACGCGCAGGACCTGCAGTTGCAGGCCGCCGCCGCGCAGGCGCAACTCGCCGCGGCGCAAGGCGAGTTCGCCCGCGCTTCCGCCGACCGTGCGCGCTACGCCACCCTCGCGCGGCAGCAACTGGTGAGCCGCTCCGCGCTCGACGCGCAGGACGCGGCGCAAGCGGCTGCGGCCGGGCAGGCGAAGGCCGCGCGCGCGAATTACGACGCGGCGCGCAACGCCGCCGGTTACGCGCGGCTGCTCGCGCCGCGCGACGGCGTCATCGCGCTGCGCCAGGCCGAGGCCGGGCAGGTGGTCGCCGCCGGCCAGGCCATCTTCGGCCTCGCCGCCGACGGCGCGCGCGAGATCGCGATCGCGCTGCCCGAAGCGCGCGTGCGCGACTTCGCGGTCGGGCAGCCCGCGCAGGTCGAATTGTGGAACGCGCCCGGCAAGCGCCTGTCCGCGCACATCCGCGAGATCTCGCCGGCGGCCGATGCGCAGACGCGCACTTATGCCGCGCGCGTGGCGCTGGACGACGCGCAGGTCGCCGCGGACGGGCTCGGCCAGAGCGCGCGCGTGTATTTCGCCGCAGCGCCGGGCGGCGCGAGCCTCGCCGTGCCCTTGGCCGCGGTGCAGCCGGGCGTGAACGGCGGCAAGGCGCTGTGGGTCCTCGACCCGCCGACGCATCGCGTGCGCCTCGCGCCGGTGCGACTGGGTCCGTATGCCGAGGACAGCGTGCCGGTGCTCGACGGCGTGTCCGCGGGCGACTGGATCGTCGCCGCGGGCGGGCATCTGCTGCGCGCGGGCGAGGTCTTCGCGCCGGTGGACCGCGACAACCGGCCGGTGGCGCAGGTCGTGCCTGCTCCCGCCGTCGCTGCGCGGAAGCATTAGTCCATGCGCTTCAACCTCTCGGAGTGGGCGCTGCGCAACCGCTCGCTCGTGGTCTACGCGATGCTGGTACTCGCGCTCGTCGGCGCGTGGTCGTATCGCCACCTCGGCCAGTCGGAGGACCCGCCGTTCACCTTCAAGGCGATGGTGGTGCGTACCGCGTGGCCGGGGGCGAGCGCGCAGGAAGTCGCCAGCGAGGTCACCGAGCGCATCGAGAAGCAGCTGATGACCACCGGCGAGTACGAGTTCATCCGCTCGTATTCGCGCGCGGGCGAATCGCAGGTGATCTTCATGGCGCGCGATTCGATGCCGTCGAAGGACGTGCCCGCGTTGTGGTACCAGGTGCGCAAGAAGATCGGCGACATCCGCCCGACGCTGCCCGAAGGCGTCGTCGGCCCGTTCTTCAACGACGAATTCGGCGATACGTTCGGCAACATCTACGCGATCACCGGCGAGGGCTTCGACTACGCCGTGCTCAAGGACTACGCAGAGCGCATCGAGCTGGAGCTGCAGCGCGTGCCCGACGCCGGCAAGGTCGAACTCGTCGGCCTGCAGGACGAAAAGGTCTGGATCGAGGTCGACAACGCCAAGCTCGCCACGCTCGGCATCCCGCTCGCGGCGGTGCAGCAGGCGCTGGACCAGCAGAACGCGGTGGTGCCGTCGGGCTTCTTCGAGGGGCGCGATGCGCGGGTGCAGCTACGCGTGAGCGGCGCGTTCAAGTCGGTGGAGCAGCTGCGCGACTTCCCGATCCGCGCCGGCGGCCGCACGATCCGCCTGGGCGACATCGCCACCGTGCGCCGCGGCTTCAGCGACCCGGCGGCGCCGAAGATGCGCTTCATGGGCAAGGACGCGATCGGCATTGCCGTCGCGATGAAGGACGGCGGCGACATCCTGCGGCTGGGCGCAACCCTGGACAGCGAGTTCGCGCGCCTGCGGCGCACGCTGCCCGCCGGCATGCACCTGGACAAGGTGAGCGACCAGCCCGAGGCCGTGCACGAATCGGTAGGCGAGTTCATGCGCGTGCTCGCCGAGGCCGTGGCGATCGTGCTGCTGGTGAGCTTCTTCTCGCTCGGCCTGCGCACCGGCCTGGTGGTGGCGGTGAGCATCCCGCTGGTGCTGGCGATGACGTTCGCCGCGATGCACTACTTCGGCATCGGCCTGCACAAGATCTCGCTCGGCGCGCTGGTGCTGGCGCTGGGCCTGATGGTGGACGACGCGATCATCGCGGTCGAGATGATGGCGATCAAGATGGAGCAGGGGCTGTCGCGGCTGAAGGCAGCGAGCTTCGCATGGGAATCGACCGCCTTCCCGATGCTGACCGGCACGCTGGTGACCGCCGCCGGCTTCCTGCCGATCGCGACCGCGGCCTCGAGCACCGGCGAGTACACGCGCTCGCTGTTCCAGGTGGTGACGATCGCGCTGCTGGTGTCGTGGGTCGCGGCGGTGCTGTTCATCCCCTACCTGGGGGATCGCATGCTGCCGGAGCCCAAGCCGCATGCGCCGGGTGCGAACGCGCCGGTGGGTGCCGCCGCGGGCCATGCCGGCGATGGGCATGATCCGTACCAGCGTCCGTTCTATCGCCGCTTCCGCAATCTCGTCGACTCCTGCCTCGAGCGGCGCTGGCTGGTGATCGGCGCCACGGTGGCGCTGTTCGTGCTGTCGCTGCTGATGTTCCGCTTCGTGCCGCAGCAGTTCTTCCCCGATTCGACCCGGCCCGAGCTGATGGTGGACATGGAGCTGGCCGAAGGTTCGTCGCTGCGCGCGACCGCCGCCGAGGCGCAGCGCCTGGAGAAGATGCTGCAGGGCCATGCGGGCATCGACAATTACACCGCCTACGTCGGCACCGGTTCGCCGCGTTTCTACCTGCCGCTGGACCAGCAGCTGCCGGCGGCGAATTTCGCGCAGTTCGTGGTCCGCGCCGACGACATCGCCTCGCGCGAAGCAGTGCGCGACTGGCTCGTCGCCGATGTCGCGCCGCGCTTCCCGGCCCTGCAGCTGCGCGTCACGCGGCTCGAGAACGGGCCGCCGGTGGGCTATCCGATCCAGTTCCGCGTTTCCGGCGAGCATATCGACCGCGTGCAGGCGCTCGCCCGCCAGGTCGAGGCGAAGGTGCGCGAGAACCCGCACGTCGCCAACGTCAACCTCGACTGGGAAGAGCCGAGCAAGGTCGTGCGCCTGCAGGTCGACCAGGAACGCGCGCGCGCGCTCGGCGTGAGCACGCAGCAGCTGTCGCTGTTCCTGTCCGGCCAGCTGTCCGGGCTGCACGTGAGCACGTACCGCGAGGGCAACGAGCTGATCGAGGTCGCGATGCGGGGCAGCAGCGACGAGCGCAACCGGCTCGACATGCTCGGCAGCCTTGCCGTGCCGACGGCGAGCGGCGCGTCCGTGCCGCTGTCGCAGGTCGCCAACCTCGAATACGGCTTCGAGGACGGCATCATCTGGCATCGCGACCGACTTCCGACCGTCACGGTGCGCGCCGACATCCGCGACGCCGAGCAGCCCGCGACCGTCACCGCGCAGATCGCGCCGACGCTCGACGGCATCCGCGCGCTGCTGCCCGAGGGTTACCTGCTCGAGACCGGCGGCAGCGTCGAGGACGCCGCGCGCGGCCAGGATTCGATCGCGGCCGGCGTGCCGCTGTTCCTGCTCGTCGTGGTCACGCTGCTCATGCTGCAGCTGCGCAGCCTGTCGCGCACCGTGCTGGTGCTGCTCACCGCGCCGCTGGGCATGATCGGCGTCACCCTGTTCCTGCTGGTGTTCCGCGTACCCTTCGGTTTCGTGGCGATGCTGGGCACGATCGCGCTGGCCGGCATGATCATGCGCAACTCGGTGATCCTGGTCGACCAGATCGAACAGGACATCGCGGGCGGGCATGATCGATGGACGGCTGTCGTCGACGCGACGGTACGGCGCTTCCGGCCGATCGTGCTGACGGCGCTGGCGGCGATCCTGGCGATGATCCCGCTGTCGCGCAGTGCGTTCTTCGGGCCGATGGCCGTGGCCATCATGGGCGGCCTGACCGTCGCGACCGTGCTGACCCTGCTGTTCCTCCCGGCCCTCTACGCCGCCTGGTTCCGCGTGCGCCGCTTCCCCTGAAGCGGCGGCGCCGACCGTAATGGCAGCTCGTGCGCGGCTACACTGGTCGCGCTGAATCGCTGCAGGGAAGCCATGACGACGTTACGCAACCTGGCGCTGGCCGTCGCCGCCGGCGTGTTGCTGCATTTTTCGCTGATGCTGGAGCCTGCCTGGTGGGCAGCCTGGCTGGCGCCGCTGCCGCTCCTGTGGCTGGCTTTCGGGGCCGCGGGCTGGCGTGACCGGCTCTGGGTTGCCGCGGCCATCCTCGGCGGCACGGCGACCTGCCTCCCCTATTTCCACCTGGTGATGCCCTGGCCCGCCGCGGTTGCCGCCTGGCTCGGGCAAAGCCTTGCGTGGTGGTTCGTCACCATGGCGACCCGACGGGTCGTATTGGCCTGTCCGACGCCGTGGGCGATGTTCGCGTATCCCGTCCTGTGGGTGGCGGTGGACACCTTGATGGCCGCGCTGCTGCCCGACGGCAACTGGGGCAGCCTTGCCTATTCGCAGGCCGGGGTGCTGCCGCTGTTGCAGGTGGCGTCGCTCGCCGGCGTGGCCGGAATGTTGTTCCTCTTGTGCCTGCCCGCGTCGGCGATGGCCGTGGTGCTCCGGCACCGTCGCGAACCGTGGCGCCGCCAGGTGGCGGCGCTGGTCGTGGTGGCGGCGCTCTTGGTGGGCGCGTTCGGGTTCGGCGCATGGCGCCTGCGCCAGCCACTCCAGGGCGTGCCGGTTCGCGTCGGGCTTGCCTCGATCGACGATGCCGTCGGGGTGGGCGCATCGCCTGCCTACGCCATCGGCATTCGCGATCGTTACGACGCCCTGGTTGGGCAGCTCGCCGACTCCGGCGCGCAGCTGGTCCTGCTGCCGGAAAAAATCGCCGTCCTGCGGCCCGCCGGCGTCGCGGCGTGGCAGGCGCATTTCGGAAGGCTCGCGGCGTCGCACGACCTGTGGCTCGAGGTCGGCATCGGGGTGGACGACGGCCGTCATCCGCGCAATTACGCATGGTTGTTCGATCCTTCCGGCCGACGCGTCGAGGACTACGAAAAACACCGTCTCGCGCCGCCTGAACGCGCCGCGGGCTACGCCGCCGGCAGCGCATGGAGCCTGCATCGCGTGGACGGGCACCAATACGGGATCGCGATCTGCAAGGACATGCACTTCGCGACACTGGGCCGGGAGTACGGGCGCCGCGGCGCCGACCTGATGCTGGTCCCGGCTTGGGATTTCGCGTACGTGGACGGCTGGATGGCTTCGCGGATGACCCTGGTCCGTGGCGTCGAAAGTGGATACGGCATCGTGCGCGCGGCACGCGAAGGCCTGTTGACGGCCAGCGACGCGCACGGGCGGGTGCTGGCGGAGGCGGCCAGCGCGCCGATGCCGGGCAGCCTGCTGCTCGCCACGCTGCCGGTCGGGCAACGGGTCCAGACCGTCTACAGCCGCACCGGCGACCTGTTCGGCTGGCTGTGCGTGGTCCTGGGGGCGGCCTGTGTTCTAATGCGGCGCAGAAGCGGGGGTACCGCGGCGGGCCGCGGTTGAGACAGACCCTTCGAACCTGGGCGCGCATGTCGTCATGGCATGCCGCCGATACCGGCTGACACCGGCGTAGGGAAGCTTCGCGGCGCTCTTCACGGGCGCTCGCGCCCCGCTTCGCAACAGTCCGCACGATGCGTGCGGGAAACCAGCGAGCGAACGCGGGAGCGAAACGATGAGCGCAGTGCCCTCCGACCTGATCCGCCAGACCGAACGACTGTCGGAGGCGGTGACGCGTCCGATTCCCGGATCCTCCAAGATCCACGTGCAGGGCGCGCGTGCCGGAGTGCGCGTGCCGATGCGCGAGATCGCGCAGACGCGCACGCCCACCCTCTTCGGCGGCGAGGACAATCCCCCGGTCACGGTCTACGACACGTCGGGGCCGTACTCGGATCCGGACGCGCGCATCGACCTGGCCGCGGGCCTGGCGCCGCTGCGCGCGCAGTGGATCGCCGATCGCGGCGACACCGAGGCGCTCGCCGGCCTGTCGTCGGCGTTCGGGCGCGGACGCGAAACCGACGCGAAGCTCGCCGCGGTGCGCTTCCCGAATCGCCCGCTGCCGCGCCGCGCGCGGGACGGCGCCAACGTGAGCCAGATGCACTACGCGCGCCGCGGCATCGTCACGCCGGAAATGGAGTTCGTCGCGATCCGCGAGAACCAGCGACTCGAGGCGGTGCTCGACGCCGGCCTGCGCATGCAGCATCCGGGCGAGACCTTCGGCGCCAGCATCCAGAAGATGATCACGCCAGAATTCGTGCGCGACGAGATCGCGCGCGGCCGCGCGATCCTGCCCAACAACATCAACCACCCGGAAAGCGAGCCGATGATCATCGGCCGCAACTTCCTGACCAAGATCAACGCCAACATCGGCAACAGCGCGGTGAGTTCCGGGATCGCCGAGGAAGTCGAGAAGCTGGTGTGGGCGATCCGCTGGGGCGCCGACACGGTGATGGACCTCAGCACCGGCAAGCACATCCACGAGACGCGCGAGTGGATCCTGCGCAATTCGCCGGTGCCGATCGGCACCGTCCCGATCTACCAGGCGCTGGAAAAGGTCGACGGCGTCGCCGAGGACCTGACCTGGGAGGTGTTCCGCGACACGCTCATCGAGCAGGCGGAGCAGGGCGTCGACTACTTCACCATCCATGCCGGCGTGCTGCTGCGCTACGTCCCGCTGACCGCGAAGCGCGTCACCGGCATCGTCAGCCGCGGCGGCTCGATCATGGCCAAGTGGTGCCTCGCGCACCACCGCGAGAGCTTCCTGTACACGCACTTCGAGGATATCTGCGAAATCATGAAGGCCTACGACGTGGCCTTCTCGCTCGGCGACGGCCTGCGCCCGGGCTGCATCGCCGACGCCAACGACGCCGCGCAGTTCGGCGAACTGGAGACGCTCGGCGAGCTGACGAAGATCGCGTGGAAGCACGACGTGCAGACCATGATCGAAGGCCCCGGCCACGTGCCGATGCAGCTGATCAAGGAGAACATGGACAAGCAGCTGGTCGAGTGCGGCGAGGCGCCGTTCTACACGCTCGGCCCGCTGACCACCGACATCGCGCCGG
>CAMLSB010000038.1 GCA_946482565.1 uncultured Lysobacteraceae bacterium | reverse complement strand
GCCGTCACCGACCAGACCTCCGCGCACGACCCCGTGCACGGCTACCTGCCGATCGGCTGGACCGTCGAGCAGTGGCTCGCCGAGCAGCAGGCCAACCCCGACCGCGTGCGCGACGCCGCCAAGAAGTCGATGCGCGTGCACGTCGAAGCGATGCTCGCGTTTCAGCAGATGGGCGTGCCGACCTTCGACTACGGCAACAACATCCGCCAGATGGCCTTCGACGAAGGCCTGAAGAACGCGTTCGACTTCCCCGGCTTCGTCCCCGCCTACGTGCGCCCGCTGTTCTGCCGCGGCATCGGCCCGTTCCGCTGGGTGGCGCTGTCCGGCGACCCCGAGGACATCTACAAGACCGACGCGAAGGTCAAGGAACTGATCCCCGACGACCCGCACCTGCACCGCTGGCTCGACATGGCGCGCGAGCGGATTTCGTTCCAGGGGTTGCCGGCGCGCATCTGCTGGGTGGGCCTGGGGCAGCGCCACAAGCTGGGGCTGGCGTTCAACGAGATGGTGCGGAACGGGGAGTTGAAGGCGCCGGTGGTGATAGGGCGGGACCACCTCGACTCCGGTTCGGTGGCATCGCCGAACCGCGAGACCGAGGCGATGAAGGATGGCTCCGACGCCGTGTCCGACTGGCCGCTGCTCAACGCCATGCTCAATGTGGCCGGTGGGGCCACCTGGGTTTCGTTACACCATGGTGGGGGCGTGGGGATGGGGTATTCGCAGCACTCGGGGGTGGTGATCGTGTGCGATGGGTCCGAGGCGGCGGATGCGCGGATTGCGCGGGTGCTCTGGAACGATCCGGGGACTGGGGTGATGCGGCACGCAGACGCGGGTTACGACGTCGCGAAGAAGTGCGCTAAAGAAATGGGATTGAAATTGCCCATGGAGCGAAGCTAATTCACATTTTCTGCCTACCGATTGCAGGGCATCGTTAATGGAATTTTTGGGTCAATGAGCTTGCTTGGCTTGTATGACATTATTTTGGCGAATGCGACTGCCATTCGATCTTGGTCGATCGCCCTTGGCGCGACCGCTGGCGCCGTTAAACTGATAGTCGCGATCCGCGGATGGCGGAGAGACCTCGCAGCCGTTCGATTGGAGCGAGAGCTGGCCGAATCCGCTGGAGTGGCTGCGTATACAAAAGCGGAAATCGACAATGCCTGCAGAAACTACATAGAGCCTAGTTGCACTTCTACCGATCCATCAGAAGAAGACGATCTAAGAAATGTCGTCGCGCTCGCTCCTCTGTTTGAAACAGTAGACCGGCATCTGCAATCTGGCGGCGAGCGAAGGCATATCATCTTGCTTGCCGACTCAGGGATGGGCAAGACCAGCTTTTGTATTAACTACTATGCACGGGAGAAGGCGAAGAAGGCGACGGATCGCAAGAGAGTCGCGATAGTCCCGCTCGGATCCGGGGATCCTATCGCGCAGATTGCTTCGCTATCGCGTGAGTCAGAAACGGTTTTATTCCTTGATGCATTTGATGAGGACCCAGAAGCGGTAACGGACCCGCATACTCGTCTCAGGGCGTTGATGGCGGCCGCTTCGCGATTCAGAAATGTCGTTATCACATGCAGGTCGCAATTTTTCGAGAGCGACGAGCGTATTCCGCGAGGAAGCGGAATCATGTACGCGGCCTCCAGGCGCGCCGGAGTGTCCCGAGAATTCCCGCTTCATAAGCTCTTCTTGGCGCCTTTGAGCAAGAAGCAAATTGAGCGTTATATCGCCAAGTGCTTTTCCTTCAGTTCATTTGGAAATCTCGCTCTACGTAGGCTCGCAATCCGGATGGTCGACACCATTCCGGAGCTGAGCGTTAGGCCTATGTTGCTGGAGTTGATTCCGGGACTTGTACGCGAAAATCGTTCCATTGAACAGCTGTTTGGTCTCTATGAATATTTAGTAGAGAGTTGGTTCAAGAGAGAAAAAGATTGGATCGATGAGGCCGACCTTCAGGCCATCTCCATCGAATTTGCACTGCAGTTGTTCCTTAGGCAGAGACGAGGCCTCGGCGATCGGATGCCGCCTCACGAACTCGAGAATATCGCCACCGCACACAACAGCTCAATTGCGACGTGGAAATTGAAATCCAGGTCGCTATTGAACAGAGATACAGAAGGCAATTTTAAATTTGCGCACCGCTCAATCATGGAGTATCTCGTCGTAGTGGGGGCTTTGAACGGAGATCCGCGTGGCATTTCCGTTGAATGGACCGACCATATGAAAGATCTCCTCGTGAGTCTCGCGAACAGCGACAACAACTCTGAAGCATTGAGTTTGGAATTGCTTGACCGAGATTTGTCCGAAGCAAAAATACTTCCGCTTGGTACAGGGTTGGCGGTTCCGCGCAGGCTGTCTGCATCTGAGTGCAGACGAATACTCAAGAATGACGACGTGTCGGTCAGGAATTCCAGGCGCATTCCGGTGGCGTGGCGCAATAGAAACTACGCTGTTCGGTGCTTGGCTGATGCGGGATCTGTAAAAAGTTTTCTGATTGATGACAAAACCAACGGAATTCTTTGGTTGATCACCGACATTTCGCTTGTTTTCGACAGTTCTGAAAGAGATCTGTATTTAGATCGCTTCAGCGATGCGGCACCGGCAGACGCCAAGGTCAGAGGCTTTTTCGGGCCTCGGTTAAACCCAGTATATAGGCACCCGTCGCTAGAGGAGTTGATTACTCTCTGGCAAAGCGAATCGTATCTTTGCGACAAGGCTGGCGTACACCGAATATTTGATGGCGCGAGCATTTATTGGGTTGGGGATCGGCTTGAAGAAAACAATATTTGTTGTTCTTTCGGGGCGACACCTCATGTAAAGCCCGAGTTGAAGCTTCTTGACTCAAAGGCTGGGGTCGGCGGCTCCAAGCTTTTTGTATACGAATTGCTTGGCCGATACGGCATGGTAAATAGAAGCCACTACAGAGCTTTGTGCGCGTACATAATTGACGATTCTCCGCCAGAATGAACAAAGGAAGGCTTGAGGCATTCAGCGACGGCGTCATCGCCATCATCATCACGATCATGGTGCTGGAGCTGAAGGTGCCGCACGAGGCGACGTTCGCGGCGCTGGCGCCGCTGTGGCCGGTGCTGCTCAGCTACGTGCTGAGCTTCGTGTACGTGGGCATCTACTGGAACAACCACCACCACATGCTGGCGGCGGTGCGACATGTGTCCGGCGGGGCGCTGTGGGCGAACCTGCACCTGCTGTTCTGGCTGTCGCTATTCCCGTTCGCCACCGCCTGGATGGGCGAGAACCACTTCGCCGCGGTGCCCGTGGCGGCCTACGGCGTGGTGCTGCTGATGGCGGCGATCGCGTACTGGCTGCTGCAGCAGAAGCTCATCGCGCTCGACGGCCCCGATTCGACGCTCAAGCGCGCGATCGGCGGCGACTGGAAGGGCAAGCTGTCGCCGCTGGCCTACATCCTCGGCATCGCCGCGAGCTTCTGGCAGCCGTGGATCTCCGAGACGCTGTACGTGGCCGTCGCGCTAATCTGGCTGGTGCCGGACCGGCGCATCGAGGGCAAACTTTACAAGGCGACTTAAGCTTTTACCGATTGGCTGAACATGGCGCCATCAGGTCTCACTGCAGCTGATCCAGAATAAGATCCCAGCGTTCGCGCCACTTCTCGCTGTCCTCTGTGAAGCAGTTCCTTTTGTCTGACCAGTAAGCGATGAACTTGTACGCAATGTCATCGTTTACTTTCACGGGTTTGAGTTCGCTGCACGGGACAATGAAGAACGCGTGGCGGTCGAACCAGTACGCCACCACGAAATGGCTGCTCTCACGTTCCTTTGGGGTGACCGTGAAGTGCAAGGCGCCTTTGTGGACGCGCTTGGTTAAAACATTTTGTCGCGTCTTGACCTCGATGCGAACCTGATTGGTCTCATGGTTCGAATCACGTCTCTGCAGCACGAGATCGCAACCATGTTCCGCAAAGTTCTTGAATAGCGTCCAGCCAGGTTTGGATTCCATCCGAACTGCAAGGCTGATCACAACCGCTCCTTCTCCTACTTCTTGCAGCAGTGCTTTGTAGTTTTGGGAGAGTTCGGTCATGGACTTTTGATACGGCTACGGAGGAAGTCCGCCAGCGCCGGGTCGCAGCAATACACGTAGCAACCCTTCATGCCCCGGGTCATCAGCGTCCTGTAGGTATTCCGGACGATCCGGTCGGCTCGTTCCCGCAAGGCCGCGTCCGTGCGCCACTTGCCGCGGTATCCCCGGATTGTCTGGTCCTGGCTGGAGCGCTCGAGCGGGTTGGTTTGCACCGCATCGTCGGCGTACGTCATGTCCGGGCCGACGATGACGCCCACGTAGTCGAGTTCGAGGCCCTGGCAGGTGTGGATGCAACCCACCTGCTCGACGGACTTCGGGGCGACCAGCCAGAGGCTGCCGTCCTGCGTCAGGTTCCACTGCCGTTGATAGCCGAACGCCGGCATCTCGATGTCGTAGGCATCCGGGTTCCGCTTGCTTGCCCAGTCCCAGCAATAGCCGGCGACGACGCGGGCGCGGTTGCGCTCCTTGTTGTGTTCTTCGATCAGCGCGTGCAGTTCCGTGGGCGAATCGATCACACGGAAATCGAACTCGGCGGGATCGAGGAAGCGGTTGGCGGTTTCGCGGATGCCCAGCACATCATCCAGCCACGCCAGATAGCCATCCGAGCCGCTGCAGCGGAACTGCGAGGCGAGCTCGAGGTGGGTGATCGACGCACCGGCCTCCTTCGCGACCTGCTCGATGGCGTCGGCGGTCCCGATATCCGTCAACGTAACGACCTGGTCGTCGTCCACGAAGAAGATGGTGCAGTCGGCGCTTCGTACCAATTCGGCGATCTGGTTTTCGCCCAGGTTGCCATACAGGCCGGACTTGAGGTTGAGCCGGTGCGCCTCGTCGACGATCAGCGCGCCGAAAGTGCCCGGCTCGGTGTCGATGAAGGCGCCCGAGCCACCGAAGAGGTTGCCGATCTCCACCTTCCGCAGATGCCCGGCAAGCCGCTCCTTGTAGACCTCGCGCGGGGCGGCATTGCGCGAAACGTATTTCGTCAGCATGCCCTCGCGCGTCAGCTTGGCGAGCAGGTTGATCGCCACAACGGACTTGCCGGTGCCCGGACCGCCGCGCACGATCACGACTTGCTTGTGCTTCGCGGACGCCTTGCGCGCCATCGCCAGCGAGGTCTCGAAGACTGTCTTTTGGTCGTCCACCAGCACGAACTCTGGGTTGCCCTTCAGCATCCCGACGATGCTGTCCGCAAGCATCTTCGACGGCCGAATCCGCCCCGACTCGATCTCGAACAACAGCTTCGCATCGTCGCCCGTATGGACGTGTCGCTTGATGAACTCCGCGAGCTTCCGCTGCTCGTCCTCCCCGCGGAGGAAAACCGGCGCGCGCTCGATGTATGGCGCATACCGGTCGTCGGCGATGCAGTCGTCCGGAATGTAATTGTGCAGGTACGCGCAAGGTCCGAGCGCGATGCCGCCGTCGTACACGGCTTCGTTGAAGCCGTTGAGGAGCGCGGCGTAGGACCAAGCCTGGTAGCTAGGATGCGGGCCTTCGGTCTCGGAGCGCCCACCGCGGTTGGCGATGAGGATGCCGTCCTTGTCGCTGAGCTTCGAGCTCGACCACTGCTTGAGTTCGATGATCACGACGTTCCGCGAGCCGTCGGCGCCGATGCCCGAGATCAGGAAATCGATGCGCTTGGCCGTCTGTGGGATCCCGAACTCGACGGCGATGCCGGCGTTGTCGGCGATATCGCCGCAGTCCAGCACCTTTGCCATCGCCTGCAGCGAATGGCGCCAAGCGCGTTGCTCGGCGCCCAGCGCGCGGCGCCCGGTCCTGGCGAGATAGGCCTTGGCGATGTCGTATTCGATGCCGCGGCTTCCCACATCCCCGATGAAGCGCGACTTGGTCGATTGGTAGACCAGCAAGCGGTGACCCCCGGTAGCCCGCCCCAATCCTACTATCCCGAGGGCGCATGGCCGTTGCTTGCCGCTCGGCCGGGCGGTGGGAGTTACGATGTAGCCGCCCCGGCCGATCCGGATTCGGCGGCGTCCGCCGTCGAATCGAGGGGAGATGGACCCCGCGATCGGCAGGGGGGAGCCTGGACAGCTGGAACTCGGGCTCGACGTCTCCGAAATCGTGGCCGACCTCAAACAAGGGCCCGCATGACCAAGAACCGGCTGGAAGCCTTCAGCGACGGCGTCACGGCCATCTTCACCACGCCGTCGTCTACCTGGATAAGCTCAACAACAGACCAGAGTCTGCGGAGCCAACCATGCGCCACCGTTTAATCCTTGCCCTGATGTTGCTTGCCGCGCCGGCGATGGCGGCATCCTCTGCGCCGGGAAAAGCCAGCCAGTTCCTGGACAAAACCTGGGTGACTTACCCGCGGAAAGTGCAGGCGTTTACGCTGAAGAGCGACGCGTACGATCCCGAGCAATTGCTCGCAGGTGTCACCCTGAGCTACCAGGTGCCCGGGTTACCCGACGGATCCGCGCTCACGATTTTCGTTTTCCCCCAAGGCCGATCCGACCAGGAAGTCGGGCTCAAGCGAGCTTTGGCCGATATCACTGATGGCGTGTTGGCACAGCAGCAAAACAACTCCTACCAGCATGTCGAGATGGGCGAAATCCAGGAGTTCTCCGTCGCCGCGCCGCCGCCAAGCGTGATCGGTGCGGCCGCGGAGGCGGACCGCGAGCAAGCGGTCACCATCTCCAGTGGCTCCAACACGCCGCCGGCCGCGGATGCGTCAACTGCTCCCGGTACCGACGATGCACTCGCAGCAGCAGTGCAAGCGGCCGCAGCGCCAACTACGACCATCGGCCGCAAACTGAGGATCTCGTTCTCCTATGAGGGCGAGCCGAAGCAATCGCTTGGCTATGCGTTCTACCGCAATCTTTTCCTGATCACGGTCCGCTTTACTTCGCCAGCCGCAGGCCTGTCGCCCGAAAAGTTCGAGGCCTTGGGCGACGAGGCGGTACGGGCCCTGGTGCCCCGCATCGATGTGCAAAATTTTGGAACTTGCGGAACCATGGTAGTCAAACTGCCAGAAACCGAGGCCCCGAACGAAGACGCAGACCGCAGCGGCGCACTCTCGCTGATTAGCGAGATGGGCCGGATCTCCCGCGAAAACTGCGCCGCGTCCGAGGGCGACCACCCAGCTCCGGTGCCCGCCGACCAGGCGCGAAAGGAGCTGATCTATCCCGACGGAATGTGGGACTAACGGCTCAGTCCAGCGCCGCCGTGATGTCTTCCAGCGGCGAGTTCGTCAGCGTCTTGGCGATTTCCTTGCGCAGGCGCCCCAGGGTTTCCTTGTGCAACTGCGGGCGGATCTGCCCTAGCGTCTGCGGATCGGCGACCAGCACCAGGTCGGCGTAGCGGCCGGCCAGCGCCTCGTGATTGAGCCAGTGCGCCACGTGCATGGCGAAGCTCGCCTCGTTGGTCTGCTCCACGGTCTGTTCCGGCGGCGCCACGCCGGAGGGGCCCTGGAGGGAGAGATGCTGCGCATCCATCATCTCTTCCTGGCGCAACTGCAGCGCCTGTCCGTCGCCGACGTTGCGGAACAGCCTGGCCTTCTGGCCGTCGGCCACCATGACCAGGGTGCCTGCGGGGAATTGGGTCATGTCGGTTTCTCGATGGCGGGAGCCTCCAGCCTACGCAGGCCCGCGTGACGCCTGCATACAGGCTCCACGAGCGGGCATCCGGGACTCGCTATGATGTGCCATGGACGTTGAAACCCTGATCAGCGCAGCCCTGCGCGAGGCCGGCTACGGACAGGATGCCATCGGCTCCGCCCTGCCGAGGATCATGCGGATCCTGGAGGAAGAGGATGTCCGCGTCGCGGTGGGGCGTGTCCTGTCGCGCAAGGAGCGGGCGCACGTGCGCCTGCAGCTCGAGCTCGGGCTCGATGTCTCGGAGATCGTCGCCGGCCTCAAGGCCTGACGGACGCGCGCGGCCGACCGGGCCGTAAGATGCCCGCGGGCGGATCGGCACCGGAGGCGAGCATGTGGAAGCGGGTCGTTGGCTACGGCGCGTTGCTTGCGGTGGGCGCCGTGGGCCTGCAATGGCTCGACTACCAGCGCCTCGCCCGCCTGCATCCGGGCGACGTCTACCTGTTCCTGGTCGCCGCCGGCTTCCTGGCGCTCGGCGTGTTCGTCGGCGCGCGTGCCTTCGCTGCGCCGCCGCCGGCGCCCTTCGACGGCAACCCGCAGGCGCGGGCGGCGCTGGGACTGAGCGAGCGCGAGCTCGAGGTGCTGCAAGAGCTCGCCGCCGGCCGCGCCAACAAGGAGATCGCCGCGCGCCTCCACGTCTCGCCGAACACGGTCAAGACGCACGTGGCCAACCTGTTCGCCAAGCTCGGCGCGCGCCGCCGCACCGAGGCCATCCGGCGCGCGCGGGAGCTGGGGATCGTGCCGTAAGCTTCCGCCAATCGGGCGAACGCGCCCGAATCACCCGTTCGGGCGATTGCCCGGGCGGGCGGGGCAGGGGGTAATGGCGTCACCAACCACCACGGGGAGCACCCGCATGCTGCGCACCATCCTGAAGTACGGCGCGATCGCCGGCGTCGTCGTCGGCGGCTTCATGTTCGCCACGTTCCTGGGCTTCGGCGGGGAGCCGCCGAGCCAGTACGCGATGCTGATCGGTTACGCGACGATGCTCATCGCGCTCAGCGCGGTGTTCGTGGGCATCAAGCGGCATCGCGACGTGGACCGCGGTGGGGTGATCGGCTTCTGGCCGGCGCTCGGCGTCGGGCTGGGGATCAGCTTCGTCGCGGGCGTGTTCTACGTGGTCGCGTGGGAAGGCGTGCAGGCGGTGCTGCACATGGACTTCGCCACCTCCTACGGCAATGCGGTGGTCGAGCAGGCCCGCGCCCGCGGTGCGAGCGCCGCCGAGATCGAGCGCATGAGCGCCGAGATGGCTGACTTCAAGGTGAAGTACGCTAATCCGCTGTTCCGCCTGCCGATGACCTTTGCCGAGATCTTCCCGGTCGGCGTGCTGGTGTCGCTGGTGTCGGCGGCGCTGCTGCGCAACCCCCATTTCCTTCCCAGGAGTCGTGCATGAAGCTCTACTACCACCCCGCCTCCACCGTCAGCCGCATGGTGATGCTGTTCGCCGCGCACGAGGGCATCGCGCTGGACCATGTGCTCGTCGACCTGATGACCGGCGCGCACCACGCACCCGAGTACAAGGCGATCAACCCCAACGCGCTGGTGCCGGTGCTGGACGACGATGGCTTCGTGCTCACCGAGAGCGCGGCGATCCTGCGCTACCTCGCGGGCAAGGCCGGCTCGAAGGCCTACCCGGCCGACCTGCAGGCGCGGGCGCGCGTGGACGAGGCGATGGCCTGGTTCTACGGCAACTACTACAAGGACTTCGGCTACGGCCTGGTCTATCCGCAGCTGTTCCCGCACCACCGGCGCCGCAGCGACGAGGCGCACGCCGCCACGATCGCCTGGGGGCAGGAGAAGACGCTGCGCTGGCTGGGCGTGCTCGAGTCGCACTTCCTCGGCCGCGGCAACGCCTTCCTGTGCGGCGATGCGCCGACGCTGGCCGACTACGTGGGCGTCGAGATGCTGGTGATGGGCGAGCTGGTCGGCTGCGGCTTCGCCGATTTCCCGAACATCCGCGCGTGGATCGCCCGGATGAAGGCGCTGCCGCACTGGGCCGAGGTGCACGCCGCGCACGACGGGTTCGCCGCTTCGCTCGCCGGCAAGGAATTCGTCGCGGTCTGAGCCGGGCTACTTGACCCGCGTGTCCGTCGCCACCCAGTTCAACTCCCAGGTCTTGCCGCCGTCGGCGGAAAAGGACTGCTCGAAGCGGATGGTGTCGGCGTCGACGGGAATGATCAGGAAACGCACGAACACCGCGCGCCCGTCGAAGTCTTCCTGGTCGTGGAAGGTGCCGACGCCGTCGACGAAGCCGCCGATGGTCGGCGTCGCCAGCGTGCCGCCGCGGCTGCTGGCGAAGTTGAGGCTCCATTGCCGCGACCGCGGGTTGTACAGGCGCAGGTTCAGGCCTTCGAAATGGCCGGCGGGGCCATCGGCCACCAGCTCGACCAGGTTGGCGCGTCCGTCCCAGACCTTGCGCACGGTGGTGATGCCGTCGTATTCGGCCCACTCGTCCGATCCCGACAGCGGGTGCAGCAGGCGTTTGAGATGGGTCTTCCAGGTGCCGATTTCGAAGTCGAAATCGTGCGCACCATCGCGCAGCGGCGCCGGCGCAGGGACGGGCGTGTGTGTCGCTGCGGGCGCGGGCGCGACTTGCGCGAAGGCGGCCGGCACGGGCGCGCCCACCGCGGCGAGCAGGAGCAGGGCGCGGAAAAGTCCACGGCGACGTGGGGTCATGGCATGCTCCGGTGCGATCGATGGCCGATGCTGGAGGCTTCCATGCGCAGCGACAAGAACGCACGTTCGGGTGCGTACCGGGGTGCGACGCCGCATCCGCTCGCCGATTGCCCGCTGCATGCGGCGTTCGCGGCGGTGGGCGGCAAGTGGAAGCTCACGATCCTGTACTGGCTCGCGCGCGAACCCAACCATTTTTCCGGCTTGCAGCGCCGCGTCGCGCCCATTTCGCACAAGGTGTTGACGGAACAGTTGCGGGAACTGGAGGCCGACGGCCTGGTGGAGCGCGAGGCGACCGGGCCGGTGCCCGCCCCGGTGCACTACCGGTTGAGCGCGTACGGCGCCACGGTGCTGCCGCTGGTGGAGGACGCGCGGCTCTGGGGCCTGCTGCACCTGCAGCGCACGCGGGGCGCTGCGCCCGCGCCGGCGGCGACCATGACTTGCGGCACATCCCTGCGCTGACGCCTCTTTTCGCGGCAGGGGTCGCGCTAGACTCGGCGACTCAATCGGGGAGAACAATCCATGCGGACGTTCCGGGCCTTGCAGGCCGCTTTCCTGGCGGGTGTGTTCGCGGCCGGCGCCGCGCAGGCGGCAGCGCAGTCGCACGCGCACGCGCAAGCGCAAGCGCACGCGCCGGCATCGGCACTGCCGCCGCTGCAGGCGCAACTGCTGTCGACCATCTCCGCCGACGCGATGCGCGGCCACCTGGCGTTCCTCGCGTCGGATGCGCTGGAAGGCCGCGGCACGCCGTCGCGCGGGCTCGACATCGCCGCCGAATACATCGCCTCGCAGTTCCGCGCGGCGGGCCTGGAGCCGCTCGGCGACGACGGCTATTTCCAGACCGCCGACTGGCGCGAGATCGCGCCGCAACGCGAGCGCGCGAAGTACGCCGACGCGCCGGAACCGCTGCTCGTGCGCAACGTCGTCGGCGTGCTGCGCGGCTCGGACCCGGAATTGAGCAAGACCTACGTGATGGTCACCGCGCACTACGACCACCTCGGCATCCGCGGCGACGATGCGGACAATATCTTCAACGGCGCGAACGACGACGGCAGCGGCACGGTGTCGGTGATCGAGCTGGCGCGCGCGTTCGCGGCGCAGAAGGTGCGCCCGAAGCGCAGCATCATCTTCATGACGGTGTTCGGCGAAGAGCACGGCCTCGTGGGTTCGCGCTACTACGGCAAGCATCCGCTGGTGCCGGTGGCCGACACCGTCGCCGACATCAACCTCGAGCAGGTCGGCCGCACCGACGACAGCGAGGGGCCGGAGGTGCGCGCGTTCGCGGTCACCGGCGCCGACTACTCCGACGTGTGGGACATGCTGGTCCGCGCCGGCGGACTGACCGGCACGCGCGTCACGCGGCATCCGACCGCGAGCGACCGCTACTTCGCCCGCAGCGACAACCAGGCGCTCGCCGACCTCGGCGTGCCCGCGCACACGATCAGCGTCGCGTACGAGTATCCGGACTACCACGGCGCCGCCGACACCTGGGACAAGATCGACTACGAGAACATGGCCGCCGTCGACCGCACCGTGGCCCTGGCGATCCTGCTGATCGCGAACGATCCGCAGGCGCCGCGCTGGAACACGAAGAATCCGAAGGCCACGAAGTACGCGGATGCGGCGAAGGCCTTGCACGCCGGCAACGGCGCCGCAAAGCCCTGAGGCACCAGCCGTGACGCGCCAGCCGTGAGACACGTTCCCGATCGAGTGGAGTCCTGCGCATGAGCTATGTCCGTTGCCTGCGCGGCCTGGCCTCCGGGATCGAATATCCCGCCGACCGGCCGATGAACCTCGATCCGGCCGATGGCCGGCCGGTCGAGATGGTGCTCGACCTCGAGCGGCTCGCGGCCGTGAACCCGGGCGCGTGGTACGACCCGCGCCGGCGCGACATGTGGCGCTTCGGCGCGCTGATGGCGCTCGACATCAACGATCCGGCCGACGCGGCGCACATCGTGCCGCTGGGCGAGGGCGCGACGCCGTTGCTGCCGCAACCCGGTGATGCACTGGCGAAGTCCGCGGGCTTCTCGCTCGCGATCAAGGATGAAGGCCGCGCGCACGAGGGCTTCGGCGCGAACCCGACGCAGAGCTTCAAGGATCGCGGCATGGCGATGGTCGTCGCGCAGGCGCGGCGGCTGGGGCTGAAGCGGCTGGCGGTGCCGACGCAGGGCAACGCGGGCGATTCGCTCACGCGCTACGCGATCGCGGCGGGACTCGACGTCGTCGTGGCGATGCCGCCGGATACGCCGGCGCCGATCCTCGGCAATGTCGCGGCCGCCGCGCAGCAGCATCCGGCTCGCGTGATCCTCGAGCTCGTCGGCCCGACGATCCGCGAGGCCGGCGCGCACCTGAAGGAGCATTACATCCCGCAAGGCTGGTTCTCGGTCGCGACGTTCCAGGAACCGGGCTGGCGCATCGAAGGCAAGAAATCGCTCGGCCTCGAACTCGCCGAGCCCGCGCCGGGAGGCACGCGCTGGTCGCTGCCCGACGTCGTGGTGTATCCCACCGGCGGCGGCACCGGCGTGCTGGGCATGTGGAAGGCGTGGGACGAGCTCGAGGC
>CAMLSB010000037.1 GCA_946482565.1 uncultured Lysobacteraceae bacterium | reverse complement strand
TCCCGGTGATGCCCGCGCAGATGCAGCAGTGGCTCGGCACCTGGCGCGACCCCTGGTTCGGCGACGTGCGCATCTGTCCGGCCGGCGAGGGCGTGGAATGGCGCTCGGCCAAGTCGCCGAAGATGCACGGCATGATCGGCGACATCGATGGCCGCTACCTGCTGCACTGGGACGACATCGCGGTGGACATCGACGCGTGGCTCGATTTCGCCGCCAGCGGCGATGCGAAGACCCTGCACATGGCCAAGCTCGATCCGGACGGCGATTTCAGCTCCGACTACGAGGACCTCGCGTTCGTGCGCGTGGGCGGCTGTGAGTAGCACGCGCGCGACCGTTGCGGTCTTGCTGCTCGCGCTGGCTGGTGCTTCGGCCGCTGCGCCCATGCCCCATGCCGCGGCGGCCACGACGCCGCAAGCTGCACCGGAGTCCGGCCCGACGCTGTCGCCGGCGACCACCATGGCCGAAGCGGGCATGGTCGACATCCGCAGCCTCGTGCCCGACATGTCCCAGCAGATCGCGTATGCGGGCAGCGACAACTTCGTCGGCGCGCCCGTCGATGGCTACGAGGCGCCGCGCTGCTGGCTGCGGCATGAAGCAGCCGAGGCGCTCGCGCGCGTCGAGCAGTCGCTGCGCGCACGGCACCAGCGCCTGCGCATCTTCGACTGCTATCGGCCCGCGCGCGCGGTCGCGCATTTCATGCGCTGGGTCGCCGACGAGGCCGACCAGCGCACGAAGGCCGCGCATTACCCGGGCCTCGACAAGTCGCAGCTCACCGGTGGCTACATCGCGCCCGTGTCGGGCCACAGCCGCGGCGGCACCGTGGACCTCACGTTGCTGCAATGCGATGCGCAGGACGCGGACTGCAGGCCGCTGGACATGGGCACCGGTTTCGACTGGTTCGCCACCCTCGCCAACACCGATTCGCCCGAAGCGACGGCCGCCCAGCACGCCAACCGCCACGTCCTGCTCGACGCGATGGCCGCGGAGGGTTTCCGCAACTACCCGATGGAGTGGTGGCACTACACGCTGCAGCCCGAGCCGACGCCCCACACCCTGTACGACGTTCCCGTCACCGCACCGGACCTGCCGATGCCGCAAGCCGAAATCGACCGCCTGATGCAGCGCTACGACGGCAACGTCCCCGGCGCTTCGCTGCTCGTGATCAAGGATGGCCACGAAGTGGTCCGCCGCGGTTACGGCCGCTCGGACCTCGAGGCCGGCGTCGAAGCGGGCCCGGGGACCGACTATCGCCTGGCCTCGGTCAGCAAGCAGTTCACCGCCGCCGCGATCCTGCTGCTCGCGGAGGACGGCAAGCTTTCGGTCGACGACCCGGCGCGCAAATGGCTTCCGGAACTGCCGGCGGCGGCGGACGCGATCACGCTGCGTCATCTGCTCACGCACACCTCCGGCCTCGTCGACTACGAAGACCTGATGGGCGACGACTGGCAGGGCCAGATCCGCGATGCCGGCGTGCTCGCGCTGCTGTCGAAGGAAAACCGCCTGTACTTCCCGCCCGGCACCTCGTACCGCTACAGCAACAGTGCCTACGCGCTGCTGTCGCTGGTGGTGGAGCGCGCGTCGGGCATGGCCTACCCGGACTTCCTGCAGGCCCGTATCTTCGGGCCGCTGGGCATGCGCGACACGCTGGCATACGTGGCCGGCGGACCTGAGCCGCCGCATCGCGCATGGGGCTACACGCAGGCCGATGCAGGCGCGTCGAAGGAAGGCGCGTGGGCGCGCACCGACCAGAGCACCACCAGCGCGGTGCTGGGGGATGGCGGGATCTACTCGTCGATCGACGACCTCGCGCTCTGGGACGCCGCGCTGTACGACGACCGGTTGCTCGGCGACGCCTCGCGCAAGCTGGCGTTCTCGCCGCAGGTGGAAGTCACCGGCGAGCCCTACGAAGCGCAGTACGGCTTCGGCTGGCGGATCACCGGCGAGACGCTGTGGCACTCGGGCGAGACGGTCGGCTTCCGCAACGTGATCGTGCGCTGGCCGGCGCGCCGGCTGACGGTCGTGCTGCTCAGCAACCGCAACGAGCCCGAGCCGTACCGCACGGCGCTCGCGATCGGCGCGCTGTTCATGGCGCCACCGGCGCAAGGGACGGCCACGCGGCCTTGACGCGGCGGGGAGTAGTGCTTTCCGCATGGACAGCTTCCCGGCCCAGCGCCAGCGCATGGTCGAGCGCCAGGTCGTGGCGCGCGGCGTCCGCGACCTTCGCGTCCTCGACGCGATGCGCGACATCCCGCGCGAGGAATTCCTCGACGCCGCGATGCGCGAGTTCGCCTACGAGGATTCGCCGCTGCCGATCGAGGCGGGGCAGACGATTTCGCAGCCTTACATCGTCGCGTTGATGCTGGAAGCCGCGCGCATCGAGCCTGGCGACCGCGTGCTGGAGATCGGCGCCGGGTCGGGCTACGCGGCGGCGGTGATGTCGCGGCTGGCCGGCGAGGTTCTCGCGATCGAGCGCCACGCCGAACTCGCGTCGCTCGCGCGCGAACGATTGCGGCGGCTCCGAATCGGGAACGTCGAGGTGCGCACCGGCGACGGCAGCGGTGGCGCGCCGGCCGACGCACCTTTCGACGCGATCCTGGCCGCGGCCGGCGCGCCGGACGTCCCCGATGTACTGCGCCGCCAACTCGCGATCGGTGGGCGGCTGGTCATGCCGGTCGGCCCGACGCGGCGAGGGCAGCGCCTGCTCAAGATCACGCGCACCGGCGAAGGAACATGGCGCGAGGAGGACCTGGGCGACGTGCTGTTCGTGCCGCTGGTCGGCGCGCACGCCTGGTGCGATGACGCGCCGGTCGCCGATCGCGCGTCTATCCCGGCGACGGCGCCGGAGCAGGCCGCCACGCCGGCGCGCGCGAAGGGTCCCGCGCAACGTCCTGTTCCCGTGCGCGAACGCGCATCGATTCCCGCGCTGCTCGCGCGCACCGTCGAGCCGCTGCCCTCGCTGGACGACCCCGCGTTCGGCGCGATGTACGACCGCTACGCGGGTGCCACCGTCGTGCTGCTCGGCGAAGCCAGCCACGGAACCTCGGAGTTCTACCGTGCGCGCGCGGCGATCACGCGCCGGCTGGTCGAACACCATGGTTTCCGCATCGTCTCGGTCGAGGCCGACTGGCCCGACGCGGCCACCATCGACCGTCACGTCCGCGGCCTGCCCGTGCAGGACAACGCATCACGGCCTTTCCAGCGCTTCCCGACGTGGATGTGGCGCAACCGGGAAATGGCCGCGTTCGTGGACTGGCTGCGCGCCCACAACCTGGCGCAGCCGCAGGAACGACGGGTGTCCTTCCACGGCCTCGACCTGTACAGCCTCGGCGCTTCGATCCGCGCGGTCGTCGACTATCTCGACCGCGTCGATCCGGAGGCCGCGGCCATCGCGAGGCACCGCTACAGCTGCATCGCGCCATGGGCGAGCGAACCCGCCGGATACGGCCGGATGGCGCTGAACAAGGGCTACGCGCTCTGCGAGCAGGCCGTCACCGACATGTTGCGGGAGCTGCTGGAAATGCGCCTGAAGTACACCGCGCGCGACGGCCGCGACTGGTTCGACGCCACGCAGAACGCGCGCCTGGTGCGCGACGCCGAAGCGTATTACCGCGCGATGTACTACGGCGCCGCCGAGTCGTGGAACCTGCGCGACGGCCACATGTTCGAAACCCTGCGGCACCTGCTCGACGCGGGTGGCCCGGGCGTCCGCGCCGTGGTCTGGGCGCACAACTCGCACATCGGCGACGCGCGCGAAACCGAGATGGGCGAGGTGCGCGGCGAACTCAACCTTGGCCAGCTCGCGCGTGAGGCCTTCGGCGGCGATGCGGCGCTGCTGGGCTTCGGCACCCACGCGGGCACCGTCGCCGCCGCCCCGGAGTGGGATGCGCCGATGCAGGTCATGCAGGTCAATCCATCGCGTCCCGAGAGCGTCGAGCGCCTCTTCCACGATGCCGCCGTGCTCGAGCCGGCGGCCGCCTGCTCGCTGCTCGACCTGCGCGGCGACGGCCATCGCCACGACCTCGCGCGCGAGGCGCTCGGTCCGACGCGGCTGGAGCGTTACATCGGCGTCGTGTACCGGGCCGACACCGAGCGCTGGAGCCACTACGCCGCGTCGTCGCTGGGCCGGCAGTACGACGGCTGGACGTGGTTCGACCGGACGCGCGCGATCGATGCGCTGGGCGATGGCCATGCCCGGGGCATGCCGGAGACCTGGCCGTTCGGCGTATGAAGCACCGTCCCGTCGTGGCGGCCCGCCTGTAGACTTGCCGCATGGCCGGATCCGACTCCACCCGCGCAATCCTCTTCGCCCTCGGCGCCAACTTCGCCATCGCCGTGGCGAAGGGCGTGGCGGCCTGGTTCACGCATTCCAGCGCGATGCTCGCCGAGACGGTGCATTCGCTCGCCGACTGCGGCAACCAGCTGCTCCTGCTGCTGGGCATGCGCCAGGCGCGCAAGCCCCCCTCGCCGGAATATCCGCTGGGCCACGGCAAGGCCGTGTACTTCTGGTCCTTCCTCGTCGCGGTGATGCTGTTCAGCGTCGGCGGCATGTTCTCGCTCTACGAAGGCATCCACAAGCTGCAGGAGCCCACGCCGCTGAAGCAGTGGTGGTGGGCAGCCGGGGTGCTGGTCTTCGGTATCGTCGCCGAAGGCATCTCGATGCGCGCCTGCCTGCAGGAAGTGGCGAAGGTGCGCGGCGACCGCAACCTCTGGCAGTGGTTCCGCGGCAGTCGCCAGAGCGAGCTGGTCGTGATCTTCGGCGAGGACCTCGCCGCCCTGTTGGGCCTGTGCTTCGCGCTCGCCGCGGTGCTGCTGAGCGTGGCTACCGGCAATCCGGCGTGGGATGCGCTCGGCACCATCGCCATCGGCGTGCTGCTGATCGTCGTGGCGGTGCTCGTCGCCATCGAGGTCAAGGCGATGCTGATCGGGCAGAGCATCGATCCGCAGCGGCAGGCGCAGGTGCGGGCCTTCCTGGAGGCACGCCCGGAAATCGCCAACGTCATCAGCCTGATCACGCTGCAGCTCGGCAGCGAGGTGATGGTGTCGGTGCAGGCGCGGATGCGCGAGTCGACGGACGTGCGCGCGCTGCTGGATGCGATCGACGAGGTGGAGCGCGCGCTGAAGCGCGAGTTCCCGGAAGTCCGCTGGAGCTTCTTCGAACCCGAGCAATCCGCCGTCGCCGACCCCGCCTGACTACGAATCTGTCGAGCTAGGCGAGGGTTTCGACGAGCGGCGGCGGGGCGTTGGGCTCGCCGAGCGCGGCGTGGAGTTGCGCGAGCGCCGGCGCCAGTGCGGCTTCGATGCGCCACGGCGGATTCAGCAGCAGCATGCCGCTGCCGTTCATGCGCAGCGGCGAATCGTCCGGCCGCACCAGCAACTCGATCCGCAAGCCGCTGCCGGCCTTCGTCGCGAGCTTGCCCGCCGCGCGCAGGAACGGCTGCATCGTGCGCCGCTGCTTGATCGGGTACCAAAGCGCGAACACGCCCTGCGGCCAGCGCGCGATGCCTTCCTTCAGCGCCGCCAGGGCCATGTCGAACTCCGCGAGCTGCGCTTCATACGGCGGGTCGACGAGGACCAGGCCGCGCGCATACCGGCGGCCATCGACGTTCGGCGGCAGCAGTCCCTTCATCGCCACGTAGCCATCGCGGCGATGGACCGCGACCCGCGGATCGAAGTGGAAGGCATGGCGCAGCGCAGCCGCTTCCTCTTCCTGCAGCTCGCAGCAGGCGATCCGGTCGTCTTCGCGCAGGGCGTGCGCCAGCAACCACGGCGATCCCGGATACGCATCGGCGCCGTGCGCGGCGCGGCACGCGTCGAGCGCCGCGAGGTAACGCTCGACCGGCGGTGCGAAGCCCCCGGCGCGCACCGACGCCTGCAGCCGCGCGATCCCGTCATCGGCCTCGGCGGTGCGCCGGGCCGCCTCGCCGGCCAGGGCGTAGAGGCCGCGGCCGGCGTGGGTGTCCAGGGCGAAGACCGGCGCCGGCTTGGCCAGCAGGGCGTCGCACAGGGCCAGCAGCGTGACGTGCTTGAGCACGTCGGCTTGGTTGCCGGCATGGAAGGCGTGGCGGTAGTTCATGCCGCACAGTCTAGCCGCCGGCCCGGCGCCGGCGACCGCGGACCACCAGCCGCCGCGCCGGACCATGACCGAATGCAGGGGCGCGAGCGCCCCGGGGCTGCCAGACTCGGGGTTCCTGTCGAGTCCTGGGGGACGAACCTTGAAGCGATACTTGTTGGCGGCCTGCATGGCCATGGCAGCGGGCGTGGCGTCCGCGCAATCGATGGAATCGGTCGACCTGGACATGGTCGCCCGCATCCGGCAGGAAGCCTTCACCCACTCGCAGGTGATGTCGACCCTGCGCGAGCTCACCGAGGACGTCGGCCCGCGCCTGACCGCCTCGCCGAACATGGACAAGGCCAACGCCTGGGCGCGCACCAAGCTCTCGGGCTGGGGCATGTCCAACGTCCATGACGAAGCCTTCGAGAAGTTCGGCCGCGGCTGGGATTACTCGCATTCGCGCGTCGAGATGGTGTCGCCGCACGCCGTGCCGCTGTACGCGATCCCGAAGGCCTGGACACCGGGCACCAACGGCCCGGTCGAGGGCGATGCCGTCGTCGTCAGCATCAAGTCGAAGGCCGACATGGAGAAGTACAAGGGCAAGCTCAAGGGCAAGATCGCCTTCGTGAGCGATGCGCGCGAGTACAAGCCGGGCATCGAGGCCGACTGGCAGCGCCTGGACGCCGACGGCCTGGCGAAGCTGCACGAGTTCGACATCCCGGCCGATCGCAGCGGCGACAACGGCGAGCGCATGAAGCGCTTCCGCGACCGCATGGAGCTGGTGCCGGCGATCAACAAGTTCATGATCGATGAAGGC
This sequence comes from uncultured Lysobacteraceae bacterium, assembly GCA_946482565.1. The sequence goes on along the minus strand of CAMLSB010000037.1, from coordinate 6,385 downwards.
GTGCTCGCCGCGGTGAGCATCAGCAGCCGCGACAACGGCATCATCGGCGTCTCCGGCGGCGGTTCGCGCATGGCGGGCGAGCCGGTCGGCGTGCCCGATGTCGTGATGGTGGCCGAGCAGTACAACCAGGTCATGCGCGACCTGAAGGCCGACAAGCCGGTGCGCCTGCGCATCGACGTGGATTCGCGCTTCACCACCGACGAGGACCGCGCGGGCTACAACACCATCGCCGAGATCCCGGGCACCGGCCCGAAGGCTTCGGAGATCGTGATGCTCGGCGCGCACATGGATTCCTGGCACTCCGGCACCGGCGCGTCCGACAACGGCGCGGGCGTGGCGGTGATGATGGAAGCCATGCGCATCCTCAAGGCCGTCGGCGCGCGCCCGAACCGCACCATCCGCGTCGCGCTGTGGAGCGGCGAGGAGCAGGGGCTGATCGGCTCGGCCGACTACGTCGCCAAGCACTTCGCCGCGTATCCGGAACCCAAGGATCCCGAGGAGGCCAAGCTGCCGGCGTTCTTCCGCGAGAACCGCGGCGAACTGCAGCTCAAGCCGGAGTACAGCCGCCTGTCGGCCTACTTCAACCTCGACAACGGCTCCGGCAAGATCCGCGGCGTGTACGCGCAGCAGAACATGGCGGCGATGCCGATCTTCCAGGCCTGGATCAAGCCGTTCAACGACGTCGGCGCGACCGACGTGGTGTCCGGCGATACCGGCAGCACCGACCATATCTCGTTCGATCGCGTCGGCCTGCCGGGCTTCCAGTTCGTGCAGGACGGGCTGGACTACTTCAGCAACGTCCACCACACCAACCTGGACACCCTCGACCACGCGTCGGCGGAAGACCTGAAGCAGGCCGCGGCGGTCGTGGCCAGCGTGGTCTACGAGGCAGCGATGCAGCCGCAGCGCTTCCCGCGCAAGCCGATGACGAAGAACTGACGTCCAGGCGAATGCGGGCGGCGACCTCCCGGGTCGCCGCCCGTTTTTTTTTCAGTGCGTGGAGAGGCGCAACGCGATGCCCAGCGGCGCGAACGCCTCCGGCTCCAGGGCCAGGTCGGCACGCAGCAGCGGTCGCGCGTCCAGCCATCGTTTCGGCAGCGAGAGCGCGAGGTGGCTGCCTTCCGCGTCCAGGCGCAGGTCCGGCAGTTCGCCTGCCTCGTGCGAGCGCTGCAGCAGCACCGCCAACCGCAGCAACGCGGCGAGGCGGCGGGTGGTGGCCAGCAGGCGGTCGGGGATCAGTTCGAAGGTCGACTTCGGCACCTTGCGCCGGTGCGCGCGGACCAGCGCGGCGAGCACGCGCTGCTCCGGCACCGAGAAGCCGGCGATGTCCGAATGCTGCAGCACGTAGGCGCCATGCACCTGGTACTGGCTGTGCGCGATCGCGAGCCCGAGTTCGTGCAGGCGCGCGGCGCGCACCAGCATCCAGCGGTCGTCGGCGCCGAGCTGCCAGTCGCGGCTGGCGCGGTCGAACAGCTGCGCCGCCGTCGCGGCCACGCGCTCGGCCTGCGCCGCGTCGATGCCGTAGCGCTGCATCAGCGCGAGCACCGAAGCATCGCGCGGATCGTCGGCGCCGCCGCGGCCGAGCATGTCGTAAAGCACGCCCTCGCGCAGCGCCGCCTTGCTCACGCCCATGCGCTCCAGTCCGAATGCCGAGAACGCGGCTTCCAGTACCAGCAGCCCGCCCGCGATGACCGGCTGGCGCTCCCCGGACAGGCCCGGCAGGTCGATTGCATCGATGCGTCCGGCCCGCAGCAGCCGTTCGCGCACCTGCGGCAGGGCTTGCGAGGTGACCGCACCCTTGGTCAGCTTCAGTTCGGCGCAGATGTCGCCGACGGCCTTGATCGTGCCCGATGCGCCGAGCGTCTCCTGCCAGCCGAGGTGGCGGTAGATGCCGGCGAACTGCTGGAACTGCGCGCCGACTTCGAGCAGCGCTTCGTCCCAGCGCTTCGCGGTGAGCTTGCCGTCGCCGAAGAAGCGCGCGGTGGTGGCCACGCAGCCGAGCTGCAGGCTCTCGCGCTCGATCGCGTCGAGGCCGGTGCCGATGATGCATTCGGTCGAACCGCCGCCGATGTCGATGACCAGGCGCAGTTCGCCGGCCTTCGGCGGCTGCGCCTGGGCGACGCCCAGGTAGATCAGGCGCGCCTCCTCGCGGCCGGAGATCACCTCGATGGTGTGGCCGAGCGCGGTTTCGGCCGGCACCAGGAAGGCCTGCGGCGCCTTCAGCGCGCGCACGGTGTTGGTCGCCACCGCGCGCACGCGCTGCGGCGGGATGTCGCGCAGGCGCTGGCCGAAGCGCGCAAGGCATTCGAGCGCGCGCGCGCGCACTTCCGGCCGCAGCCCGCCCTTGCCGTCGAGGCCTTCGGCGAGCCGCACCATCTCGCGGATGCGGTCGACCGTGCGCAACTGCCCGAGCACGTAGCGCGACACCACCATGTGGAAGCTGTTTGACCCCAGGTCGATCGCCGCGAGCAGGTCGCCGTCCTGCATCGGCAGGGCAGCGGAGCGCAGGCGCACATGCGGGTGGCGGGCGTCGTTCATGCGCCGTCGATCTCCGCGAGCAGGCGGGCCTGCGCCGAATGCGGGGCTTCGCCGGCACCGGGCCGCAGCCGGCGGTAGCTGCCATCCGGCAGCAGTTCCCAGGCGTTGACGTTGTCGGCCAGGTAGTTGTCCAGCGCCTCGCGCTTCACCCGCGCCGCGAGTTCCGTGTCGAGGATCGGGAAGCACACCTCCACGCGCCGCAACAGGTTGCGCTCGAGCCAGTCCGCGCTCGCGCAATACAGTTCGGGAGCGCCGTCGTTGCCGAACCAGTAGGCCCGCGCGTGCTCGAGGAAGCGGCCGACGATCGAACGTACGCGGATGTTGTCGGACACGCCCGGCACGCCGGGGCGCAGCGTGCAGGCGCCGCGCACGATGAGGTCGATGGAGACGCCGGCCTGCGAGGCGGCGTACAGCGCGCGCACCACTTGCGGCTCGTTGAGCGCGTTCATGCGCGCGACGATCCGCGCCGGGCGGCCGGCACGCGCATGCGCGGCTTCGCGGCCGATCATGGCGAGGATGCCCTCGTGCAGGGTGAACGGCGATTGCAGCAGCTTGCGCAGCCCGACGTTCGGTGCGAGGCCGGACAGTTGCTGGAACACCTGGTGGACGTCGGCGCCGATCGCCTCGTCCGCGGTGAGCAGGCCGAAGTCGGTGTACGCGCGCGCGGTGCCGGCGTGGTAGTTGCCCGTGCCCAGGTGCACGTAGCGACGCAGCTTGCGGCCTTCCCGGCGCACCACCAGCAGCATCTTGGCGTGCGTCTTGTAGCCGACCACGCCGTACACGACCTGCACGCCGGCCTCCTGCAGGCGGTCGGCGAAGCCGAGGTTGGCCTCCTCGTCGAAGCGCGCGCGCAATTCGACCACCGCGGTCACGTCCTTGCCGTTGCGCGCGGCCTGCACGAGGGCCTCCACGATCGCCGAGCCCTTGCCGGTGCGATACAGCGTCTGCTTGATGGCGAGGACGTTCGGGTCCTCCGCCGCCTGCTTCACCAGCTCCAGCACCGGCCCGAACGCGTCGTAGGGGTGGTGCAGCAGCACGTCGCCCTTGCGGATGCGGTCGAACATCGCCTCGCCGCCGCGCAGCTTGCGTGGCGTGAACGGCGGGTACTTCAGTTCCGGGCGCTGCACCAGGTCGTAGACCTGGATCGCGCGGTTGAGGTTCACCGGGCCGTCGATGCGGTACACGGCATTGCCCGGCAGCTCGAAATTGTCGAGCAGCATGCGCACGATCGGCGCCGGGCAGTCCTGCGCGATCTCCAGCCGCATGGCACGCAGGTAGCCGCGCCCGGCGAGTTCGTCGCGCAGCGCCAGCGCGAGGTTCCCCACCTCCTCGCCGTCGACGATCAGCTCGGAATTGCGCGTCACCCGGAACTGGTACGCGCCCTTCACCTGCATGCCGGGGAACAGCTCCTCGACGAAGCTCGACAGCATCGCCGACAGGAACACGAAGTCGCTGTCGCCGCCGGACACCTCCGGCGGCAGCTGGATGATGCGCGGCAGCGAGCGCGGCGCGCGCACGATCGCCAGGTTGCCGGCTCGGCCGAACGCGTCGCGGCCTTCCAGCACGACGACGATGTTCAGCGACTTGTTGAGGATCTTCGGGAACGGGTGCGCCGGGTCCAGGCCCAGCGGCGACAGCACCGGCAGGATCTCCTCGCGGAAGTATTCGCGCAGCCAGCGCGCCTGCGCCTCGTTCCAGTGCGCGGGCGCGAGCACGCGCACGCCGGCCTCGCCCAGTGCCGGGCGCAGCACCTCGTTCCAGCACTTGTACTGGCCTTCCACCAGCTCGGCGGCGCGCTCGTGGATCCGGCGCAGCACCGTGGCCGGCGGCAGCGCATCGGGGGCGAGCGGCGTGTCGAAATCCTGCGCGTGCTGGACGGTGGCCGCGCGGATCTCGAAGAATTCGTCGAGGTTGGTGCAGGAGATGCACAGGAACCGCAGCCGCTCGAGCAGCGGCACCGATGGGTCCTGCGCCTGCGCGAGCACGCGGAAATTGAAATCGAGCTGCGACAGCTCGCGGTTCGAGTACAGCACCGGGTCGCGCAGCGGATCGTCGACGGGCGGGGCGGGGGTCATGCGGCTTCCCAGGCGGTGGGCGTGCGCGGGCGCACGCGTTCGGCGCCGAACACGCAGGCGAAGGTGCTGCCGCGGCCGACTTCGCTCTCGATCGCCAGGCGTGCCTGGTGCAGGCCGAGCACGTGCTTGACGATCGCCAGGCCGAGGCCGGTACCGCCGCTGTCGCGCGAGCGGCTGGCGGAAACGCGGTAGAAGCGCTCGGTCAGGCGCGGCAGGTGCGCGGCCGGGATGCCGTAGCCGCTGTCGGTCACTGCAAGCACCGCGCCCTCGCCGTCGCGGCGGAACTCGATGCGGATCGTGCCGCCGGCCGGCGTGTAGCGCACGGCGTTGCTGACCAGGTTGGAGAACGCGCTGTGCAGTTCGCGCACCGAACCCCACAGGTCGACGCCGGCGGTGTCGGCCACTTCGACCTGGTGGCGGCCCTGGCTCAGCGCCTCGGCCTCGCGGCGCAGCGTGGCGAGCATCGATGCCATCGGTACGGGTTCCTCGTCGAGCGAATCGCGCGATTCCAGCCGCGACAGCGCGAGCAGGTCCTCGACCAGCTGGGTCATGCGCTGCGACTGGCGCTGCATTTCCGCGAGCATCGGCGCCCACTCCGGATTGTCGGCCGGGTCGAGCATCTCGAGGTAGCCGTGGACCACGGTGAGTGGCGTGCGCAACTCGTGCGAGACGTTCGCCACGAAATCGCGCCGCATTTCCTCGAGGCGGGTCAGTCGGCTGACGTCGCGCACGATCAGCAACCACAGGTCGTCGGAATACGGCACCAGCCGCAGGCTCAGCCGCACCGACGGATCGAGCGGCGAGGGCACGTCGCCGAGCGGCTCGGCCATGCGGCCCGACGCGAGCCAGCGCGCCACCGGCATCGGCTGCAGGCGCTCGCCCAGCGGCGCGTCGATGTCGGCGGGATAGCGCAGGCCGAGCAGGCGCGTCGCGGCGCCGTTGAACCAGGCGATGCGCTGGCTGTCGCGCTCGGCGACGATCACCGCGTCGGGCAGCGCGTCGGCGAGCGCGCGATAGGCGCGCAGCATCCCGACCAGGCGGCGCCTGCGCGCGCGCAGGTCCTGCTGGGCCCGGGCCATCAGGCGTTCGACCTCATCCCATGCGCCGGCGCTCTCGGGCACCCGGAAACGCTGCCGGCCGCCGAGCCGCCCCAGCAGGGCCCGCAGGCGCCACGCCTGCCAGCCCCAGGCCAGGAGCGCGGCACAAGCTACGCCCGCCCATGGGTGCCCGAGCGCCGCGCCGACCGCGAGCCCGGCGACGAAGAGGCATGCGGAAAGCGCGACCGTCCTGGTCCATGGGCGATAAAAGGGGGCCATCGCCGGATTGTCGCATCACGCCGCGGCGGAAAACCTGTACCCCGCGCCGCGCACGGTCTGGACCATCGCGTCCAGGCCCGCCGGCTCGAGCGTCTTGCGCAAGCGCCGGATGTGCACGTCGATGGTGCGTTCCTCCACGTACACGCTGCCGCCCCACACGTGGTCGAGCAGCTGCGTGCGGCTGTACACGCGCTCGGGGTGGGTCATGAAGAAGTGCAGCAGCCGGTATTCGGTCGGGCCGATCGGCACCGGTTGTTCTTCGCCGCCGATGCGCGCGAACACGCGGTGGGCGGCGCCGTCGATGCGCAGCGCGCCGGCGCTGACGCTGCCGTCTTCCTCGTCCTCGCGCGCGCGGCGCATCACCGCGCGGATCCGCGCCAGCAGTTCGCGCGCGGAGAAGGGCTTGACCACGTAGTCGTCGACGCCGGCCTCGAGCCCGCCGACGCGGTCGTTCTC